>DASRWV010000105.1:0-25119 GCA_035687505.1 Nitrosotalea sp.
TGGCCGTCTTCTCCGAGGTCGCCTCGGCGTGCATGTCGCAGAAGACGATCTTCACCTCGGGGTTGGCGTTGAGGATCGCGTCCGCCGCCCGGAACGGATCGTCCAGCGCCTCGACGAAGATCCGGCCCATCAGGTTCATGACCAGCACCTGCTGGCCGGCCGCCTCGACGACGCACGAGCCCTGTCCGGGCGCAGCCGGCGGGTAGTTTGCAGGCCGCAGCACATTCTCGAGGTGTGGAAGCTCTGGCACGAAGTCCTTCTGGGCGAAGACATGGTTGCCAGTCGTGATCACGTCAGCGCCGGCCTGCTTTAGCTCGGCGGCGATCTTCGAGGTAAGGCCGAACCCCCCTGCGGCGTTCTCGCCGTTGACGATGGCGAGGTCGGCACCCAGCTCTTTCTTCAAGCCGGGGAGGATGGCCTTGACCGCGTCCCGACCGGGATGGCCGACGACGTCGGCGACGAACAAGATTCGGAAGACGTCAGTCATCAACGGAGATTCTCGGACAAAATGAAAGGGAGCCCCGAGCTGGGGCTCCCTTTGACTTACTTTGCGTACTCAATCGCCCTGGTCTCGCGCACCACGGTCACGCGGATCTGGCCTGGAAAACTGAGCTCGGTTTCGATTCGTTTGGCGATGTCTCGCGCCATCAGCTGAGCCGCTGTGTCGTCGATCTGCTCCGGCTTGACCAGGATCCGAACTTCGCGTCCGGCCTGTATGGCGTAAGACTGCTGGACACCCTGGAAGGAGTTGGCGATCTCCTCCAGTTTCTCGAGCCGCTTGACGTAAGCCTCAAGCGACTCCCTGCGCGCTCCCGGGCGGGCAGCGGAGATGGCGTCGGCCGCGATCAGCAACAGCGCCTCGAGGCTGTGCGGTTCCTCGTCGTAATGATGAGCACGCACTGCGTGCACGACCTCTTTAGGAACCCCGTGTCGAGCCAGCAGGTCCGCTCCGATCACCGCGTGCGAGCCCTCGACCTCGTGGTCGATGGCCTTGCCGATGTCGTGCAGCAGACCCGACAGCTTGGCGATCCGTACGTCGGCGCCGATCTCCGACGCCATCATGGCGGCGAGATAGGCGACCTCTTTCGAGTGATTCAGCACCTGCTGCCCGTAGCTGGTGCGAAAACGCAGGATGCCTAGATGGCGGACGACCTCGGGATGTAGTCCCTGCAGGCCGACCTCCAGGACCGCCGCCTCTCCCTCTTCTTTAACCCGCTGCAGGACTTCCTGCCGGGACTTGGCGACGATCTCTTCGATCCTGGCCGGATGGATCCGGCCGTCGACGATGAGCTTGTTCAGCGCGACCCGCGCCACCTCACGGCGAACCGGGTCGAAGCCGCTGATGATGACGGCTTCCGGGGTGTCGTCCACGATTAGGTCGATCCCGGTCGCTTGCTGCAGGGCGCGGATGTTGCGCCCCTCCTTGCCGATGATGCGGCCCTTGAGCTCGTCTGTCGGCAGCGGCAGCACCGAGACCGAAACCTCGGCGGTCTGGTCGGCGGCGATGCGCTGGATCGACTCGGTGACGATCTCGCGGGCGCGGCGCTCGCTCTCGTCGCGAGCAGCCAGCTCCGCTTCGCGTACCTTGCGGGCCACCTCGTTGCGAAGGTCCTGCTCGACCTGTGCCATCAGGATCCCCGAAGCTTCCTGACGGGTCATGTTGGCGACCCGCTGGAGCTCCTTTTCCTGCTGGTTCTTGCTGTCTTCGAGCTGGGCTCGGATCTCGTCCAGCGACTTCTCCTTGGTGCCGAGCTCGTGCTCGCGCCGGTTGAGATCCTCGCCCTTGCGGTCGAAGTTCTCCTCCTTCTGAAGAAGGCGCTTTTCGATCTGCTGTGACTGTGCCCGATACTCGCGGGCTTCCTGTTCGGCGGCGGTGCGGATCTTGACCGCTTCCTCCTTGGCTTCGAGCAGCTTCTCCTTGGCCTGGGTTTCAGCCTCGGAAACGACCTGCTGGGCCTTAAGCGCAAGAGCGCTCGTCCCTTCGCCCTGCCGGCGCCGGAGCAGCAGAAACGCAGCTCCGAATCCGACGAGGAGTGCCGCCACGACCAATATCGGTACGTAGACAGACGCTGACATGTGACATGCACCTCGTTTATTCGATTGTCAAAGTGCGGAACCATTGCAGGACCCTCGGAGGTCCCGCCTTGGGTTGGCTCTATGACTGCGGGAAGCGAAAATTCCGCCCCCCGTACGTAGTTCGAATTCTAGCCCTCGGTGCCCTCAGACGTTCCGGCCAGAACCGCGCGACACGCACCCCGCACGATCGTGGTCGAGAAGCCCATGCGCAGGAGCCGGTTACCGACGTGGTCCAGCATCTCCCGATATCCCGTTATCTCCCTCTTCCCGTACCTCCGTACGATCTGGCGCACGGCCGAAGCCATCTGCATAGCCTCCGTATAGCTCGCCAGTGCCCGGTCGGCCTGCGCACGACCGACACCTCGTTGCGCTAGCTCCGCCGACAGAGCCCGCGGACCCCGCGACAAAGACCGGTGCCTGACGAGCCCCTCTGCAAACGAGAGGTCGTTCAAATACCCCAGTTCGACGAGCCGGACCAGGGCTGACTCGATCTCTTCCGGCGTGTGCCCCCGCCGGGCGAGCTTGCGCTGCATCTCGACCCGGGAGTGGTCGCGCCGGGCGAGCAAGCGCAGGCCCGCCCCAAGCGCACTTACCGAGGGGCTGGCGGGCCTAGAGTTCCTCCGTGGCACCCGCCGAGGCCCTCACAACGCCGGCCGCCTTGGCGACAGCGCTTGCCGTCCCTCCGGCAGCCTTTTGCCTGACCGTTGCCTCGATCTCTCCGGCCAGCGTCGGGTTCTCACGCAGGTAGTTGCGGACGTTCTCCCGGCCCTGGCCGAGGCGCTGTTCGCCGTAGGACATCCAGGTCCCGCTCTTCTCGAGAATGCCGTACTCGATGGCGGCGTCGATGAGCGAGCCCTCACGCGAGATGCCCTCGTTGAACAGGATGTCGAACTCCGCCGAGCGAAATGGCGGCGCGACCTTGTTCTTCACGACCTTGACCTTCACCCTTGCGCCAACCGAGTCGAGCCCCGACTTGATGACCTCCACCTTGCGGATGTCGAGCCTTACCGACGAGTAGAACTTCAGGGCGCGGCCTCCAGGCTGCGTCTCGGGGTTGCCGAACATGACTCCTACCTTCTCCCGGAGCTGGTTCAGGAAGATGACAGAGCAGTTCGACTTGGAGATGGCCGCGGTCAACTTCCGGAGCGCCTGCGACATGAGGCGAGCCTGCAGGCCCATGTGGGAGTCACCCATCTCACCTTCGATTTCAGCCTTGGGAACCAGCGCCGCGACGGAATCGATGACGATCACGTCGACCGCTCCCGAGCGGACGAGGACCTCGACAATCTCGAGCGCCTGCTCGCCCGTGTCGGGCTGGCTGATCAGGAGGTCATCGATCTTGACCCCGATGCGTGACGCATAGAGGGGATCGAGCGCGTGCTCCGCGTCGACGAATGCCGCCACTCCCCCCTGCTTCTGGGCTTCGGCGATGACGTGAAGGGCGAGCGTGGTCTTGCCCGCCGACTCGGGGCCGTAAAGCTCGGTCACGCGTCCGCGCGGGATTCCTCCCACGCCGAGCGCGAGGTCGAGCAGCAGCGCACCGGTCGGGATGACAGTGATCTCGCCGCGAAGGGCGGCCTGCTCACCCAGCTTCATGATCGAGCCCTTGCCGTAGCTCTTCACGATCTGGGCCATCGCTGAATCGAGAGACTTCTCTTTTTCCTTTTCCAATGTCTTGATTCCTCCTAGGTGGTTGCGGCGAGTGTTCTACGTCGTAGTGCTGAGGGGAATGCTCTTTACACAGCTGCCGTAGGTTGGCCGTCGCGCCATTATCGAACAAGTGTTCGTGATCGTCAAGAGATCCTTTTCAAGCCGTCTTGGCTCTTCCGCCCGACCGAGCCTCCTCCGCCAGCATCCGCAGCGCCTGGACCGACGCCTGCCACCGGTTGGACGCCCGGTCGCCGCTGAACCTGAGCTCCCGGGCTCTGGTCCCGTTGGCCGACGCTACCGCGATGTAGGTCAGGCCGACTGGCTTGTTTGAACCGTCTGAGTCCGGCCCGGCAATACCCGTCACTCCGACCGCCAGGTCTGTCCCAAAGCGCGAGCGCGCACCCTCGGCCATTGCCTTCGCCACCTCGCTGCTCACCGCACCCACGCGCTCGAGCAGCGCAGAGGAGACCCCGAGCTGGTCGCGCTTCACCTGGTCCGAGTACGCGATGACGCCGCCAAGAAAATAGGCAGAGCTTCCGGGCTGGTCCGTGATCAGACCGCCGACCATCCCGCCCGTGCACGACTCCGCGACGCTGATGGTGAGCCCGCCTTTGCGCAGGAGTTGACCAAGCTCTCGACTCGCGGCTTCACCGGCCTCATCTCGATCCGGTGCTCCCCCGCTCGGGCCGGCTCGCGTTAGGTCGAGCGGGGCTATTAGATAGCGGAATCGCCAGAGATAGTCGAGGCCGCTCCAGATGGTGAAGGCGATGGCGACGCCAACCGCGACGTACGCGAGAGGCACGAATGCGGGGTAGGGCCGCTGCAGGATCAGCAACGCGACGGCACAAATCTGCATCACCGTTTTGGTCTTGCCGAGCGGAGCTGCGCTGATCACGCGCCCTTGAGCCGCGGCCACCGAACGCAGAATTGTGATGATCAGCTCGCGAGAGAAGATCACGACCACTATCCACGCCGCGACCAGGCCTTCCTGGACCAGGACGATAAGGACGGAAAGCACAAAGAGCTTGTCCGCAAGCGGATCCAGGAATTTCCCGAAATTGCTCACCGTCCCGCGCCGGCGCGCGATTTCCCCATCCAGGATGTCCGTCAGGGAGAAGACGATGAAGAGCGCGGCTGCGAGCTGGTCGTGACCAGGGAAGCGGACCATGAGCAGCAACATCAGCGGCGGTATCGCCGCCAGGCGGCTCAGCGTCAAAACGTTCGGGATGTTCATGAAGGGTTATGGAGAAGTTTGCGACGACGAGAAGTCCCGCGTTGCCACCCCGGCGCCCATCGCGCCGATTGAACGACCGTCGATGGTGATGAACGTCGCTGACGCCTTGCCGCTGGTGATCTTGATGTCCACGCCGGCGAAGTACACGACCGAGCCGGCCGGCAGCGTCTTGCCGGCGTCGGCGTACTGGGGCCTGCCGTCGACGAACACGTTGATCCACACCTCTTCCGTCACTCGAACCCCGAGCACCATCGGGCGGGCCTGCGGCGTCGGTGAGGGACCTGGTGTCCCTCCTGGGCTGATCGCAGCGAAGTGCGCTGCCGCCGTGGGCGCGCCCGGCCGCTGGTCCGACTGGATCTGCCGCCATGCGTAGCCGCTGAAAGCCCCGACCAGCAGCACCAGACCCGCGGCGGCGACCGCGGGGGCGGTGAGGACCATTCGAGGCCGCATCACGACGCGACCGATGCTCAGCAACCGGCGTGGTTCCTGCGCCTCCACGCGCATCATCGCCACGAGCGGCTCGGGATCAAGGCCCAGGTATCGGGCGTACGTCCGCAGGTGGCCCTTCGCGTACACAGGCGCCGCCAGGCGCTCCAGCTCGTTGGACTCGAGCGCGCTCAGGTAGTGCGCGCGGATCCTGGTCGCCGCTGCCGCCTGCTCGATGGTGAGGCCCCGCTCGCCGCGTTTGGCAGCCAGCACCTCGCCAAACGTCATTCGATTCCGAGACGCTCCATGAGCTCGTCGACGTCGGGCAGGGTCATGAGCACATCGCGCGACTTGGATCCCTGGTAAGCGCCGACGACGTGGTGCTCGGCGAGCTGGTCCACGATTCGGCCGGCACGCGAGTAGCCGACGTTGAACTTGCGCTGTACCAACGAGACTGAAGCGGACCCTTCGGCGGCCACTGCCCTGGCGGCACGGGCGAACAGCGGGTCGAGCTTGCGCTCCGTGGTCTCCCCTCTCTCCCACTCCGAACCCACGCCCTCTTCGAGGATCTCCTCCATGTAGCGCGGTCCGCCTTGCGACTTCCAGAAGTTCACGACGGCCTCCACCTCCGGGTCGCTGACGAATGCGCCCTGGATGCGGGTGGGCTTGCCGGCGTCGACCGGCTGGTAGAGCATGTCGCCACGGCCCAGCAGCTTCTCGGCCCCGCCGGTGTCGAGGATGACGCGGCTGTCCACCTGCGAGCCCACCGCGAAGGCGATGCGCGACGGGATGTTGGCCTTGATCAGTCCGGTGATGATGTCGGTCGAAGGTCGCTGCGTCGCGATGATGAGGTGAATGCCGACCGCTCTCGCCAGCTGCGCGATGCGGCAGATGAGCTCTTCGATCTCACCGGCCGCGACCATCATCAGGTCGGCGAGCTCGTCGATGACGATGACGATGTAGGGCAGGCGCCGCGCCAGGCGCTGAGTCGCCTTTTCGTTGTAGGCGGCGATATTGCGCACGCCCTCAGCCGAAAACATCTTGTAGCGGCGATCCATCTCCGCGACCGCCCAGCGCAGCGCGGCGGCGGCCTGGTGTGACTCGACGAGCACGGGCAGCGCCAGGTGCGGCAGCCCGTTGTATCCGGTCAGCTCGACGCGCTTCGGGTCGATCAGGAGAAGCCTCATGTGCTCGGGCGTCGCCTGGAACAGGAGGCTCGTGATCAAGGCGTTGATGCACACGCTCTTGCCCTGGCCTGTAGCACCGGCGATGAGCAGGTGGGGCATCCGTGTCAGGTCGGAAACTATCGACGCACCCGAGACGTCGTTGCCAAGCCCGAGCGCCAGCGAGTGAGTGCCTTCGCGGAAGGCCGCGGTCTCGAGGACCTCGCGGATGGTGACAAGGCTCGCCGACTTGTTGGGGACCTCGATGCCGACCGCGGACTTGCCCGGGATGGGTGCCTCGATGCGCAGCGGCGCGGCGGCCAGCGCAAGCGACAGGTCGTTGCTCAATGCGGTGATCCGCTTCACCTGCACTCCGGGGCCCGGCTGAATCTCGTACTGCGTCACCGCCGGACCCGGATTGACGCCGATCACCTTGCACGCGACGCCGAACGTCGCCAGCGTGGTCTCGATGATCTTGACGTTGCGCTTGATCTCGTCCGCCATGCGCTCGCGCCGCGCGGTCACCGTGTCGAGAAGCGCGATCGAGGGCAGCTTCCAGTCGATTTCGGGGAGGTCGTCCTCGGGCTCGGCCACCACGCGCAATGCGGACGCCGGCGCTTCGTCATCGTCCGCCGTCCGTGCGACGGCTTTGGCCGAATCCTTCGCCGCCGCAGCTTCGACCGGTTCCTCGACCTCCCATGGCTTCGCGAGCTCCAGGGTGGGCGGAGGCGTCGCAAAGCTCGCGGCGGAGCGAGCCAGCTCGTCTTTCGTGGCGGGCTCGGGCTTGGCTGCCTTGGTCTTCGTGGAAGCGGGCGGCGTGACCAGGTTCTGCAGCCGGAGGCGTTCGGCGTACGCGGCCTTGCCTGCTCCGAACATCGTCGCCAGGAGCGCGCCCGGGCTGAAGTGGACGGTCACGATCAGCCCGATCACCAGCAATGCGACCAACAGCGCCCACGCGCCCAACTGGCCGACCACCGGGAACAGAGCCTCGTCGATGGCAAGGCCGGCGGACCCGCCGTGCCCGGCCAGGCCGAAGATCCCAACGAGCGCTAGCACCGCGACGAATCCGGAGACGACGTCGACCGATCGAGGTCGCGGCGCCTTGGGCCACAGCAAGTAGGCGCCAAGCCCGAGAGCTGCGCCGACCGGCACGAACCATGCCCGGTCGAAAGTCACGAGCAGCCAGCCGCGGATGCCGATCAGGATCGAGCCGGCGTTGCTTGCGAGGGCGAGCAGGCCGAGGAGTGCGATGAGGATCAGCAAAACACCGGTGATCTCGCGACCCTGACGTGGCGAGAGATGAGGCCTCGTGGCGCGTTTGTGCCGCGCGGCTGGGCGTGATCGTGTCGTGCGCGGAGCGCGACGAGCGCCGCTTGTGGAGTGACGTGAGCCTCGGGATGTGGTGCGACGCATGCTGGGGGCGCTTGAGCCGAAGCGGATTCTACACCCACTCGATTCCACCACCCCCCGCGAGCGATACTCTCCGCGTGGCAGTCGATCCGTTCGCTGAAGCTGAAGTCCGCTACAAGTTCCTGACCGAGGAGCGCCGGGTGGGCGGCCTGCTTCCCCGAGCGTTCAGGCTGGCGGTCAGAGACCTGGCCGTGCTCGACAGTGAAGGGCGCCGCTGGATGCTCGGGCCCGAAGACGGCATCTGGTACCGCCGAGAAAATGAAAGGTGGCTGCAGGCGGACCCGCCGCGCCGCCTGGTCTGCCCGTCCTGCGGCCACCACAACCTCGGCCGCCACAGCTTCTGCGTCGAGTGCGGCCAGCGACTGAATCGCTGAGCGACCCCGTCCGGGCGTGGGCGCCAAACCGACCGAATTGGCGCAGCGCCAACGTAGATGTGGCGCCAAACCAACCGAAATGGCGCGGCTACATCTAGAGCTAGCGCGGGTGGCCCTGTGCCTGCGCGATTCCGTAGATCAGGCCGGCGACCAGTGGGATCAGCGCCGCGAGGAACCACAGGCGCCACCACATCGGACGCGTCACGCCTTGCACCATCTCGTGCCCGCAGAACCCGCAAAACCGGTCGAACGGTCCGGCGATTCCCCTGCACCGGCCGCACTGATGTAGCTGCAGGCTGCAGTGAGCGCAGCGCGCCTCCTCGGCGTGGTTCAGGATCATGGCCGGCTGGTCGCACCGCGGGCACAGGCTCGGGGCGACAAGGGCGAGCGGGGGTAATTTCACCCCCTCATATTTCCATGACGACGGGGATCACCATTGGGCGGCGCCGCGTCTGACGCCACACCGTCTTGGAGACCGCGTCGTGGATGGCCTCGCGCAGCAGGTTGAGATCCGCATGTGCCTCGGTAAGGCGGCCGATGCTCTGGACCACCGCGGCTCGCGCGTCCGCCATGAGCTTCGTCGAAAGCTCCGGTTCGATCACACCGCGTGAGATGAGGTCGGGCCCCGCCCGGATGGTGCCCGCGTCGCGGTCCAGCGTGAGCGTCACGACGAGGATGCCGTCTTCGGCGAGATGCCGGCGGTCGCGCAGCACCACCTGCTCGACGTCCCCCACTCCGAGTCCGTCGACGTAAATCAACCCGGTGCCGACCTTCTCGCCCCGCTTGATGTGATCGGCGTCGAGCTCGACTGTCTCGCCATCCTCGACGACGATGATCCGGTCTTCGGCCACGCCCGCCTCACGCGCGATCTCGGAGTGCAGCAGGAGCTGGCGGTACTCGCCGTGGACCGGAATGAAGTTGCGCGGCCGCGTCGCGTCGAGCATCTCGCGCAGCTCGTCCCGCTGCGCGTGACCTGTCACGTGCACGTTGCCCACCTCCGAGTAGAAGACGCGAGCGCCGTGGCGGTACAAGTTGTTGACAGTCTGGTGGACCATTCGCTCGTTACCCGGAATCGGCCGCGCCGAGATCACGACCCAATCGCCTCTCAATGCATTGACGAATGGATGGCGCTGCGCCGCAAACCGTGCGAGCGCCGACATCGGCTCGCCCTGGCTGCCCGCGGTGAGCAGCAACAGCTTCGAGGGCGGGACTTTGGCGATGTCCTCCAGCGGTACTGTCAGGCCCTCGGGAACTTTGAGAAAGCCAAGCTCGCGCGAAGTCTTGAAGTTCGTCTGAAGGCTGCGGCCGACCACAGCAACCTTCCGCTCGAACTGCGCCGCCAGGCGGACCAGGTGCTGGATCCGGTGGATGTTGGAGGCGAAGTTGGCCACCACGATGCGACCTGGGGCCTCACTGAAAATCTTCTCGAGCGGCGCGTGCAGGTCGCGTTCCGACCCCGAACGTCCAGGACGTTCGGCGTTGGTCGAATCGCTGAGCAGCAGCACCACCCCTTCCTCACCGATCGCTCGGAAGCGAGCCATATCGGTCGGAAGGCCGTCGGGCGGGTTGGAGTCCAGCTTGAAGTCGCTCGTGTAAACGACCTTGCCGACGGGGGTGTCGATCGCGAGGGCGACCGCATCGGGGATGGAGTGGCAGACGGCCACCGTCTCCACGCGGAACGGCCCGAGCTGGACCTTGTCGCCGACTCGCATCTCGCGGAGGTCCGCCTCGCGAAGAAAGCGATGCTCCTTCAGCTTGGGCTTGACCAGACCGAGCGTCAGCCGTGTCCCGAAGACGGGGACGTTGATCTTCTTCAGCGCGTAGGGCAAGCCTCCGATGTGGTCCTCGTGACCGTGGGTGAGGAAGATGCCAAGAACTTCACGATCGCGCTGCAGCAGGTACGAGATGTCCGGCAGCACGAGGTCGATTCCGGGCATGTCTTCCTGGGGGAACATGAGGCCGGCGTCGACGACCAGGATCTTGCTGTCCCATTCGAGGGCCCACATGTTTATGCCGACCTCGCCCAGGCCGCCCAGCGGGACATACCGAAGTCGCGGAGAACTCACAGCAGGCGGAGCTGCTCAGCCTCCTGCTTCGGGGGTTCGACCGGCACCGGTGGCGGAGGCGGAGCCAGGAGCTTGGCCAGGTACGCCTTCACGCGGTCGAAGTCATGCTCGAGATCGGCCACCAGCGAGCCGTTGTGCAGCGCGGCGGCAGGATGGTACAGCGGCACGTAGGCGACGTCTCCCCGCATGACAAGGCTTCCGTGGATGCGCGAGATCGAGCCCTGGCCTGGCATCAAGCGCTCGAGAGCGTGCCGGCCGAGGATGAGAACCACCTTCGGCCGCACCAGCTCGAGCTGGCGCTTGAGATACGGCGAGCATGCCTCGGCTTCATTGGGCATCGGGTCGCGGTTCATCGGCGGACGGCACTTGAGCACGTTCGTGATGTACACCTCCGACCGGCTGAGACCGATTCGGGACAGCAGCGTGTCGAGCAGCTTGCCGGCGGCACCGACGAACGGTTCGCCCTGCCGGTCCTCGTTGAAACCCGGAGCTTCACCGACGATCAGAATGTCGGCGGGACACGGACCAATGCCCGGCACCGCCTGGGTGCGAGTTGCGTGCAGTCCGCAGTTCTTACAGGTCCGGACTGTAGCGTGGAGCTGAGTCAGCTCCTCCAGAGCACTAAGCGACTTTTACGCCTGCTTTGAAGGTGATGAGGTCTCCGGCCTCCCGGATAGTCCCCATGACTGACTTGAGCTGCTCGTCGGTTAGCGGCACCAGCGGCAGCCGGAATGGACCCGCAGGGAAACCCATCGCGTTCAGGGCCGACTTGAGCGGCACCGGGTTGGCGGCGGTCGTCATCAGCGTCTTGATCACCGGCAGAAGGCCGAGATGAATCTTGCGCGCGGTGTCGTTGTCGGCCTTGGTGTAGGCCTCGATCAATCTCTTCATCGACCGACCGGCGATGTGCGACACGACGCAGATCACGCCGTAGCCTCCGACGGCCATTACGGGCAGCGTCCAGCTGTCGTCGCCGCTCCACACCTTGAAACTTGCCGGCCTTCCGGCACAGACAAAACCAATCTGGTCCAGGTCGCCGCTCGCCTCTTTGACGCCGATGATCCCCGGCAGCTCGGCGCAGCGCAGCGTCGTGGCCGCCGTCATGTTGACCGCCGTGCGGCCCTGGATGTTGTACATGATCGTCGGCCCCACCTCTGAGATCGCCTTGAAGTGCTGGTACATGCCCTCCTGCGGGGGCTTGCTGTAGTACGGCACGACGGCGAGCAGCGCGTCCGCGCCCGCTTTCATGGCACGCTCAGAGAGCTTCACCGAATGGTGTGTGTCATTGCTTCCGGTGCCGGCAACCACGTTCTTGCCGGGAATTGCTTTCTTGATCGCCTTTATGAGCTCGATCTTCTCGTCATCGCTCAACGCCGGCGATTCGCCGGTGGTGCCGGACAGGACGACTCCGTCGGACCCGTCGGCGACGAGCATGGCCGCGAGCTTCTCCGCCGCTGCATAGTCGACTGACAGGTCCGCCTTAAATGGGGTGATCATCGCGGTCAGCAGGCGTCCGATTTCGGTCGTCACTTGATCACCCCCATTTCAATAGCGTGCTCGGCGATCTGCACCGCGTTCAGCGCGGCTCCCTTGCGCAGGTTGTCTGATACCAGCCAGAGAGCCAGCCCGTTCGCCGTCGAAGGGTCGTTACGGATGCGGCCAACATACACCTCGTCTTTGCCGGCGACCCCATGCGGTGTCGGATAGAGCTTGGCGTGAGGATCATCCTCGACGATGACGCCTGGCGCGGTGCCGAAGAGGGTGCGTGCCTCATCGGCGGTGATCTTCTTTGTGGTCTCAATGAAAACGGACTCCCCATGCCCAACTGGCACTGGGACTCGCACACAGGTAGCGGTGATCCGCAGCTCCGGCAGATGCAGGATCTTGCGCGTCTCGTTGACGATCTTGACCTCTTCCTCGTTGAAACCATCAGGTTCCGGTCTCCATCCGCCAGGCACTACGTTGTAGGCCAGCTGGTAGGGGTAGGCGACGGCTTGCGGTTCGGTGCCCGCCGCGATCGCCTTGGTCTGCTCTTCGAGCTCGTCGACGAGCGCGCGGCCGGCACCAGAAGCCGATTGATAGGTGGATACGAGGACGCGTTCGAGGCCCACGGCATTCCTCAGTGGATTGAGGATCACTGTGAGCGGAATCGCGCAGCAGTTTGGATTGGCGACGATGCCTTCGTTGTCCCGGATGTCCTCGCTGTTGACCTCGGGCACGACCAGCGGGACGTTCTCTTTCATGCGCCACGCGGAGCTGTTGTCGATCACGAGTGCTCCTGCTTCGGCGGCGAGTGGTCCGTACATCAAGGCGATGTCACTGCTCGCGGCGAAGAGCGCGATGTCGATTCCCTTGAATGCCTTCTCGTCGAGCGACTCGATCTTGATCGTGCTGCCGTTGTACGCCACGGTCATGCCCTTCGAGCGTTCCGACGCGAGGGCGATAACGCGTTCACTCGGGAAATGCCGTTGGGCGAGCACGCGCAGCATCTCATGGCCGACCATGCCGGTCGCGCCAACGACGGCAACGTTTAGTCGCTTGGAGTTGGACATCTCGATAGTTTAGTTCTAGATCGGCGGAAGCGGAACGTTCGCCCGCTGCACTCGCGCTTGATGGATCTGCGTCACGGCGGCAACAAATGCGGGGTGGACGTTCCGCAGCTCGATCAGCTTGTCGCGATAGCCGGGCGGCACCGTGACCTTGCCTCGGGGGCAGATCAGCGGCATCGCGACGAACCGGCCGACCAGCCCGCCGATGAGCAGCAGAACACCGAGAAACACCAACATTCCGGCGATGTCGCCCGCATTTGGAACGGTGCCACCGACACTGGCGACCGCGCCGATCACAATCGCGATCCAGAGCAAGACGGACCCGATCATCAGACCTCTCGGGATCCAGCGGGCAAACCCAACCAATCGGCTGCTGGCCTTGGTGAGCGGCAGGAATCCACTTGCCCTCTCAGCGGCGATAACCGCCACCAGGACGCTTAGGGCATGGGCCCAGATCGGTGCCGTCGCGAATCGGAACTTCCGCCATGTTTCTGCCGGCGCACCGGTCATTGCGCACACCGGAGGGAAGTCATTCGCAGCAAGCTGCGACGCCCAGACCTGCACGCGGTCCTGGCGACTAATCAATAACCAGGCCCAGGAGATCGTCCAATCCGCGATAGAACCGTGACCCGCCGGTGACTTTCCTAATCGCGAGCAGCACGCCTGGGATGTAGGCGTCGCGGCTCGTCGTGCGGTGAGTAATCGTCAGCGTCTGGCCCGGTAGACCGAAGATGACCTCCTGGTCGGCGACGAAGCCGGGCAGGCGGATGCTGTGTACGGCGACGTTTCCCTCCTCCCCACCTCGCGTCCCGGGCAGCGTCTCCTTTTCGGCTTTCTTGTGGCTGAATGGTTTGTCGCGCCGTATCGCGGCCAGCCGTCTCGCCGTCGAGAGCGCTGTCCCCGAAGGCGCGTCCAGCTTGGTCGCGTGGTGCATTTCGATCACCTCAGCCGCGTCGAAATGCGGAGCCGCGATGTCGGCCAGGTGCATCATCACCACGGCGCCTACAGCAAAGTTCGGGGCGACGATGCCGCCGAGCCCCTTGCCTTTGCACGCGGTCTCCAGCTTGTCGACCGCGTCAGCACTCAAGCCGGTGGTGCCCACCACTGGCGATGCGCCGGCCGCGACAGCCGCCAGTGTGTTGTGAAGAGCTTCCGACGGTTGCGTGAAGTCGACGAACGCCCGCGGCCTCGTCTCGCGGAGAAACTTGGCCAGGTCATCGCCCAGCTCGACTCCGCCGACGTACTCGATGCCGGGTTCGATCTGAAAGGCTGAGGCGAGGACTGAGCCGACCTTGCCGCGGTAACCGGCGACCGCGACTCGAATCGGCTCAGCCATCTATTTGATTAGTTGCGGCGAGGACCGCGTCCGCCGCCGCCGTTGCGGCCGCCACGGTCGCGACTACCACCACTAAAGCCGCCCTCACGCGGAGGTGGCGGCGGTGACGCAAGCGCCACTGCCATGGCTTCCTTGTCGATCTTCTCCTCGATCGGTTCGCCCTTGGCGGTCAGCTCCTCGATCGCGGCCTGACGGCTCAAGTTGAGGCGTCCCTGGCTGTCGACCTCGGTCGCCTTGACCACGATCTCATCGCCCACGTTGGCGACCTCCTCGACCCGCTCAACTCTGTAGTCGGTGAGCTTGGAGATGTGCACGAGGCCGTCCTGGTTGGGGAGCACTTCGACGAACGCGCCGAAGGGCATGATGCGAACCACTTTGCCTTTGTAGATCTTGCCGACCTCGACCTCGTCGGTGAGGCCCTTGATCCAATCGATCGCGCGCTGGCCGCCTTCCTGGTCGACCGCGGCGATGAAGACGCGTCCATCGTCCTCGACGTCGATCTGCGCGCCTGTCTCTTCTGTGATCTTGCGGATCATCTTGCCTCCCGGGCCGATGATGTCGCGGATCTTGTCGGGGTTGATCATGATCGTCGTGATGCGCGGCGCGTAAGGGCTCATCTCGGTGCGAGGCCTTGGCAGCACCGCCAGCATCTTGTCGAGCACGAAGAGGCGCGCCTCGCGAGCCTGCTCCAGAGCCTGCGCGAAGATCTCGTGCGTCAGGCCCTTGATCTTGATGTCCATCTGCAGGGCGGTGATGCCGTCCCGCGTGCCGGCCACCTTGAAGTCCATGTCGCCGAGGTTGTCCTCGACGCCCTGGATGTCGGTGAGGACCGCGAACTTACCCTCGCGAGTGACCAGGCCCATCGCGATGCCCGCGACCGGTGACTTGATCGGAACCCCTGCGTCCATCAGCGCGAGCGTCGAACCGCACACCGACGCCATCGACGTAGACCCGTTCGAGCTGAGGATCTCGGAAACCAGGCGCATCGTGTACGGCCATTCCTCGACCGGCGGGACCACCGCAAGCAGCGCGCGCTCGGCGAGCGCTCCGTGTCCGATCTCGCGGCGGCCCGGACCACGCATAGGGCGAGTCTCACCGACGGAGAAAGGAGGAAAGTTGTAGTGGTGCATGTAGCGCTTGGAGGTCTCGTCAGTGAGCCCGTCGATCTTCTGCTGGTCGGACATCGAGCCCAGCGTCGCGATGGTCAGCGCTTGCGTCTGTCCGCGAGTGAAAAGACCTGAACCGTGTGTGCGAGGTAGGACGCCGACCTCGACGGTGATGTTGCGTACGTCCTTCAGGCCGCGGCCGTCGATGCGCACGCCCTCTTCGACGATTCGCTCACGGACTCTGTCTTTGAGTGCCTTGTCAAAGAGCTTGCCGAGGATCTCGATGTGCTCGGGAAACCGCTCGCCGAGCTCGACGATGGTCTTGGTCCGCAGGTCATCGATGTCGGCTTCACGCGTAGCCTTGTCGGCCTTGTAGAGCACTGGGTCGAGGCGCAGCGCAAGGTACTCGCCAACGATCTCGAGCATCTGCGGGGGATACGCCGCCGGGATCCATTCGCGCTTCTCCCGGCCGACCTGCTGCTGCAGCTCGACCTGGGCGGCGCAGATCCCCTTGATCGCGTTGTGAGCCATCTCGAGGGCCTCGAGCACTATCGCCTCGGTCACGCCCTTGGCCCCAGCCTCGACCATCAGGATGGCGTCTGCGGTGCCGGCGACCACGAGGTCGAGCTCTGATTCGCTCATTCGCGAGAGCGGCGGGTTGACGGTGATCTTTCCGTCGAGGAGACCCATCCGCACAGCGCCGACCGGTCCACCAAACGGAATGTCTGAGATCACGAGCGCCGTCGAGGCGCCGTTGATGCTCAGGATCGTCGGGTCGTTCTCCTGGTCGACCGAGAGCACTGTGGAGACGACCTGGACGTCGAGCCTGAAGCCCTCCGGAAACAGCGGCCGCAGCGGGCGGTCTGTCAGCCGTGACGCCAGGATCGCCGTCTCGCTTGGGCGTCCCTCGCGGCGCATGAACGCGCCGGGGATCTTGCCCGCTGCGTACAGCTTCTCTTCGTAGTCGCAGGTGAGCGGGAACCAGTCGATCCCCACCCTTGGCTCTTTCGCCATGACCGCTGTGCTCAGGACGACGGTGTCGCCTTGGCGCAGAATCACCGCGCCGTTTGCTTGTTCGGCCACCCGGCCGGTCTCGATCGAAAGCCGCTTGTCAGCGACTTCCACGTTCTTTGTCACGATTGCCACGTGCAAATTCCTCCAATGTTCTGGGAGGACGGCGCCGCGGAGGTTGCGATCGGGGTCAGGTTCCTAGCAGCTGTCGCTCAGGCCTTGCCGGAATGGGCCGGAGCCTCAGTGAGAGCTTCTAAGAGCTGACCCGCGCTAACCAAACAGCGGTGGGTCCTCCCGATTGACTTACGACACCGGACTGATCCGGCAGGACTAATTTGGCGTGCGCCATGCGCGCGCCCGGCTATCTCCTGATCCCGAGCTTGCCGACGAGGGCGCGATAGCGCTCGATGTCGGTGTCCTTCAGGTAGTTCAGCAGACGCCGTTGCTTGCCAACCAGGAGGAGAAGGCCGCGGCGCGAGTGATGGTCCTTGGCGTGCGTCTTCAGGTGCTCGGTGAGCTCCCGGATGCGGGTGGTCGAAAGCGCGATCTGAACCTCGGGGGAACCCGTGTCCTTCTCACCGCGCTTGTACTCCGCGATCAGCTTGCCTTTGACTTCAGTCTGTTCTGCCAAACCGATTGGAAAGTATACGTGCGAAGCAGAACTGACCGTTAAGCACCGAATTCAACTGAGCCGTCAGACCTGGGATCAGCACCCGCACGCCAAGCGGTGGGACCGTCGATCAAGATCGCGTGGGCGTGGCCGAACGACCAGTGCCCTTTGGGCATCAGCTCGAAGCGCCGATCCGAACGCGCGAGCGCGGCCGCGTGCGGATAGTCGGCCTCGATCGAAGTGCGCTCGCCGCCGGCCTGCACTCGGATTCGCGGACGCGCCACAGCTTCAGCCGGCTCGAGACTGTGATCTACCAGGTTGACGAGCACCTGCGTTTGCAGCTGCGCCTGCCCATCTCCGCCCATGGTGCCGAAGATCGCCCACGGACGCCCGTCGCGCGTCGCCATGGCTGGGATCAGGGTGTGCATCGTTCGCTTGCGGGGTTCCAGCCGGTTGACGTGGTCGGGCGCGAGGCTGAAATACGAGCCGCGATTTTGCAGCAGCATTCCGGTGCCCTCCGCGACGATTCCGGATCCAAAGTCGAAAGCCACGCTCTGGATCAGTGACACGAGGTTGCCGTGCTCGTCCGCTGCGCACAGGTAGGTCGTGTCGCCGCCCTCTCGGATTCCAGCGCCGCTTGCCGTCATGTGGGTCGGGTCGAGGAAAGGCTCAACAGGAGCAACCGCGAAGTCCGGATCTGTGATGTATCTGTCGCGGAGTGGATAACTCTCGTCGCGAATGCGTTTGAAATGGGCGACGAATCCAGGTCCGGGCTGAAGCTCTTCGCGCGACAGTGCGTTGAGCCTCGCGAGGATGGCGAGCGCAGCCAGGCCTTGCGTCGGCGGCGGGAGCTCGTGGACCTCGACGCCTCGATACCGCATCGTGAGCGGCTCGACCCATTGCGACCGGTGCGTCGCCATGTCACGAGTTGTCACGAGTCCATCGCGCTTGGAGATCGCCGACACGATCGCCGCGGCGATCTCTCCCCGATAGAAGCTGCTGATCCCGCCGCGGCCGATGTCGCGCAGCACGGAAGCCAGGTCCGGGTTGCGCAGCAGCATGCCGGCCTCCATCGGCGGGTACAGCTCCTGCGCCGCACGCTCTTTGCTCAGCAGTTCGGCCCCCGACTTGAGGAAATCGGACAGCTGTGGCGTGATGACGTAGCCGTCTGCGGCGAGCGAGGCGGCGGGCTCGAGGACCGCGCCAAGGCCGAGAGTCCCGAAACGCTCGAGCAAGCGGCCCCATGCCTCGACGGTGCCGGGAACGGTGACGGTCAGGACGCCTCGCTCTGGCATCTCCTCGTGGCCGCGCGACCGAACGGCATCGATCGTCGCGAGCTCGCCTGAGCGACCCGCGCCGATCAGCCCGACCGGCGCCTTGGCTCCCGCCTCCCAAACGATCGCCATCAGGTCGCCCCCGATAGATGTCATGTGCGGGTAGACCACGCACAGCACCGCATTCGCGGCAATCACAGCGTCAATGGCGTTGCCGCCGTCGCGAAGGACCTGCGCACCGACCTCGGACGCGATCTTGTGCGGTGTGGCGATGACGCCCTTAGTCACAGACGGAATTATCTACAGGGCCCGATTCGGTTGGTTTGGCGCCAACGTGCGTCCTCAGACCCTTCTTATCGCGGCGTGATGAACTCGATCGCGCTGGGCTGGATCTCGAAGAGTGCCGGCAGGAATCCCACATCCTCGCCATCGAGGTCGATGCGGACCTTCTCCGGTGAGGTCACAGTGATCCGTTTCCCGTACATGAGCTCAATCTTTGGGTTGCCGTTGTCCAGGTGCTTGCCGCTCAGGAAGTCGTTGATGCCGCGCATGGTCTCGATCTTGCCGGCATCCTTGATCACGATCACGTCGAACACGCCGTCGGTCGGCGATGCCGACGGGGCCATCTGCATGCCGCCACCGAAGAACTGACAGTTCGCGACCACGACCTGCTGCGCATGCGGGAGCTCATGCGTAGAGCCGTCAATGACCACTGTCATCGGCTTGTTCTTGTAGGTCAACAAAGCGAGCCCGCTGCCCACCTTGTACGTGAGCGAGCCCAGCCGTTTGCTGCCTCGATTGACCCGATACACCACCTCGCCGCCGAGTCCCGCGTCGGCGATATTGATGAAGTGCCGCACCGCCGTGTTGCCTTCGGACGTTTGATACGTGACACAACCCGCGTCGAGCCGCCGGACCAGCCCGGATTTGAGGACGTCGATAGCGGCCCTGGTGTCGAGCGGGATGCGCAGCGTGCGCCGAAAATCCCCGCCCGTGCCGAGCGGAACCATCGCGAGCTTGGTCGTGGTCGGGATCGGGGCGCCGTTGCGGAAGAAACCGTTGACGACCTCGTTGAGGGTACCGTCGCCGCCAACCGCCACCACGACGGGTCGCGACTCCTTCACCGCAAAGGAGGCCATTTCGGTCGCCTCGAGCGGGCGCGTGGTACGCATCACTTCGTACGGGAGGCCGGTGCCGGGGAGCCAGCTCTCGACCGCCGCCCACTCATGTCCAGCCTTTCCGGCACCCGAAGAGGGATTGACTATGAAGAGGACCGGTGCGCCGGGCCGGCCGCCTATGGTCCACCTCCGACGGCCCGTGGGTTCATGACCCCTCTCGGGTCAAGGCTGTCCTTGATCGATCGCCACACTCGAATCCAACCTCCCATCTCGTCGGCCACCCAACGGGCCCGGACCTGGCCCACCCCGTGGTGATGGCTGATCGTCGCACCAAGCTCCAGCGCGATGTTCATCGCGCCTTCCCAGGCACGCCCATACGCCTCACGAGCGTCCTGCTCAGTCGCTCCGGAGCCGCCGAACGTGAAGTACGCGCAGCAGCCTTGCTCGTAGGCATGACTGAAATGGCATAACGCCAGTCCACCGACGGCTATTGCGGTCTTGACCCGCGCATGCAGCTCGGGCAACACCGTCCAGGGCGCCGCCAGCTCGATGGTGTCCAGGTATGCGCCAGCGGGCTCGAGTAAGGATTTCATGCGCTCCGCGGAAAGCGAGAAGCGGTGATCCTGCCACCGCTGCCAGGGAGCGTCGCCCAGATCGCTCGCGGTTCCGACCAGGGTCTTCACCGCCTCGGCTTCGGCTGCCGCGACGCCGGGCACGCCGGCCGTGGCGACGACGAGAAGGCACCCGCCGGAGTGGAGGTCGTAACCGTTGAATGCGGTGTCGTCGGCGTCATAGAGCCGCAGCACCAGCGGCCGGATGCCGGCCTGCATGATCGCCCGCATCGCCTCGAGACCGGTCGCCAGGTCGGGAAACCCAAAGCCGCGGCCCACTACAACTTCTGGCAGCCGGTGAACTCGCAGCACTGCCGCAACCACCACGCCGAGCGCACCCTCCGACCCAAGCCAGAGCTGATGCACCGCCGGACCGGCCGCGGACCGAGGTCCGGGCCTTGGCTCTGCGAATGTCCCATCCGGAAGAACTACATCGAGCCCGAGCACCATGTCCTCGATGCTTCCGTAACGGCTCGACTCCTGGCCCGACGAGCGGGTGGCGATGAGGCCGCCGATGGTCGTGCCCGGCAGCGAGCTGGGAAAGTGCCCGAGCGTCAGCCCGCTCTCGTTCAGGTGCTTTTCGAGGACCAGTCCGTTCACGCCGGATTCGCAGCGACACATGAGGTTCGTCTCGTGGACCTCGAGGATGCGGTCGAAGGCGCTCATGTCGAGCACGACCTCGCCCGCTTCCGGCGACAGTGCACCGCAAACGCCGGTGCCGCCGCCCATCGGGGTCACCCTGACCCCCTTTGCACCGGCCCACCGCAGGATCGCCGCTACCTGCTCGCGGTCCGCCGGTCGCACGACCAGCACGCTTGGGGGCTTCTTGCCCGCTCGCTCGTCCATGATCGATAGCGGCCACATGTCACGCACCGGCCGCTCGTCAAGCCCAGCGGGGCCGACGATCTTTTCAAGATCGGTTCTCACGATTGCTTCGCCGCCCACCGCCCCGCGAGCCAGCCCGTGAGGATCGGAACGCCGAAGCCGCAGGGGCCGCTGTAGTCGTAGCCGCCGAGGACTGCACCTGCGGCGTAGAGATTCGAATACGGAGCCTCACCGTTTTCGTCCAGGGGATGAAGGCGCTTGTCGGTGGCAAGACCGCTGCGCAGCTCCTCGCCCGGATCCAGATATTGCAGGTGCTGGAGGCGGGTGCCCACTCGGGTGACCAGCGTGCCGTCGTGAAATACGCCAAGGTTCAAGAGCGGCTCGCTGGTCATTCGCCCGCCGTCCAGCCCACCGCCGATGTGATGGCCGGCGGCGAACACGAACGCGTCGGCGCGAAACGTCCGGTCACCGGCGCGAGCCGAGGTGACGCGGCCTCGTGCCGTTTCAAACGACGTGACGTGACCTCTCACGATCCCGAGCGCGAGCGCCTGCTGCAATCGCCAGCCGTGTGGCGAAGGCGGCGAAGCCAGCAGCTCGAAGCTGCCCGAAGGCAGGTTCGTGAATCCCGGCGGGTAGGCGTTCGCGACCGTCCTTGTTCGCGACGGCTGCGGCGCGCGGCGCCCGTACAGGTCGGTGAGAGAGGCGGACTGGGGAAGGTCCGGGATGCTCACCTCCTCGGCGAAGGCTTCGATCCCGTGAAGCTCCTTCAGCGCTTGCGCCGTCGAGGCGGCGTCATAGTCGCCGACCTCCTTCACACCGACGACCGCCACTCGGCGGCCGGTGAGCGCGCGCAGCTCGCCAGCCGCCACGGAGGTGGGCACCAGGTTGGCCGGCCGGGCCAGCCCGTGGATATCCGCGTACAGGCCTCGGGTTCGCCATGAGCCTTCGAACTTCAGGCCTTCTTTCTCCAGCGCCAGCTGGAGGGTATGGATCGCGGTGTCGAGCTCGGTCGCCAATCGGACCGAGTCGAGTCCGAGCCTCGTGATCGGGTGGTGCGGCTGGTGGGCGAGCACGGCGTCCAGGTCGTCGATGATTTCCATTCCGCCGGCATAGAGCGCCGTCGCGCCCGGGGCTTTCGCGACGACGGTTACCTCTGCCCCATCGCGGCGAGCAGCCAACGCGGCGCAGTAGCCCGCGATCCCGCCTCCGATCACGAGGACGTTCGTCATTGACCGACGATCCGGCGCGTGTCGGCGACATCCTGCTTGAGCTGAATCACGAGATCTTCGGGAGTCGCGAACTTGATGTCCGGGTGCAGGTACCGCACGAAGCGCAGCTCGATGCGCTTCTGATAGAGGTCGCCTTCGAAGTCCAGCAGGAAGGCCTCAACCCGCATCTGCGTGCCGCCGAAGGTGGGTCGGTACCCCACCGAGAGAGCCGCGACAAAGTCACCCTCGGGCGAGCGCGCCCGACCGGCGTATGCGCCCAGTGCCGGGATCAGCTTGTTCGGCTCGACTCCGATGTTCGCCGTAGGAAAGCCCAGGCGCCTTCCGACTCTTTCCCCCGCCTCGACCGGACCGGCCATCGAGTACTCGCGCCCAAGAAGTCGGTTCGCGTGTTCGATGTCGCCGGAGGTGACGAGCCTGCGCACTTCTGAGCTGTGGAGCTCGTGCCCATCGACCAGGAATGGAGGGACGACGTCGACCTGGTGGCCGTGCTCGCGGAGCCAATGCGCGCTTCCCGTACGACCGCGCCCAAAGGCGAAGTCGAAGCCGATCACCCAGCGCCGAAGGTCCATCACCGTCGAGAGCCGATCGATGAATTGCTGCGGAGAGAGCGACGCCAGCTCGCGATCGAATCGCATCACAATGGCGTGCTCAATGCCCGTCGCTTCGATCAGCGCGAGCTTTTCCTGCAGGGTTGTGATCGATTGCGGGCTGTTGGCGGGGTCGAGGACGGTGCGCGGATGTGGTTCGAAGGTGATGAGCGCCGGCTGGGAGCCGTCCGCCTTTGCGGCAGCGACCACATGCTGGATCACTTCGACGTGCCCGAGGTGGACGCCATCGAAGCTTCCGATCGTGAGCGCCACAGCCCCGATCGGGCTCGTGGGAAGTCCGAGATGGACCTTCAGCGTCCTCTCCTCAGCTGAGCACCTTGTCAGGCACGAACGTACGCCGCAAGGGATCGACGTGTCCGAGCGCGACCAGGCGGCCGGCCAGATCATGGGCGCGAAGCAGCCCTGGGCCCGGCTCAGGAAACACACGCGCCGCACGGCCCTGGCGGACCATCGCCTCCTGCTCCACGTTGAGCTGAACCTGCTCCATGTCCGGCAGTATGACTTCGGCCGGAAGCAGCCGGGACCGCACGTCTTCGGCGGTGTTGAGGGCCGCCGTTATCACGGCCGCGTCGATCGTCAAGCCGCCGTACGCCGTCCGAACGAGACGCCCCAGATACCCGCCGACGCTCAACCCCTTACCGAGATCTCGCGCGATGGAACGCAGATAGGTCCCGCTGCCGCAGCGGATCTCGACACGTGCCACCGCATGTGGGCCGGGGGTGAAGTCGAGAAGCCGCGACTCATACACCTCGACCTCTCGCGCCTTTGGCTTGGGCTCGTCGCCGCGGCGCGCCAGCTTGTAAGCCCGCGTGCCGTCCACCTTGACCGCGGAAAATGCAGGCGGCTCCTGAAGAATGCGCCCCGAAAACGCGGAAAGACCTTCGAGCACGTCGGCCTCGCTCAGGCCGCTCGGATCGCCGACCGGCTGCAGCTCTCCCTCCGCGTCGTCGGTCGCGGTGGTGAAGCCGAAGTGGATGTCGGCCACGTAGGTCTTGGGCAGCTTCAGTGCAAACTCGGCGAGCCGTGTCGCCGACTCGAAAAGGATCGGCAGCACGCCGGTGGCAAGCGGGTCAAGTGTGCCGGCATGTCCAACGCGGTGGGCTCCGGTCAGCCGGCGAAGTCGGTTGACAACGGTGAACGAGGTATCCCCCGCCGCCTTGTCCACATTGAGGATCCCCGTCGGGAAGGTAGGTACCTTCCTCCGGGCCGCGGTTACCTCAGCTTTGAGGAGAGGTGGCAACGATCGCCTCCTTGGCGGCCGCCAGCACCATTCGCACTGCTTCGTCCATCGGACGCTCGATCTCCGCACCGGCGGCGCGGATATGACCGCCGCCTCCGAACGAAGCGCACAACGCGGCGGCGTCCACGGCTCCACGGCTGCGCACGCTGATTTTGGTCAGCGAGTCGTTGACCTCCTTGAAGAGGATGGCGAGCTCGAGCCCCGCGATGCTGTTGAGCGTGTCGATGATGCCCTCGGATTCGGCCATCACAGCGTTGGCTTCTTTCAGCATTCGGCGCGTCACCTTTGCCCACGCAAGCCGTCCTTCCATCTCGACTCGCATGGTGGCGAGGGCTATGCCGCTCAGCTTGAGCGTGGTCTCGGGCCTCATCTTGTAAACCATCGTCGCGATGCGACCCGGGTCGGCACCCAGGCGGGCCAGCCTGGCGGCGTCGTCCAGCGCGCGAGGCGTCGTGTTCTCGTGACGGAAGCCGCCGGTGTCGGTGAGCAGGGCGACATAGAGGTTGGTCGCCATCGGCTTGGTGATCGGATACCCGAAGTGATCGAGCATCTCCATGACCATCTGGCCCACCGCCGATGCCTCCGCCTCGATGACGTTGACATCCCCGAACCTCGAGTTCGACGGATGGTGGTCGACGTTGACGATCGTCGCGTGTGTCGCAATCTGCTTGACGCTGTTCCCGGAGCGTTCGAGATTTCCGGAATCGAAGAAGAACACCAGCTGCGGGTCGATGCCGTGTGGAGGTTCGGCCTGGATGTCTTTGAAGCCGGGCAGAAATTCGTACATCTGGGGAAGGGGCGGCGGGATGAGCACCCACACGTCTTTGCCCGCGGTGCGCAAAGCCTCGGCGAACGCGAGGCTGCACCCGAGCGTGTCGCCGTCGGCATCCTTGTGACCGAAGATCAGGATCTCCTGGTTGGCCTCGATCAGCTCCTTGATCTCGTCGTAGACGTCGGAGGTCTTCTTCGCGGTAGCTATGACTTTTCCTCCATTCCTTCGGCCCCGTTGTGAGGCAGCACCTCTTTCAACAACTCGTTGATGTGGACGCTGTACTCGATTGAGGAGTCGAGCTCGAAGCGAATTTCTGGAGAGAACTTGAGGTTCTGCAGCCTGCGTCCGAGCTCGTGGCGGATCAGACCCTTGGCCGACACGAGTCCGGCGAGCGATTCCTTCTGCTGCTCCGGGTTTCCGAGCACGCTGAC
>DASRWV010000106.1:0-18988 GCA_035687505.1 Nitrosotalea sp.
CGTTAGGGCTCATCGAGAACATGAGCTGGTACATCTGCTCGGAGTGCGGCCACCGTCATGAGATCTTCGGCCACGGCGGAGCAGAAGCAGCCGCGAAGCGCCTCGGCGTTCCATTCCTCGGTGCGGTCCCTCTCGAAGACGGCATCCGCGCTGACGCGGACGCGGGAACGCCGGTGGTCATCTCACGGCCCGACTCCGCCGGCGCGAAAGCATTCGAGCACATCGCCTCACAGGTTGCTGCCCGCACGTCGATCCAATCGTTTCGACAGCTGCCGGTCATCAACGTCCACTAGGCTCCAAACCACTGCAAGATCCCGATCCGTTCCCGGTCAACGTCGACGTCGACCGTGAGCGCCAGGTCATGGAAATCGCCTGGGAGGACGGGAAGCGAAGCACTTACTCAGGTGAGCAGCTGCGATGGGCATGTCCGTGCGCTGAATGTCGTGGTGAGGGCGGCGCACCCGGGCGCCTCGCGCGGCTCAAGACCTTGAGTCAGGACGAACTGCGCATCAAGGACGTGACGCTCGTGGGGCAATACGCGGTGCAGATCGCATTCGACAGCGGGCACGCAACAGGCATCTACACGTTCCCGTACCTGCGCGGGCTCGGGGCGGCGGCGAAGCCGTAATTCAGGACAGTCGGGCGACTTCTGAGATAATCCCCGGCGGTTCGTTGTCCATGTCCACGTTGCTTCCAGAGCTCGAGCCGGAATCTCCGACGGTCCCGCCGCCCTACAGGCGACGTTCGCGCCGTAGGTTTCGTTTTTCGCGCCGCGGCTGGATCGCCGCGGGACTTGCCTTCCTGGTCGTCCTGGTCGGGGTCGGCGCATATCTCGCCTACGACAACACGCTGCCGACGAAGTTCACGACGAACTTCAAGGACGGTCAGAAGGATGTGCCGGCCGATGGTCGCGTTCTACTCGGCTTCAATCGTCCGGTCGCTCAATCCGCCGTGGAGGCGGCCTTTTCGATCAGCCCCACCACCGACGGCGCGATCGCCGCAATCTCCGGCCAGACGCAGTACGCGTGGGCGCCCGCGAAGCGACTGAGCGAGCTGACGACTTACACGGTGACTATGAAGCCGATCTTCGACGTCGGCCACCACAAGGTTCAGGGCAACACGTGGAGCTTCACGACGCTCATCGTGCCGCGGATCGTTTCGATCACCGGACCCGGAGCCTCAGATCCCCCGCTCGCCGACGGCACGGAGATCGACCCCGGATCCACGCTGCGGCTCAATTTCAACGACACCATGGACCCGCCCACGATCAAGGTGACACTCGGAGGGCAGCCCATCGACCTCAAGTGGGCAACCGACAACAAGAGCGCCACTTTCTCGACGACGAGCATTCCGTCCGGGCCGGCTCCGATTCAGCTGGCACCAGGCGGGCGCGACCAGACAGGCCACGCCGTCCCGGGCACTTTCACATTCAAGAGCGGGATTTACTACCACGACCGCGAGCACGTGACGGCGCTGAAATACCCGGCACTGATTCAGATCCCGAACGACGAGTTCGCACGTGACCAGGCCGGCCTTCAAGCGGCGGACATCATCTACGAGTACGTGGCCGAAGGCGGCATCACACGTTTGACGGCCATCTACAACAACGCGCCAGACCTGATCGGTCCGATGCGCTCAGCCCGCTTCATCTCGCTGAAGCTGGGCCGCCACTACAAAGGACTCCTGTTTCAGTCCGGAGAGTCGCAGGCGACGCGGGACCGAGCGGCGTCGGACCCCACGCCGCAGTTCTTCGACACCATCGGATACCAGTTCCGCGCAGCGCCACCGCGCTACGCGCCCGACAACCTGATGATCAGGGGTCCCGCGGTCAAAGCGGCGGAGGACAACTTCTTCTCCTGGATCCCTGCCTACACGATCGCCAAAGCCAGACCTGTAATGCCCGCCGGGAATTCGGTGGCGTCGATCAACGTCGACGAGCACAACTCCGTCTACAAGTACGACTCAGTCATGGGCACGTATCAGAAAACTGAGGAGACGCATCCCTACTCCGATGCGGGCCTCGGCAAACCACTGCGGATCGAGATGCTGATCATCCTGCACACGAAACAGACGCTTCTCAACGTCGGCGACGGACACGGAGCGCACATCCATGACTACGACCTCGACTCGAGCGGCCGGATCGACATCTTCTACAAGGGCATGCAGTACGCGGGATTCTGGACCTCGACCGACGCCCACGGGCCGCTCACTTTCACCCTCGACGGCGGCCAGGTGATGACACTGCCTCCCGGGCTGGTCTGGATCGACGTAACACCCTAAAGGGGTTAAGTCCGGGCAACGTCCTTGAGCGAGGTGACGTATGCCGCGGCCGCCACCGCAGCGGTCGTGCCGTCACCGACAGCGGTCGCGATCTGCTTGGTCAGCTGCGCGCGGACGTCGCCCACAGCCCAGACACCTTCCACTGACGTCTGCATGTTGCGGTCGGTGACGATGTAGCCGGCGTCGTCGTGATTCACGTGCACCTTGAAAAGACCCGAGTTGGGCACGAATCCGATGAAGACGAAAACGCCCCCGACAGAAAGCTCCTTGACAGTGCCGTGCTGCTCATAGCGCACGACGTGCACCTTGCTGTCGCCCTTGATCTCCTTCACCTGCGCGTCGAAGATGAACTCGATCTTCGGGTTCGCCTTCGCCCGATCGATCAGGATCGGCTGCGCGCGCAGCTGGCTGCGACGGTGAATGATGTAGACCTTTGACGCGTAGCGGGTGAGAAATTCACCCTCTTCCACTGCGGCGTCGCCTCCGCCGATGACCGCCAGCTCCTCTCCTTTGAAGAACGCGCCATCGCACACCGCGCAGTAGCTCACGCCGCGACCCCAGAACTCCTTCTCGCCGGGAACCTCCAGGTAGCGCGGCAGGCCGCCCGCGGCCATGATCAGCGCCGGGGCGCGCAGCTCCTCACCGGACTCCAGGCGTACGACCCTGGTATTGCCCTGGACGTCGATCTCCTTGACGGGCTCGAACTCGCGGACCTCGACACCGAACTTGCGGGCGTGCTCGCCCATCTTGGTCGCCAGCTCCGAGCCCAGGATGGACTCAAAGCCCGGGTAGTCCTCGATCAGCTCGGTGTTCAGGAGCTGCCCGCCGAGCGGACCCCGGTCGACCACCACCGTCTTCAGGTCCATCCTGGCGGTGTAGAGGGCAGCCGCCAGCCCGGCGGGCCCGCCTCCGACTATGACGACATCGTGATCGCTCACTGCACTAGATTGAATTGGCCCAGACGGGGTCCGTATTCCGCAGCGCTACCCGAACTTGAACTGGGCGCCAAAGCCACCCCGCGGGGTGTGGCAGTCGATGTTGTCGAACGGGCAGCCGATCGAGCACGCGCCGCACTCGATGCAGTTTCCGGAGCTGACGAGGGTCTTCTGCTGCTCCTCATTCCATTCATATACCCCGGCGGGGCAGAAATGAGTGCAGTACTTGCCGATGCACTTGGTGGCACAGACGGCCTGGTCGACGATCTCGATGTGGGGACGCCCGGTGTCCTCGTTGTACTTGACAGTGAAGAGCTTGTCGGTGAGCTTTTCCATGACCTAACCCGCTCCGAAGCGTTCCCAAACCCGGCACATCAGTCGCACCGTGTTGATGTAGTCGGCGGCGCGGATATTCTCGTTGGGCGCGTGAACCCGGTTGTCCGGGCGGCCGACGCCCACCGGGAGCACTGTCGGGATGCCCAGGTCGGCGACGACCGGGTGCATTGGACCTGTAGCCGGCATGAACGGCCACAGAATCGGCTCGCCGTAGAGCTCCCGCACGCAGTCGATCACCGTCTTGCCGATGGCCGAATCCGGGTCTGAGCGGGCGGGCTTTTCTCCATCGCTCCACTCGATCTCGACCTTCTCGAAGCCGTGGGAGTCGAGGTGCTTGCGCAGCTGCGAGAGAACGTCGGAGGGATCCTGGTTCGGGATGAGCCGGAAGTCCAGCTTCGCGGTCGCTTCGGCGGGCAGCACTGTCTTCGAGCCGGGGCCCTGGTAACCCGTCGTGACTCCTGCGATGTTGCACGTCGGGGTGAACAGCATCTGCTCGATCACCTCGCCCGGCTTGGGATCGCGCACCAGGCGCTCGAAACCGACCAGCTTCCTGCGCTTGTCGACTTCCGGGTCGATCTTCGCCATCATCTGGCGATCGGCCTCGGTCGGCTTGACCACCTTGTCGTAGAAGCCGTCGATCCGGATGTTCATCTCCTGGTCGCGCAAGCTGGCGAGCGCGCCGACCATGTACATGGCGGCGGACGGATAGATGGATGCGTAACCGGAGTGCTGGTCGAAGTCGAGCGTCTTCACGCGCAACTGGACGTAGAGCAGCCCGCGACAGCCGAATTGAATCGTCGGCCTTCCGGCGTCGTCGAACGACGTGCCGGATTCCCACAGGCATCCGTCGGCCGAGAGCTTGCTCGCATGGTCGTGCGCGATCTTCTCGAAAGTCTTCGATCCGATCTCCTCCTCGCCTTCGACCAGGAAGCGCAGCGTGACCGGCAAGGGGCCGAGGCCCTTCAACGTTTCGAGGGCGTGGATTCGCGCCATGACGTCCGCTTTGTCGTCCGCAACTCCGCGACCGGTGATCCGCCCATCCTTCTCGACCGGCTCGAAAGGCGGCGAGGCCCACAGGTCGATCGGATCGACCGGCTGGACGTCGTAGTGCTGGTAGAGGAGGAGCTTGCGCCGGCCTGCTCCCGGCACCTCCGCGTAAAGGGCGGGCATGCCGCCGGCGTCCAGCGTCTCGACACGGTCGGTGAAGCGAGAAAGACGGCCGGCAAGCCACTCTCGCGCCGGCCCGACGGCATCCCGTCCGTGGTTTGAGATGCTCGGGAAAGCGCACAGCTCTTTGAGCTCGTCAACAAACCGCTGCGAGTTCTTCTCGATGTAGGCGTCGACCGCGCTGGTCGAGATCACGGTGCCATTGTTTCACCCGCGTAACCTTGTCGTGTGGAGGACGCCGGAGGGGAGTTCCACTTTTCACCCCGGCCGAACCGCGCGGCCGAGATCAACTGGCACCCGTGGTCGGAGGCTGCCTTCGAAGAAGCCAAGCAGACCGGCCGCCCCATCCTGCTCTCCATCTCAGCGGTCTGGTGCCACTGGTGCCATGTCATGGACGAGACGACGTATTCGCACCCGGGAATCATCGACCTGATCAACCGCGAGTACGTGCCGGTCCGGGTGGACAACGACTTGCGACCCGACATCAACCAGAGGTACAACATGGGGGGCTGGCCCTCGACTGCGTTCCTGACTTCTTCAGGCGACATCCTCACGGGCGCCACCTACCTGCCGCCGGATCAGATGGCCGACGCGCTCAGCCGCGTCGCCGGCTACTACCGGACCAATCAACCCGACATCGCGACCAGGGTCCTCGAGGCGCGCCAGCGAGCCAGCTCGGCCGTGGCCCGGAGCGCTGCTCCGCTCGACGACGGGATGGTGGACTCGATTCTGGAGGCGGCGATCGCCGCCTACGATCCGGAGTACGGCGGTTTTGGCAACGCGCCGAAGTTCCCACAAACCGACGCGATCCTCTTGCTGCTGGAACAGTCACAGCTCCGCTCCGACCCACAGCTGCGCCAGATGGCGGTGCATACGCTCGAGAAGATGGCGGGCGGTGGCACGTATGACCATGTCGAGGGCGGCTTCTTCCGCTACTCGACGACACAAGATTGGAGCGTTCCTCACTTCGAGAAGATGCTGGAGGACCACTCTGGCCTCGTGAGCGCGCTTGCGTTGGCGGGCATGGACGCGGCGCTCGACTCCACCACCGGCTACCTAGACAAGGTCCTTCGCGACCCGAAGTCAGGGCTCTATGCCGGCAGCCAGGACGCGGACGAGCACTACTACTCCATGGACGGCGAGGAGCGCGCGCAGACGCCGGCGCCTTATATCGACAGGCGCGTCTACACGTCGTGGAACGCGGCCCTCGCCATCGCCTACCTCGAAGCATCCCGGCGCCTTGACCAGCCGGCGCTTCGCGAACAGGCGAAAAAACTGCTCGAGCGCCTCTTCCAGGGCGCTTATCGACGCGGTGAAGGTATGAGCCATGCGGAGGGAGTCGGCGCGCAGCTGACCGACCAGGTCTGGAGCCTGTGGGCGGCGCTTCGCGCCCACCAGGGAGGGCTTGGCGACCAGTGGATGCCGGCGGCGCTGGATCTTGCCGCGCACCTCGAGCAGAGTTATGGCGATCCGCGCAGCGGCGGCTACTTCGACCATGCCGCCTCCGGCGCACTCGGCCGCCTGGCCGAACCGATCAAGCCGCTGGCCGAGAACTCGGTCGCGGCGATGGCGCTCGTCGAGCTCGACATTCTGGCCGGCGATCCCGGAGCACCGCATCTGGCACGCGCACGGCGGGCCCTCGAGTCGGTGGCGGCACTGCCGAGGCAGTACGGCCTGATGGCGGCGGCCTTCGCCCGCGCCCTCGACCGCACGCGCCATGCGATCAAGGTGACCACCCGCAACCCTGAGCTGGCGCGCGCCGCGACTCTCGCGCATCCGTACGTGGTGATCGAAACAAGCGGAGACCAGAAGGCCGTCGTGTGCGTTGGGACCATATGCTTGGCGCCTGTGTCGACTCGCGAGGGTGTTGTCGAAGCGTTGAAAGAAGCCGCCACGATCCATGCCTGAATCCCGGCTGCACTTTTCGCGCCGGGTCAACAAAGCGCTTGGCGACCCGGATCTCCAGAAAGCCCTGATCCACGCCATGACCGGGCTGCGTTCGAAGCGCGACAAAGCTTTCGAGAGCCTCGACTTTGCCAAGGGCCGCGCGGATTTGAAAGCGAGACGCCAGGCCAACCTCGAACGGCTGCCCGAGCTTGCCGAACAGTTCAAGCAACGGTTGGAGGCTGTCGGCGGGAAGGTGCATTTCGCCAAGGACGCGGCTGAGGCGCGCGACATCATCGCCCAGATCTGCTGGAACGCCGGAGGCTCACGTTCCGATGGCGGGCGCATGGTGGTGACCAAGGTCAAGTCGATGGCCGGCGAGGAGATCGACTTGAACCCACACCTCGAAGCGCTCGGCATGGAGGTCGTCGAGACCGACCTTGGCGAGCGGATGGTGCAGCTCACGCACACGCGTCCGTCGCACCTGATCGCACCGGCGATTCACCTGACCAAGGAAGACGCGGCCAACGTCTTCGGCACGGAGGCAACAGTCGAAGCAATCCAGCACCACGCGCGCGAGTCACTGCGCCAGAAGTTCATCGACGCCACGGTCGGCATCAGCGGCGCCAACATGGCGATCGCAGAGACGGGGACCATCGTCCTCGTCACCAACGAGGGCAACGCCGACCTCACGACGACGTTGCCGCCCGTACATATCGCGCTCTTCGGCATCGACAAGTTGGTGGCGACACTGGACGACGCGGTCGCGGTTCTGCGCATGCTGCCGCGCAGTGGCACTGGCCAGATCATGACCAGCTACGTGAACTGGATCACGGGTCCGTCGCGGTCAGCAGACATAGAGCAGTCGCTGACGATCGGCGTCCACGGGCCGCGCGAGATGCACTGCGTGATCCTCGACAACGGCCGCTCGGAAATGCTCGCGGACCCCGTGTTTCAGGACGCGCTGACCTGCATCCGGTGCGGAGCATGTTCCAACGCATGTCCACCCTTCATGGCCGTCGGCGGTCATCAGTTCGGTCACATCTACACCGGCCCGATCGGGCTTGTCCTCACGCCGTTTCATCACGGCCTCGAGGCAGCCGACCTGTCCAACACGCTGTGCACTCAGTGCAACGCATGCCAGGAGATCTGCCCTGTCGACATCCCGCTGCCGCGCCAGATCCTCGAGCACCGCAAGAAGGGTCGCAAGTCGCTGCGCAAGAAGGCATTGCTCGGCCTTTGGAAGCGGCCGGAGCTGGCCGACCGCGTGCTGCGAGCCGGAGCGCCTTTCAGCGGCCTCGTACCGGGCACACCCAGGCTGGCCCGCATCCCCTATCGCGACACCGTCGCTCCAAGCGACGTGGATGGCGAGCCCCTCACGATCTTTGCCTCGTGCATGGTCGACCGGGCCCAGCCGCAGGCGGCTGTAGCGCTGGAGCGGATCGCCACGGCGGCGGGCTTTAAGGTTGGTTTTCCCAAGGGTCAGTGGTGCTGCGGCTTGATCGCAGCCAACGCCGGCGACTTCGCGGGCGGGGCTGCCCTGCACTCGAGCCTGGCCGAGAGCCTTGGAGATTCCAAGGGGTTGATCGTCACGCCTTCCGCATCGTGCTTCGGCGCGTTCACGATCGACGCCGCCGACTGGGGGACCCCGGCCTCGAATGACCTGCGCTCGAGGATGCGGGACTCCACCCGGTTCGTCCTCGAAGTCCTGGACCGCAACCCGGGGCTGGTCGACGGGAACCGGATGAGCCTGAAGGTCGCCTACCACGACTCGTGCCAGAGCCTGCGCCAGCTTGGTCTCAAGAGCGAGCCGCGCCGCCTGCTCGAGCGTGCCGGCTACGAGGTGGTTGACATCCCGGACATCGCAAACTGCTGTGGCTTCGGAGGGACCTTCAGCCTCGAATGGCCGCGCGTCGCGGGGCGACTGGCGCAGTGGAAGCTGGACGCGATCGCCAAGACCGGCTGCACGGTGGTCGCGTCGGACAATCCTGGCTGCCTGATGCACATCGAAGTGGCGGCGCGTCAGCGCCGCATCGAGCTGCGCGTGGCCCACGTCCTGGAGCTGGTCGCCGAGCACCTGGCCTGATCGGTAGGCTTAGCGTTTCGTGAAGATCAGCCTCGTCGCGACACCGCCTGCCGAGCTCCCTGTCGACGCCCTTGCTGTCGCGGTCGCGACGGGCCAGCGGCTTTCGGGCGCCAGCCTCGAGCTGGACAAGGCCCTCGGGGGCGTGCTTTCCGAGATGATCGCCAGCGCCGAGTTCCGCGGTCGCATCCATGAGGTCCTCCCCGTGCCGACACATGGCAGCAAGACCGGACCTCGACGGGTGATCCTGTATGGAGTCGGAGCCATCAACGACCTCGACGGTCAACGGCTGCGCTCGGCCCACCACGAGCTGATCCGCGCTTCACGCACCTACGGCTACAAGCGCATCGGTCTTGTCCGTTCCGACCCCCCTCTCGCCATGCACACCTTGAAAGCAGTGGTCGAGGGCTGCGTCATGGGCACCTTCGAGCGGCGCTCGCGACAGACGGGCCCTCAGCCCGAACGACGGGAGATCGAGGAGCTCGTCCTGACCGGCTTTGGGCTTGGTCGCGAGCACGAGGTGGTCGCCGCGCAGGAGAACGGTGAGGCCACCAACCGCGCGCGTGAATGGCAGAACGCGCCGCCCAACGAGCTGACACCGGAAGCGCTCGCCGAAGAGGCGACGCGGATCGCGCAGCGGCACGGGCTCGAGATCGAGGTGCTCGGGCCGGCCGAGCTGCGAACCGGAGGCTACAACTTGCTTCTGGGCGTTGCCGCGGGCTCGGCGAAGCCGCCGCGCCTGATCCGCTTGCGCCATCGCGGCGTCCGTCCTGGCGGCGCAGCCCAGGCCGGAGCCCCCGTGCTGGCTCTCGTCGGTAAGGGCGTCACCTTCGATTCGGGCGGCATCTCGATCAAGCCCGCGGAAAGCATGAGCATGATGAAGTCCGACATGGCGGGTGCCGCGGCGGTGCTGTCGGCCATCGACGTTATCGCCGCGCGCAAGGTTCCGCTTGATGTCATGGCTGTCATCGCCGCGACCGAGAACATGCCGGGGCCATCTGCGCAGCACCCCGGAGACGTGCAGGTCAGCGCAGACGGAAAGACTGTCGAGATCGTCAACACCGACGCCGAAGGGCGGCTCGTTCTGGCCGACGCGCTGACCCACGCGCTGCGCAATGGCGCGACCCACATCCTCGACCTGGCGACATTGACCGGCGCCGCCAAGATCGCGATCGGGCATGCGGCGTCAGCGGCCGTCAGCAACGACGACGCTTTCTGGGCCCTTGTCGAAAAGGCATCGGCGGAGGCCGGCGACCGGGTCTGGCGGCTGCCGATCTACGCCGATTACCGCGTCTTGCTTCGCAGCCAGATCGCCGATTTGCGCAACGCCGAGTACGGCGAGGCGGGAACGATTCTCGGCGGCATGTTCATCGGCGAGTTCGCCGGCGGAAAGCCATGGGCGCACCTGGACATCGCCTCCTCGAGCTGGAACACGAACACCGAGCTGACGACGGTGCTGCGCGGACCGAGTGGGGCCGGAACCCGGTTGTGCATCGCACTGGCGGAACTCATGTCGGGCGCGGAGCGTTAAAGCAGCTGTTGGGCATCCTGGAGACCATCAACTCGCCCGCCGACCTTCGCGCGCTCGACCAGCCACATCTCGCCGAGCTGGCCCAGGAGGTTCGTGCCTTCCTGGTCGAGCAGACTTCGAAGACCGGCGGTCACCTGTCCCCGAACCTCGGTGTCGTCGAGCTCACGTTCGCCCTGCACAGGGTGTTCGACAGCCCCAAGGACGCGATCGTCTGGGACACCGGTCATCAGGCTTACGTCCACAAGATCGTGACGGGCAGGTCGAAGGACTTTGCGAAGTTGCGCCAGGCGGGCGGCCTGTCCGGTTATCCGTCGCGCCACGAATCCGCTCATGACCTCGTCGAGAACAGCCATGCGTCGACCTCGCTCAGCTATGCGCTGGGCATCGCCGAAGCTCGCCTGCGTAAGCGCATCGGCGGGCATGTCGTCGCGATCATCGGCGACGGCGCCCTCACGGGCGGCATGGCGTACGAGGCGCTCAACCAGATCGCCCACCTGCAGCCACCGAACCTGGTGATCGTGATCAACGACAACGGTCGCTCGTACGCGCCGACGGTCGGCGGCCTCGCGCGGCACCTGTCGCAGCTGCGAGTCGACCCGCGTTACGAGCGCATCAAGGACGACATCTCGCGATTGCTCCGTGACCTTCCTCTCGTCGGCTCCACCGCCGACCAGGCCGCGTATCGCGTCAAGGAGAGTCTGAAGCAGCTCCTTCAACCGTCAACGATCTTCGAAAGCCTCGGTATCAAGTACGCGGGCCTCGTCGACGGGCACGATGAGCCGGCACTCGAGGTGATGCTGTCGCGCGCGAAGAAGCTGCGCGAACCCGTGGTCGTCCACGTGGTCACAGAAAAAGGTCATGGATACGGTCCGGCTGTCGACGATGAGGTCGACAAGCTGCACGGGGTGTCGGCCTTCGATCCGCTGACCGGACGTCCGCGCTCGACGGAAGTCAGCTACACGGATGTCTTCGGCGAAGCTTTGATGACGGCCGCGGCGAGGCGCCCGGAAGTTTGCGCGATCACCGCGGCGATGGCGTCGTCAACCGGTCTTCTGAACTTCGCCAAAGAATTCCCCGATCGATTCTTCGACGTCGGCATCTGCGAGCAGCATGCGGTCACGTTCGCGGCAGGGCTCGCCATGGCCGGCATGCACCCAGTCGTTTGCATCTATTCGACCTTTCTCGCCCGGGCTTTCGACCAGACGCTCATGGACGTCGCGATGCACAAGCTGCCGGTCGTTTTCGTCATCGACCGCGCGGGCGTGACCGGTCCCGACGGCTCATCCCACCACGGCATATTCGATCTCTCCTACCTTCGGCTCATCCCCAACCTGAAGATCGCCGCGCCCGCCGACGCGACGGAGTTGTGCGCGCTCCTCGAAACGGCGCTCGCGATGGACGGCCCTGTCGCGATTCGCTACCCGAAGGGCCCTGTTCCTGCGACACCGGACTTACCGGTGGAGCCTCTGCCGGTCGGCCGTTGGGAGGAGCTTCGCAAGGGCGATGACGCCGTGATCTTCGCTGTCGGCCGCATGGTCGAGGTGGCCAAAGAGGCAGCTGAGCGGCTGGAAATGCAAGGCATCTCGTGCGCAGTCGTCAACGCGCGGTGGGTGAAGCCGGTCGACCCGCGCATCACCGATTGGGCGCGCAGTCATCCGGTGGTCATCACGGTTGAGGACAACGTCGGCACCGGAGGCTTTGGCGGCGCGGTGCTCGAAGCGCTGGCCCCGCATGGGCTCGCCGGCCGGGTGAGGATGATCGCATTGCCCGATCAGTTCTTGCCGCAGGGCAGAGCTTCGGACATCCTCAAGGAGCATGGGCTCGACGCGGCGGGCATCGCGAAGTCGGTGTTCGAAGCGGTGAAAGGAACCGTTCCGACGGAGCGCTAAAGCTTCTTTCGACCGGCGAAGCCTTCGCCGACGTGGTGCCAGTGCTCGACACGCTCTTCGCCAAGCTTCCAGCACAGCTCGACGAGCTCGCCCCCACGGTACGAGGGGAAGTCGATCAGTCCTTCGAGCGGTCCTTTGAGCTGGATGCCCAGGCTGTTGAGGCTCGCGACCGCTTTGAGCAGCTCGAGCTCCGCTCCGCTAACTGCGTCGCGCGCCTGCTGGGAACGGTCGCGATCCTCGGAGCCGGCCGCCGGCCGTTTGGATTCGTACTCGGCGATGCGGGCGTGGTCCTCGAGCTCGGGCAGTAGAGCCGAAAGCTCAGAGATCTGGGCGACGACTCTCCGTACCCGAGGCAGCTCGTTATTCGCTTCCTCGACCGTGTACGTGCGGAGCCTTTGCACCGCTCAACGATAGCCCGAGAAATGGGGCAACGTCCACACTTAACAGCGTGGAGCACGGCGAAGCGATGCAGCGGCTCGCCAGCTCAACTGTCGCTCGCCTCGCGACTATAGGCAAAGAGGGGCGGCCTCACATCGTGCCGATTGTTTTTGCCATCGACGGAGACGCGCTCTACTTCGCGGTCGACACGAAACCAAAGAAAACGACGGACCTCCAGCGCCTGAAGAATATCGCGGCCAATCCCGCTGTCTCGGTTCTCGCCGACCACTACGAAGACGACTGGAGCAAGCTCTGGTGGGTTCGCGCCGACGGCACTGCGCGCGTGGTCACCGACAGCGCGGAGGCCGAGCGCGCAATCGACTTGCTCGCGAACAAATACGAGCAGCATCAGAGAAGCCGTCCTCCCGGTCCAGTCGTCGCGATTTATCTCGATCACGTGACGGGATGGTCAGGCGCGTGAACCCCAGGTTGTCAGCGCGAACCTAGAATCGGAGCGTGCGCGAGCAGCGTAAGGTCGTCACGATCCTGTTCGCCGACGTGGTGGGCTCCACCGCGCTTGCCGAGCAGAGCGACCCCGAGGTCGTCCGCGGAACCATGTCGCGCTACTTCCAGCGCATCGAAGAGGTCGCCGAAGCTTACGGCGGCACCGTCGAGAAGTTCGCGGGTGACTCGGCCATGGTGGTGTTTGGAGTCCCCACCGTGCATGACGACGACGCGGAGCGCGCCGTCCGAGCCGCGCTCGAGATCCGTGACGGAGCCGCGGAGGTTGCCGTGCGCGTCGGTGTCAACACCGGAGAAGCGGTTACGGCAGCTCGCGACGATCGCCAGTTCATGGTCAGCGGGGATGCGGTAAACGTCGCCGCGAGGCTTCAGCAGGGCGCTGAGCCGGGCGAGGTCATCGTCGGCCCTTTGACGGAGCAGCTCACCCGCAAGGTGATCGAGTACGAACCTCGCGATCCGGTCACCGCAAAAGGCAAGTCGGCGCCCCTCGCGGCCTTTCGAGCGCTGCGACCGCGCACACAAGTGCCCGAGCAGGCGCGCGGGGTTCCTGGCCTCCACGCGGCACTGGTCGGACGCGACCGCGAGCTGCGCCTCCTACTCGACACGTTTGCCCGCACCGCCGAAGATCGAAGGCCGCACCTCTTCACCCTGGTCGGATCGGCCGGCGTCGGTAAATCGCGCTTGGTCAGCGAGGCGCTGTCGGCCTTGGCTAGCTCAGGCGCGCGCGTGGTTCGGGGTCGTTGCCTTCCGTATGGGCGAGGCATCACGTACTGGCCGCTGATCGAAATCCTTCGCGAGGACACCGGGATCACGCTGGCAGACGGACGCGACACAGCGCTCCTGAAACTCGATCGGTGGCTCGGCGAGCTGCTGCGCGACGATCCGCAACGTCCTGCCATCAGAGCGCGGCTATCGGTGATGCTGGGCTTCGAGGCTCCCGAGTCGGTGATGCCGGACACGCCGGCCGAACGCGTGGACAGGGAGCTGGTCTGGGGAATCCGGCGCTACCTGGAAGCGCTCGCGAGCTCAGCACCGCTGATCGTTGTGGTGGACGACCTTCAATGGGCCGAGCAGCCTGTAGTGAATGCCATCGACCAGCTTGTCGAGCGCGTGGCCGAAGCCCCCGTTCTCGTCATCGCGATCGCACGCCCTGAATTCCTCGAGTATCGGCGCGACTGGAGCTCCGGCAAAGCGAACTCAACCACCATCACGCTCGATCCGTTGAGCCCGCAAGACACTGGAACACTCATCTCGAGACTTCTGGAGATTGAGGCGCTTCCGGCAGAATTGCGTGCTCAGATCATCGAACGCTCGGCTGGAACGCCCCTTTTCTGTGAAGAGTTCATCCACATGCTCATCGACGAGGGTCATCTGGTCCACGAAGGGATGAGCTGGCGAGCGACCGGGGCGATCGACCAGATTCGCGTGCCTCAGAGCATCAACGCGGTCCTGTCGGCTCGACTCGATGGGCTGCCTGATTCCGAAAAGAATGTGCTGCAGGCCGCGAGTGTGATCGGACAGCGATTTTCGTTCCTCCAATTGCAGGATATGACCGAGGGCAAGGAACTCGAAGAAACAATTGACGCTCTGCGCCGAAAGGGATTGTTGATCGGTGGCGACTCCGCCGACGACGAGCTTGCCTTTCGCCACTTGTTAATACGGGACGCCGCTTACGGCTCGCTGCCGAAAGCCGAGCGCGCGGTCCTGCATGATCGGTTCGGCACGGTGTTGGAGCGGCAGGCGGGTGACGCTACACAGCTCACCGAGATCCTCGCCTACCACTCCGAACGAGCCTTCACCCTCTCGAACGAGGTCGGCATGCAGGGCGATCTTCTGGTCAGTAGAGCGCTCAGGGCTGTGGAATGGTCGCTTGCGATGGGCGACAAGGCACGTACACGCCACGAAGTCCGGGTTGTGGATTCAGCCCTCAGCGTCGTTCGATCGGCGATTGCAGTGCTGCCGCACGGCGGTGGCCTCGAGGCCAGGGCCCAAGTCCGATTGCTGGAAGCTCAGCTACTGGTGATGAAGGCCGACTATGGCGCCGCGGGTCAGGCCGCGGCTGATGCGGCGACGCTTGCCGATGAAGCCGGCGTGATTCCGCTCGTCGCCAGCGCGCGCCTGACCCAGGCCCTCATCCAGATGTGGAGCGGCGCCGGTTCGATGGAGGATTTCGCGCGCATCGTCGAGCGAGCCGTCGCCGCTTGCCGCGTGGCACGTGACCTGCCGGGCGAGATTGAGGCTCGGTTCCTAGGCACCTACGTCCTCTTCGCGACCGGTCGCCTGGCGGAGTGCGTAGAAGTCCAGGAGCAGTTGGTCAAGCAGGCCCGAGCCATCGGCGATGCTGCCCATGAAGCGCAGATCACGATGCGTTTGGTAGCCGTCGAGCACATGCGTGGAAACACGGATCTCTCAGACCGCCACGTGGCCGAGGCGGAGGCCCTTGCTGCCAGGCATGGATTTCGGGACGTGGTCATCCGTCTGGCGGCCGACCGCGCCTACAAGCACCTGTCAATGGGCGATTTGGCGGCTGCCGAAGAGGCGTGCCGCGAGTACCTGCTCGCAGCCGGCGAGGCGGGTGCGGTTCAGCACCAGGTGAGCGCGCTCCGATCTATCGCCTATGCGCTGGTGCGCCAGCAGCGCTATGCCGAATGCGCAGATGCGCTCGATCAGGCGCTCGAGCTGAGCGAAACGAGCGGAGAGCGCTGGAACCGCAGTGAGCTGCTCGGACTTCGCGCGAGAGCTGCCCTTGGGCTGGCCGATCTCGAATCAGCCGACACGTTCATCGAACGCGCTCTCGCCTCGGTTCGTGATGGCGATATCACAGGGACCTGTGAGGTCTATGACCACCTTGGGGTCATCCGGGCCGCCCAGGACCGCTTCGCCGAGGCCGAGGCCGCGCTGCGACATAGCCTCGAGGTCGTGACCGAAACCGAGTACAACAACATGAAGCCCATCGCCGCCTTCGACCTCGCGATGCTCCTGGCCAAGCAAGGTAGGCTCGACGAGGCCAAATCGTTGTGCGACGAGTACGCGGAGCTCGCCCAACGATTCGGTTGGAAAAGGTGGGCATCTCAGATCGCGGCCATTCGGAGCTTGATCGCCGCCAGCCAGAAGGCTTGAGCTTCGTTCTGATACTTGACAAGACTGGTCGTCTAATCTAGTCTCGCCCCAGGTTGGTAGCGACCAGGGAAAGGATCCTCGGCAAAGCCCGAGGCCTGCTCGCCAAGGGAGGTAGCCCGACGGTGGCCCAGCTCGCCGCGGCGGCAGGTGTTTCGCGAGCGACGTTTTATCGCGCATTTGAAACGCGCGAGGCGCTGCTGGAGGCGCTCGACCTTCAGCCCGAGCCTGGTGCTCGCGAGCGCATCCTCGGTGCCGCCCTCAACCTCATCGGCGCGCACGGCCTCAACGCTCTCTCGATGGACGACCTGGCGACGCAAGCGGACGTCTCCCGCGCCACGCTGTACCGCCTCTTCCCAGGCAAGCCTGCCTTGTTCAGCAGCCTCGTCCACGAGTACTCCCCACTGGATCCGGTGAGCCACCTGCTCGACACACGGCGGGGCGAGCCGCCAGACGTTTTGATGCCGGAGATTGCGCGGACTGTCTACCGCACCTTCCACAGCGACGGCGAGAGCCGGGTGGGCATCCTGCGTGCGATCTTCTTTGAGATCAGCTCGCTTTCGCCCGATGCGGTCGAAGCGGCCCAGGATGCGCTCCGCACCGTTATCGGTTCCTTCGCCATGTACGTGATGGAGCACATGCGGGCCGGCCGACTGCGAAAGATGCACCCCGTGCTGGCCCTGCAGTTGTTTGTCGGACCCATCATGTTCCATCTACTCACCAGGTCTCTGGCTGAGCGAATGCTCGGACTTCACATCGATGGAGAGCAAGCCGTTACCGAGCTGGCCGAAAGCTGGCTGCGCGCAATGACACCTAAGGAGGGGGATGGTGAGTGAGTCCTTCGCCGTCGACGTGGAGAACGTATCCAAATCTTTTGGCGCAGTGAAGGCGCTCGACGGTGTGACCCTCCGCGTCAAGCGCGGTGAGATCTATGGCCTACTCGGGCCGAACGGCGCCGGCAAGACAACTCTCATCCGCATGCTCGTGGGCTTAATCGCGCCCAGCGGCGGCACGGTCACGGTGCTCGGCCGGCGCATCCCTGACGTGGACGTCCTCCAGCGGATCGGTTACATGACCCAGGCAGCGGCACTCTATCCCGGCCTTTCCGTCGAGGAGAACGTGCAGTTCTTCGCGGCGATCAACGGCGCCGAAGGTGGAGTCGACGATGCGCTCAAGCTCGTCGAGCTCGACCAGCGGAGAAAGTCAGTCGTGGCGACATTGAGCGGCGGCATGCGCCAGCGGTGCTCCCTTGCCTGCGCGCTGGTGCACAAGCCGCAATTGCTTCTGCTCGACGAACCCACGGTCGGCGTCGATCCGCAATTGCGCGTCCAGTTCTGGGAGGAATTTCGGCGGATGGCGGCCGCCGGCACCACCATCATCGTGTCGAGCCACGTGATGGACGAGGCCGAGCGATGTCAGCGGCTGGGCCTGGTCCAGTACGGCAAGCTCCTCGCGGAGGGGAGTCCTGACGAGGTGCGCGCACAGGCAGGCACGCCAAACCTCGAGGAAGCTTTCCTCCGGCTTGCTGGGAGAACACCTTCATGAGCGGCCACCGGATCGGGGCCATCACGAGGCGGCTGTTGCAAGGGTTTCGCCGCGACCGCAGGACGCTTGCGCTCCTGTTCGTCGCTCCCATCGTCATCCTCTCTCTGCTCGGCTACTTGATTCGCGGCTCGTCGTCTTCGCCCGCCGTCGGGATCGCCAACGAGGACCAAGGCCCGCTGGGCGCAACGGTGGCGAGCGCCCTGGCGAGCTCGAACAAGATCAAGGCGAGTGCGCTCCAGGCGGCTGACGGCGATGCAAAGTTGAAAGACGGCACCTTTGTCGCCTACATCGTCTTCCCCAACGACTTCAGCGCTCGAGCGCAGCAAGGCATCATCGCTCCCGAGGTCCACGTTGAAGGATCTCAACCCGGGACCGCGGGCCCAGTCCTCCAGGCCCTGCAGCAAGCGTTGATCTCGGCGATCGCGCAGGCGCCCGGCCGCACTCTGAGCGTCGAGCCCAAGGTCTTCTACCTCTACGGCGGCCCAGGTTTCGACACCCTCGACTACTTCGGCGCCGCCTTCATAGGCATCGTCGTGTTCTTCCTCGTGTTCGTCGTCACTATCGTTTCCTTCCTGAACGAGCGGACGCAGGGCACGCTCGAGCGATTGATGGCGAGCCCGCTGAGGAGGGGCGAGATCGTCGTCGGCTACATGCTCGGTTTCACGGTGCTGGCCCTGGTGCAATCGGTGGAGGTGCTGGTCTTCTCGCTCGCGGTGCTCAAGGTCCACAACGCAGGCAACGTCGCGCTCATCTTCGGCATCGAGGCGCTGATGGCCATCGCAGCCGTGAACCTGGGCATTTTCCTGAGCATGTTCGCGCGCACCGAGTTCCAGGCGGTGCAGTTCATACCGCTGGTGATCGTCCCGCAGCTGCTGCTCTCCGGCATCCTCTTCCCCGTTTCCAGCGAGCCGAAGCCGCTGCAGCTGCTTTCCAACGTGCTGCCTCTCACCTACGCGGTCAACGGCCTGCGCGACGTGATGGTCAAGGGCGCTGACCTGACCTGGAGCTCGCTGCAGCTTGACGTCGGAGTCGTGTTGGGATTTGTCATCCTCGTCCTCGTCGCGGGAGCGACCACCCTGCGCAGGCGCATCGCCTAGCTCGGGCCTAAGCCGCCCAGCGCACCCCGGGCGCGCGCGCCCTTCTGATCACGAACTGTTCGGGCGGCAGGAATCGAAACTCCCGACCGGCCTTGATCACCTGCCATCCGCCTTCATGAACGAGGCGATGGTGGTAGTGGCATAGAAGCACCTCATTCGCCACCTTGTTCGGCCCGCCTCTGCCCCAGAAGATGACGTGATGCGCACTCGTCCAGTTGACCGGC
>DASRWV010000107.1:0-19606 GCA_035687505.1 Nitrosotalea sp.
CGGAAAGATCAGGACCATCAGGCGGCCGGCGCGCAAGGCGGTCTCGGTCAGCGCGCGGTTGGCCTCTGCGAACCTCTGGGCCTCGTCACGTTCGCGAACAAACGCGCGCACCACTCGGATTCCCGAAAGCTGCTCGCGGAGCACGCGGTTGACGACGTCGATACGTGTCTGCATGGCGCGAAACTGAGGCACCATCCGCATCACGATCAAACCGATCGCGATGACGAGCACAGGGATCGAGACGACCATCAGCCACGACAGTCCGACATCCTGCCGCAGAGCCATGATGACGCCGCCGACGAGCATGATCGGCGCGCCGACCAACATCGTGCACGTCATTAGAACGAGCATCTGCACCTGCTGCACGTCATTGGTGTTGCGCGTGATCAGCGAGGGCGCCCCGAACTGGTTGACCTCGCGGGCGGAGAACGTGCCGACCCTGTGGAAGACGGCCGCCCTGACATCGCGGCCAAACCCCATCGCGGACCGAGCACCGAAGTAGACGGCAGCGATCGAGCATGCGATCTGGACCAGCGTCACGGCGAGCATCCAGGCGCCGATCGAGACGATGTAGCCGGTGTCGCCAGTCGCCACGCCCTTGTCGATGATGTCGGCGTTCAGGCTGGGTAGGTACAGCGACGCCATGGTCGCGACCAGCTGCAGCCCCACGAGAATGAGCAGCAACGACGTGTAGGGCCGCAGGTACTCCCTCAGGAGCTTGATGAGCATCATTGCAGCGTCAGTCCGATCTTCTCGTCCGCGAGATCACCGTGTCCAACAGTGTGCAGGGATGGGGGTATCGCGAGCCATTGATAGACTATTTTGTGCTCACTCGTCGTGTGCACCCCGGCCGCCCGTCAGTGCGCTACCCCGCGGTGTGTGGGCGCTGGAAACCGAGGCTTCTGACCGCCCGCGCCAGCCGGCGTCTCATCGTGGTCCATTCGGATGAGTTGAGCCGCTGCTCTTGGCGCCGCTCGTAGCGGGGAGCGTTGGCGGCGGCGCACAGCGTGCAGCCGCATCCGTGCCCAGTGTCTGGAAGTCGCCGTCCGAACTTGTCAAAGCGCGCTTGCATGACTACGCGCTTATCGACGCAGGTGCCGGTAACCGCGGTTCTGAATCAGACGCAAAGACCGCCGGAGCCCGAGCACGCGCGGCATTCCGGCGGCCGAAACGAAGACAGCTGAGTGGAACATTGAAGGTCGGGCCGTCAGTCAGCCGCGGCAACCAGTCCCGGACGGCTGCCTTCCTCGATCCCTGCCTCGGGGCCGTAGGAGTTCTTCAGCATGACCCGCAACCGCTCCTTGGCCACCGCCAGGCGGGACGCCACGGTTCGCTCCGGGATGCCCAATGCCTGCGCGATCGCGCGGTTCGTATAGCCGTGATAGTGCCGAAGGACGATCGCGGCGGCCTGCTTCGGGGGAAGCTTGGACAGCGCCGTGGTCAGATCGCGGTGCTCGGCCAGTACCTGGGGGTCGGGCGCGAGTCCGGGGCGGCCGATGCGGCGGATCACCTCGCCCACTTCGCGCAGGCGCATCTTCCGCTGGTGCGAGACCGCCGCGTTGATCGCGATGCGGTGAACCCAGGCCTCGGCTGGGGCGATCGGCTGCCACGTGGCCCATTTCTTGTAAGCCCGCTCGAAAGCGTCCTGCGTGCAGTCCTCCGCTGCTGCCCGGTCGCCGAGCATCGCGGTGATTGTGCCGAGGATCTTTCCATATGACGCCTGATATAGACGTTCGAAATCGGCTTCGTTGCCGGCTTCGTACTTCACCGTCTCCCGTACTTCGCGCATCGGCGCCGAATCCGAAATCGTTTCTGCCGTCGTGTCCATTGGTTCCCCCTGAAAGGCACGCGTTCTCAGCGACGCGCTTTACCTGTGTCCACTCTCGCTTGAAGGGGGCCACCTAGTCGCCGTACGGATGCGCGGACTTTGAGTAACTCACTTGAGGTAGGCCGCCACTTCAAGTGACTGTTGGGTGGGCGACGTTCTCTCAAGAGGATGAATCCAGGGGGAGGATCGATATCGGGCTTCCCAGGCGACGTGCTGGCTGCTCTCGCGAGCGGCCTCGCGGCGGACGCGACGGAGAGCGGAAAGAGAACGCTGGAGGTCGTGCGGGCGCGCTCGCCTGAGCTGGTCAGGATCAGTGAGGAGACCGGCGAAGATCTGGTTGCGACCTCGGCAGGCTTCATAGAGATGCTGCTGGCGGCACTTCGCTCGGATGTCGAGCTGCCGTGGACGCAATATGAGATGCGCTCGCGTGCGTTTGGACGGCTGCGTGCTGCGCAAGGGATTCCGCTTGAGTCGCTGATCGATGTGCTGGCTGTGTATCGGCGCGCCACCACCGAGCTGATCTCACGACCGCTGCAGGACAGCCCTCGTCGGGACGAAATCTTCGCGCTTGCACAGAGCCGCCTGGAGAATGTTGCCGAGCGCTTGACCGCGTCGATTGCTCGTGGCTACCTCGACCACCTCGACGCCGAGCACCGGGCAAGAGAGAGCGAGATGTACGGCCTGGCCGCAATCGTGTCAGCGATGGGACGATCGCTGGACATCTCGGAAACGGCGGAGGTCGCGCTGGTCGAGTCCCTCGCCGCGCTTCGCCTGAGCACCGGCGCCATCTGGTTAAAGGAGCGGTCGTCGTTCAAGTTGATCCACACTGTCGGCCTTGACGATGATGAGATTGCAAAGTTCGGCCGTCAGGTGGGTCCTGGCGTAAGGGCTTCAGCTTCCGCAGTCGGCAGGGCCGAATCGCGAGTCGACCGCATCTCCGACCACGAGTGGAATGCATTGCGCGCGCAGCTGCGCGTACGCGGGAGAACTGTCGGAATGATGAGCGTCGGCACCATGGCCGATCGCGTGTTCAACGCATCCGACATGCTGTTCATGGCTGCGGTCGCCGATCAGGTGGCGGTAGCGCTCGATCGGGCGCGGCAGTTCTCCAGCGAGGCGCGGACCGATCACCTCACGGGGCTGGCCAACCGGAGAGAGTTCGAGCGGGTGATGGAGCGCGAGGTCTCCCTGGCGGAGCGCCACTCACGCCACCTCTCGGTGATGATGATCGACCTGGACAGCCTGAAACGGATCAACGACCGCCAGGGCCACCGTTCCGGAGACGGAGCGCTGAGGATCGTCGCGCAACAGCTCTTGCGGGTCGTTCGCGCATCGGACGTCTCTGCGCGCATCGGTGGTGACGAATTCGCCGTCGCGATGCCCGAGACCACCATAGATCGAGCGCGCGATGTGGCGGCCAGGCTGCGCGCCGCGATCCACCAGATGAGCCTGAGCTCGAAGACTTCCGAGCGTGTCGAAGTGAGCGTTGGGGTCGGGTCGTGGCGGCCAGGCCAGGATTGGCAAACCGTCTACCAGGTCGCGGACGCGGACCTCTACGAGGACAAGCGGCGCCGCAAGACGGTCCGCCGCTTGGCCGAGCCTGATGCGGAGCGGCCGACGATCAGGCTGCTCGGGCGCAGCGGCAGGCGAAGAGTTGCGGTAACTGGTCGCCTGCGCCCCTAACTACTCGACCAGTGCAAGTTCGCGGGCTTTGACGATCGCCTCGAGCTTCGAGTGCACGCCGAGCTTGCTTCCTAGGCTGCGGATGTGCGTGCGCACCGTCGTATAGCTGATCCCAAGCCGGCTCCCGATGTCGCGGCTGGCCATACCCTCGGCCATGAGTCGGAGCACCTCTTTCTCACGCGGCGTGAGCCTCTCGAGCTGGGACTCCACCTCGCGCCTCTTGTTGATCAGGGCGGAAATGCTCCGCGGCGTGTACAGCGACCCTCCGGCGGCAACCACACGGATCGCCTCGACTACCTCGGCAGCGGCGCGTGACTTATGGACGAACGCGCTGGCTCCGGCCTCGAGGGCTGCAAATCGAACGGCGTCGCTGTCTTCTCTGGTCAGGAAGATCAGCTTGGTCTCCGGTCTCACCTGACGGATGCCCGTTCCGGCATCGGCGCCGGTGCCATCCGTCAGTCGGAAGTCCATGAGGACGATGTCAGGGCTCAGCTCGGTCGCGCGGGCGATCGCCTCGCTCACCGAGCCTGCTTGACCGATGACCAGCATGTCCTTCTGGTCGTTGATCAACGCAGCGAGACCATCGGCGACGACCTGGTGGTCTTCGACGATGAGCACGCGAGCCTTGGTTTCGAGCATCCGGGGTTCGACTTTACATCTCCTGGCCACCCCACTATGTGGGAAGGTGGCGCGAAAGCGCCGGAGGTGGCGCCAGTACCGTTCCCGTCCGCGGCGTTGAACACGCAGAGGGAGCCCCGATTGGCTGCTTCATAGGGGCTCCCACTGCGTGGGTGGGATGCGTGGAGCCCTACGGAATCAGCCGCACGAAAAACCGTGCCCTCAGCCGTGACCTCTCCTTTCACGCCTCCAATACTTCGCCGTACGAGGACGTTGTCTAAGTGCATGGTTTCGCTCATGGCGCTGCACCGCACGAGCAGGCGACTGCTGGTCAAGCCGGTCGTCGTGCTCGCCGCAAAGTGCCTCGGCCCGGGTCCGCTGCGTCTCCAGATGGTCAGGCTCGCCCACGAGCTGGGGGACGGCGACAGCTACTTCGAGGTCTTTTACGGCAGGCGAGGAGCGGAGACCAGCCCTGCGCTCGAGCCACCCGGGGCCCAGAGCCACCCCCGCGCCGCATAGTCACTTCCGGAGCCGGGCCCGGCCGAGTCTGCCCAAAACGTCTTTGGCCCAAAACGTCTTTGCCTGGCCCGTAAGTACTTCGGTTGAGGGAGGCGTTTCTAATACAGATGAATGACTTTGATCGGTTCATAGAGTTCGAGTTGCGGCAGATGCTGGACCCGGTGGTCCTTCCCGAAGCGCCTCGCCGGCGCCGGCGGAAGGGCACGGGATCTCCGTTTCTGGCGGTGATCTCGGCGCCCATCGGAATGGCGGCGGACGCGCTGCCGGCGGTTGAGCCGGTTGCCGTGCCCGTCCTTCGCGTCGTCAACTAGGAAAACCCCTTCCTTCCTCTCGGGAGGCCGGGCTCCATAGGCCCGGCCTCATTCGGGGCAGCAGGAGGAACCGCGGGCGGCTTCACCTTCTTGCCTTAGTCTTCTTGCATCGTGAGCCTTGAAACCTCAACCCTCGACTTCACCGTCACGCCGGCCGTTCACCAGGCGACGCCCGAGGTCAGGGCCGAGCTCCTTGCGGATCCAGGGTTCGGGCGGCTCTTCACCGAGCACATGGTCCGGATCAGTTGGAGCCGCCAACGAGGCTGGCACGACGCCCAGCTGGTCGCCTACGCGCCCCTCCAGCTGGACCCTGCAGTCTCCGTCCTTCACTATGCGCAAGCGGTCTTCGAAGGCCTCAAGGCATTCCGCCAGAAGGACGGTGGGATTGCCATCTTCCGTCCGGACGCGCATGCAGCCCGCTTCCAGCGATCCGCCCGCCGCCTAGCCCTCCCCGAGCTGCCGGAATCGGTGTTCATCGAATCCATCGAGCGGCTGTTGAACCTCGATGGCGAGTGGGTGCCGTCCGCTCCGGAGCACAGCCTGTACTTGCGGCCCTTCATGTACGCGAGCGAAGTTGGCCTCGGTGTGCGCCCGTCCTCCCAGGTCACATTCATCCTGATCGCCTCCCCGTCCGGTTCTTACTTTCCGAGTGGGGTCAAGCCGGTCACCGTGTGGCTGTCCGAGGACTTCAGCCGAGCGGCGCCTGGCGGAACTGGCGAAGCGAAGACCGGTGGTAACTATGCCGGCGGTCTGCTCGCGCAAGCCCAGGCGGCGCAGCAGGGATGCGACCAGGTCGTCTGGCTCGATTCGCAAGAGCATCGGTGGGTCGAGGAGATGGGCGGGATGAACCTCTGTTTCGTCTTCGGACGTGGGCGCCAGGCGCGGCTGATGACCCCGGCCTTGACTGGCACGCTTCTTGCCGGAGTCACGCGCGACGCGCTGCTCAAGCTGGCCGCAGACCTCGGCTTCGAGGCTGACGAGGGGAAGATCAGCACCGAAGAGTGGCGCGCGGGCTGTGCCGACGGCTCCTTGATCGAAGTGTTCGCGTGCGGCACCGCCGCGGTGATCACGCCGGTTGGCGCAGTCAAGTCGGCGCAGGGCTCATGGACGGTCGGCGACGGCAAGCCGGGAGAGATCTCTATGCGCTTGCGACAGTCGCTGGTCGACATCCAGCGCGGAGTTGCGCCGGACCCGCACCACTGGATGCACCCGGTCGCGCGTACCGTCTGAAATCTCATGGCTGTGCGTAGCGTCGTCATCGTGGGCGGGGGTGGAGCAGGCGACGCGGCTGCGTTCGCGCTCCGCAAACGCGGTTTCGACGGGGACGTGACGATCATCAGCGAGGACCGGGATCGTCCATATGACCGTCCCTATCTGTCAAAGGAGTTTCTGCGCGGCGAGGTTGAGCTGCCCAAGGTTTTTCTTCACGACGAGGGCGAGTACGCGGCGCAGCGAATCGACCTTCAGCTGAACCGGCGCGTTACCGGAGGTTCCCTCTCCGGGCGCACGCTTGCGCTCGAAGGTGGCGGTGAGATCGCGTTCGAAACTCTGATCCTCGGTCTCGGCGGAACGCCCCGCCACCTGCCTGAGGTCCCACGCGCGGACAACGTGCTAACGCTGCGCTCGCTTCGCGACAGCCAGGCCATCCGCCAGGCGCTGCAGCACACCTCGCGACTCTTGCTGATCGGCGCGGGATTCGTTGGCGCTGAGGTTGCTGCATCAGCCAGGCAGATGGGCAAGGACGTGCTGATGATCGAGGCCGCGCCGGTGCCGCTGGCCAGGGCTTTCGGCCAGGAAGTGGGCGAGATCTACGCGAAGGTCCACCGTTCCAACGGCGTGGATGTCCGGACCAGCACCACCGTCAAGAAGTGGCACACGGACGGCAGCACCGTGGTCGGCGTCACGCTGTCAGATGGCCGGCGTGAAGATGCCGACCTCGTCCTGGAGGCCGTCGGCATCGAGCCGAACCTCGACCTCCCGAAGGCCCTCAGCCTCCCGATCGAAGGCGGTGGCGTGCGCGTGGACGAATCGCTTCGTGCCGCCGGCGACGTGTACTGCGGAGGCGACATCGCGTTCCACCGTCACCCGGTCCTCCGCCGCGCGATCCGGGTCGAGCACTGGGAGGTGGCGAAGAACCAGGGGCGCGGCATCGCCGCATGCATCACCGGCGGCGATGTGCCCTACACGAAGCTGCCCTACTTCTGGTCCGACCAGTACGACGTGAACCTCGAGTATCGCGGCCACGCCTCAGGCGAGGATCGCGCCATCTGGCGCGGCGACCGCGACGGCCTCAAGTTCTCGGTGTTCTACCTGCGCGACGGCCTGATCGAAGCGGTGCTCTCGGTGAACGACTCGAAGACAAACGAGCTGGGCGGCAAGCTCATCGAAAGCCGGCTGCGCCTCAGCGAGCTTGCTCTGGCGAACACGAGCGTCGACCTAAACGAGCTGGTACCGGTCTCTTAAGCCTCGGGCTGGAACTCTTCAGGCAGCAGCCACGGCAGGGCTTCCGCCAGAGGTCGCATCAGGGTCGCTTGCTGCTCCTTGCTGATCAGCCCGCTCGCGACCAGCCCGAGCGCAGCGCCAAACGCGGCCTGTTCGGCCTTGTGGCCGATCTCCCCGTGTTCGGCCTTCCAGGAGATGAGCGCGTCGCCGGATTCGGTCATCCCGAACAGGTTCCTGCGCACCTCGTCCCAGGCGGGTCCCCGGTCGGCCTGCTCGATCGCGTGGATGGCGGCCTTTTCCGCCTCGCGGAAAGGTTGCAGGCCTTTTTGGCCGACGTGGCGATCCCATCCCGTCGCCACTCGCTCCACCCCGGCGGGCGACAGAACCCGTATGTCGTCGATCAAACGCCCAAGCGTGACCTGGTGCTCAGGAAATCCGTATCCCTCGGCGTCGACGCTCACGACGTCTAGGGTAACGGGGGAGCGGCCGGAGATGCCAACCGGAGCTTTGGCCATGTGCACCGAATCTCTCGGCCGGGCCCTCCGGCCGCACCCCTAGATTCGTTCCGCGACCACCACGAGATGGTCTCCGAGCCATGCGAAAGGTCGGCGCGGCGCCAGGACGCGGTCCAGCCGGCTGACCGCCTTGTACAAGTGCGGATGAGCGGAAAGAGCAGGCCACGCATACGGAAGCAGCAACAGCGGGAGTGCTTGGACGGTGACGACTCGAAACCGTGGACGAAGGGCGCGGCGCAGGTCGCGCCAAGACGGATACCGGACATCGGCGATGTTCGGACCGATTGCAACCGGCACCGATGGTCGCGTTCGCCGGAAGGCTTGCTTGGCCCGCCCGCCGGCGAGCAGCAAAGCCGCCTCAACAACACACCAGCGATTCATCACGCCCAGCACGATCTTTCCGCCCGGCCGCACCAGGCGCGCCAGCGCCGCCAGAGGTGCCTCGAGGGAAGGCTCCGTGTTGAGCGCGCCAAAGGATGAGTAGGCCCCGTCAAACGATGCTTCGCCAACCTCGTCCACCAACTTCAGGAGATCCCCGGCTCGCAGCAATCGCGACCTGATCGGAAGGTCGGAAGCTGCCGCCCGACTGGACAGGACTTCCAACATCCGCGAGCTGGAATCCACCGCGAATACCGACCGTCCTCGCTGCTGCAGCCATATGGCTTCGGTTCCTGTGCCGCAGCCAACGTCAAGCAGCGTCGCGCCCTGCCGAAACGTGCTCTCCAGCATTGCCAGTGAGCGTGCACGCATCAGCTGCATGATCGGGTTGTCCGCCTCGCGGCGGTCATACTCGGCGGCCACGGCGTCAAAGGCGATCAAGTCCGAACCGAATCTCCCTCGCTCCGCCGGATTGCAAGGGGTGCGGGCGCGGGGGCGCGTTCTCCACGGCGGAAGGGTGCCAGGCCCCCAATCACAAAGATTGCCGCCAGCCCATCCTTGGTCGCCATGTTGAAGGCCTCCTGTGCGACAGAAAACTGGCCGGGGTGGTCGAACAGGTTTGAGCGGAACCCGAACGCCATCCACGCGAGAAAGAGGAGGCTCCACGCGACGAGCAACCAGGGATGAGGCCGAATGCCGGCCACGTAAGCCGCCACGACCCACCCCGACATGCTGAATGTCAGATAGAAAAGGTGGAGCGCGTCGTGCCGGCCGTAGATGGTGCCGGCCGCCTGATACACGATCTCGAATGCGCTCACCCATCCCATCCCGGCAATCAGCCCCACAAGGAGGGAGCGCCGGAACCAGGTCAGGATCGCCACGGTGGCAATGAATGCAAGCACCGTGCTGAGCCTTATTGGCCCGACGAACGGAAACACCACCCAGACCCCGCTCATCTCATCACCCGCAGTAGCGGGTTGGTTGCGAGCTCGAACGCTCTTGCGGCCGGGCGCAGGTTCATTCGGTTGAGACGGTGCTGGATGGCGCCCTTCAGGATCGCCGTGCGCAGCTTGTGCTCGGAGAAGTCGGTGTTGAAAAGAAGCCGGTTGTGGCGGACCTTGTGCCACTCGCCGCGCTGCCTGCGCTCACGCACCCGCTCGTAAAAGCCTGTGCCTGGCAGCGGATACGCAATCGTGTAACTCACGTAGTCGAGAGGCAGGCTGCTCGAGAAGTTGATGCTCCTGATCAGCGAGTCGGTCGTCTCACCGAGGTAGCCGACCATGAAGAAGCCCGCGGCCTTGATGCCCGCGGCAACACACGCTTCGACCGCGGCCCGAGCCTGGTCCGGTGTGATGCCCTTTTTCATCTCTTTCAAGACGTGCTCGTCTCCAGACTCGATGCCGAAGAAGATCCGTTTGCACCCTGCCCGGCGCATTTGCTCGAACAGTGGTTGGTCGACGTGAGTGACCCGGCTGAGGCATTCCCAGGTCAGTGGCAGGTGAGCCGCCTCGATCGCCTGAGCCAGCTCGAATGTGCGCTTGTAGTTGAGGGTGAACAGGTCGTCTGACATCCAGATGTGGTCGTAGCCAAGCTCGGCAATCTCTCGCATCTCCGCGACGACCGACTCCACGGGCCGGGCGCTGAAGAGGTCGCCGAACACCGACTTGTGGCAGAAATCACAGCGGAAGGGGCATCCGCGCGTCGACATCAGCGGGGTCGTTGCATCCTTCCAGTGCTTGCGCCAGTAGCGAATGTAGTCGGCGTTGGGGACGTCACCTCGATAAGGCAGAGGCAGGTGCGACATCTCTTTGGTGCGGATGCGCGTCGCGCCACGAATGATTTCTCCGTTGCGCTTGAAGACCAGGCCAGGGATCTCCTCGAAGCGGCGGTCGTCAAGGTGTTCCATGATCCGGACGATCGTCTCTTCACCCTCGCCGACGGCGACGAGGTCGAAATTGTCGACGAACGTCTCTGGCTCGCCCGACGGGTAAGGACCACCGACGACGGTCAGCGCCTTGCCTCGCACCTGCTCGGCCAGGGAGAGTGCTTCGTCCTGCATGGTGATCATGCAGTAGATGCCGATCACCGACGGGCGCAGTCGCTCGATCTCCGCCAGGACCTCGCGCCGCTCCATGAATGTGTGGTCGATGTGGCGCACTTTGTAACCCGCGTGGCGCAGGGAAGCGCTCAGGTACATGAGCCCGAGCGACGGCATGATCCAGTGACGTCCCTTTGCGGGGGCCCTCTGCGGGTAAACGAGAACGACATCCGCTTGGTCCATTGATCCCTCCGTTGTCATCGCGCAGCCTGCACGGTGATCTGATAAGTGACTTCGGCAGGCGGGGTCTCGAACAGGTAGTCCAGGCCCGCCCAATCAAAGCTGGGTGGAAAGAGCTCGCGGCCGCCGTGCAGTCGCGAGCTCGAAAGAGCCGGCACCGACCACTCGACACCAAGGGTTGCTGAGCGCAGTCGAGCCCAATTGCCGTCGACTGGCATCCATCGACCGAACGCCGGACCGATGAACTTATGGCCCTGATAGGCGAAGTCGTCGAACTCGGCCGATTGCTCGTTGAGGATGCCCAGTTCCATGTAGCCCGGAGCGAGATCGACCACACGTAGTTCGACCAACACGCCGGCGCGGTTCACGGTGTAGGTGACGTCGATCCGGCCACGCGATTCGATTGGCTGGTAGCCGTGCGCATCGTCGACGCAGATCTCATCGAGATTGAATGTCCGTTTCCAGATCGTGTTGCTGCCGGTCGAAAGGTCGGTAGTGATGCTGGTGCGTGAGTACACCCATCCGTCCGAGTAGTGGACCATCGGCAGCCCGAACCCCATGCCCTCTCCGGTGATGTCGACTCCCGAGGAACTTAGAGCCAGGCCCTTGGCGAGGACCGCGGTCTTGCCCTTTGCGGGCACGGGTGAGATGACGGCGTTCACGCCTGGGAAGATCGACTGGGGCGAGAGCGAATCGGTCAGGCGGTAGGCGTAGACCTTCTTGCCGCTCGTGACCTGGTACCTCGACTGGTCGCCCAGTGGTGTGAATGGGCGGCTTGCCGTGCCGGCGGCAAGGTCGGGGAAGGCCACCGTCGCGCGGTAGTAGCTGATGTCTTCGAGGACCAGCTCGGTGACTCCTTTCGTGCGCAGCCAGGCGATAGCTTGCTCGCGGTCAACAGGGAGGTTCCGCGAGCCGGCGAGCTCGACCGGCGGCTTGCGGCTGTAAAAGGCCGCGACCGGCGAATCCGTGACTAGAACACCGGACCTGCCTGCGGCGGCCTTGCCGGCCGCGACGAGCCCGGCGTTCTGCGCCGCGAATCCCAGGAACACCGGGAGGAAGCCGAGTGCCAGCAGTCCGCTTGCCGCGACGGTTGCCACCCGGACCAGGCCGCGGTGGCGATCCAGTGCGGTGGCTGTGAGAAGGGCGAGCGCGGGCAGAGCCGGGTACAGGTAGCGGTGGCTGCCCGTGTATGCGCCGGCGGCGACCAGACCAAAGACCGCCGCCAGGTAGACGAGCGCTGGGATGTGTAGGAAGCGCAAGGTCGTCCTCTCGCGCGCGCTGGCCGCGTCACGGATCACAGTCCACAGGCCGATCAAGCCGAAGGCGAACAAAGGAAGTGCGGCCAGGCCGAGGTTTAGAGCGAGCTCGCCGACGCGAGCCAGCCCTCCCGCAGGGATGCTCCCCCGAGCGGTGGCCGACGCGACCTCGAGCGAACCACGCGCGACGGAGTGGCTGACGGGCGCAAATCCAAGTTGAAGAAACACGAGCAATGCGATCGCCGGAACAGCCCAAGAGATTGCGGGGAGCGGGCGTCTCAACGCGCTTCGACGTCGCAGAAGGTCTAACGCGACCACGCCTGCCACTGCGGCGATCCAGATCCAGGCTTTGGTGGCGGTCAAGCACGCGAACGCCGCCAGCACTGCGGCGAGCTTCAACCGGCCCCGGACCGCGGCCAGTGCCCCGGCTGTGAGCAGCGCGGTCAGAAGTGGCTCCGCTACTGCCGATCCGGACGTGAACAAGAAGACTGGGTTCAGTGCCAGCAGGACGACAGCGAGGCGTGCCTGGCGAACGTTCGGTGCGAGGGCGTAAGCACACGCAAGCGTGACCACCCCAAGCAGGGCTCCAAGGGCTTTCAGCGCGCCGAGCTGCCATAGCCCGAACGTGTGGAGGACTGCCGCGGCCAGCACGTGATAGCCAGGGAGCCACGTGTCTTCCATCCCGAACAGCGGGTCTTGCAAGTGACCGGTCGAGGCGAGATTGGCCGCGATCAGCCAGTGTCCGTAGCCGTCCTCGAAGGGCTCAGGAATCTGAGCGGCGAAGAGCAGAAGCACCCCGCACAGCCCGAGCAGGGCAACTCTTGGCCCGGCTGCCTGGAGTCGCCCCAGCGCGCGTCGCCCAAGCCTTCGGAGAGTCCACACCTGAAGGACGTCGATCCAGCTCAAACCGGCCACCGTCAGGAATCCGAGTGCGAAAAGGAAGGAGTAGATCGCCACCAGCCACTGACCCTGCCCGACTGCGAAGGGCACAAAAGTGAGGGCCCCGATTCCGAGGATTGCCTCTCCGAACGCTCTCAGGTCGCCCACTCGCACGTACGCCTGGTCACGCCATTCCTGTCCGCGCTCCACTATCTGATGCTTTGGCGTGCGTACGAATTCGCCGCCGCTCCGAGTCGCGCGGAGCAGCGCAATGAAGACAGTGAAAGACAGGCCGGCGCCCACCACCTGGCAGGTCAGGGAGGGCACGCCCGACCACCACCTGCGTCCACGCCTGGTCTGCGCGACGATGTAACCGATCCAGGGCACCACGCCCATCGCCACAAAGAGCACGCCGGCGTCAGAGAGCTGCCACGGAAGCGTGGGGTGATCAATGCTCAGCAGCAGCAACGGATACGACCCCAGCTGGACGAGCAGCACGGGTCCTGCACCGAAGGCCAGGAGGTGCATGGCGGCCTGGAACTTGACGGCCGGCCTGACGCGGCTCAGCAGTACCGGCATGAGCAGGCGGAAGGCAGTCTGGAAGCTGCCGGTGGCCCATCGAGACTGTTGACGGCGAAATGCGTCAAAGGAAACTGGCAGCTCCTCGGGCACGACCAGGTCCTGTAGGTAAGCGGCACGCCAGCCGCGCAGCTGCGCCCGGTAGCTGAGGTCCAGGTCCTCTGTCAGCGTGGCTGCGCTCCAGCCGCCCGAATCCTCGATTGCGGTCCTTCGCCACACGCCGGCGGTGCCGGTGAAATTGGTGAAGTAGCCCCGTGCCGAGCGGACTGGCTGCTCGACGAGGAAGTGATAGTCGAGCGCAAACGCCTGCAGTCGCGTGATCCATGAGTAGCCCTCGTCGAGATGGCCCCATCGAGCCTGTGCGAAGCCGATGGTCGGATCGTCGAAAGCTCCCAACGAGCGGCGGAGAAAGTCGCGCGGAGGAATGAAGTCCGCGTCGAAAATCGCTATGAACGGTGAGTCGGTGAGGGTCATACCGTGTGCCAGCGCGCCCGCCTTGAACCCATCGCGGGAATTGCGTCTCACCTGCATCACATCGATGCCGCGGCGGCGCCAATGGGCAGCACGGCGGGCGATGATCGAGACGGTGTCGTCGTCAGAGTCGTCAAGGACCTGCACCTCGAACCGATCGTTCGGCCAGTCCAGCTCGCACACCGCGTCGAGAATGCGTTCGGCTACGTAGCGCTCGTTGTAGATCGGCACCTGGACGCAGACCTTCGGCTCAGTGCCATGTGTAACTGATGAAATCCGGCGCGGCTGGAGACGGATCGATCGCAGAGTCAGGTAGAGGACGTTCGCGCCGAATCCAAAGAGGGCAAGGCTGGTCAGACCGATGAGGGCGATGGCGATCGCTCCCATCACGTTCAGCCGGGTCCGTCGAACAAGGTGTAAGGACGCATGGTGGCTCGCACGTACGCCACGCGCGCCAGTGCTTCGGGACGGTCGCGCCGCGTCCATTGCATGTAGCGCCATGCGGCTTCGCCAAGCATTCGCGCGGCTCCATCCAGAAACGTGGGAAACAACGCTGCAGGCATCCGGCGGGTTGGCCCATCGATGAGAAGGCGGGCCTGTTTTGCGGCCAGCTGAGGAAAGTGCTCCAGGAGAGCGGGGTTGGCGGCGATGAGCTCGTCGATCGCCCCGATACCGAAAAGGGGCTCGGCCATCAGCAGCTCGAACGCCATGTCTTCGTCCTGCCGCACAAGGGGAAGGCACTGCGAGCGCTCGAGAATCAGGTTTGCGGTCATCAGGCGCGGCGCGAGCGGGCGTCGCGTGAGGTCGTCGACAGGTTTGGTCCGGTGTGCAAGGGCGTGCACCAGCCCGAGCGTGTTCACCGCGACGTAGGCGAGATGGCGGTGCCCGTCGTCAACGATGAGGTTGAGGTCGACGTCGTCGGAAGCTCGAAAGCCACCGCTGGCGAGCGATCCCGCGATGGAGACGTTCCGGATGAATGGCGCGAATGCGACAAGGGTGTGCACGAACCGCTTTGTCATCTGGAGATAAGCGGCCGCGTCGGCGCCGTGATCGGCTGCGCGAGAGCGGATTTCACCCACCCGGCTCCGGGAGGTGCGATCGACGACCATGTCGTCGATCAGGCTTAAGTCGGGGCTCACGGCGGTCGCCCACCTGACTTCGTCCGGAGAGACCGAGCCGCCAAGGCACAGCTCGGCGAGGCTTTGCGGGCTCAAGGCGTAGCCGCGTCGCGCCAAGAGCGCGACTGTGCTTCGGATCCGTTCCGGCGCGGATGTGGATCGCGAGGAGATCAGTCCGACCAAGCAGCGCCTCCCAACAGTCTTGAACGCGCGCGTCTCAAAGGGCCCCCGCGAACTCACGGCGCAGCCTCAGAGTTCGTGGGTGAAGCGCCCTCGACAGGGCGCCTCAAATGCAATACGGGACCGGGTTACGATGAGGTCACAGGATGACCGCCGACGGACACTTCCGAGTTCCCACCCCGGTCAACGAGCCGGTTCGCCAGTACGCGCCTGGGGATCCCAATCGCAAGACTCTGAAGGCCCGCCTGGCGGAGCTCACCGACGCACGAACCGAGGTCCCGATGCAGATCGGCGGCGAGCGGCGGTGGGGCGCATCCAGGGCTGACATCCGGGCGCCGCACCGCAAGGAGCTCAGCATCTCCGAGTACGCGGTGGGGGGGCCGAAGGACTTCGACGACGCGATCGCCGCCGCGCTCAAGGCGCGCAAGGCCTGGGCCGCGACGTCTTATCACGACCGTGCCGCGGTGCTCCTGCGCGCGGCGTCTCTGCTCGCGGGTCCGTGGCGGGACACCATCAACGCTGCAGCGATGCTGGGGCAGTCGAAGACCGTCCACCAGGCCGAGATCGACGCCGCCTGCGAGTCCGTCGACTTCTGGAGGTACAACGCCTTTTTCGGCGACCAGCTCCTCAACCAGCAGCCCTCCAACGACGGCACCGCCTGGAACCGGCTCGAGTACAGACCGCTCGAGGGCTTCGTTTTCGCGGTCAGCCCGTTCAACTTCGCGTCCATCGGCGCCAACCTGCCCACAGCTGCGGCCCTGATGGGCAACACCGTCGTCTTCAAGCCCGCGACGCAGGCGCTTCTCGTAAGTCACTTCCTGATGGAGATCCTCAACGAGGCAGGCCTGCCTCCCGGTGTCATCAACATGGTCAGCGGAAGCGCGGCGAAGATCTCGGAGCAGGTGCTCGCCCACAAGGACCTTGCGGGCATTCACTTCACAGGGTCGACCGAGGTGTTCCAGGGCATGTGGCGGACGGTCGGCCAGAACGTCGACCACTACCGCACTTACCCGCGCCTGGTAGGCGAGACCGGAGGCAAGGACTTCGTCGTCGCTCACGAGTCGGCCGACGCGGATGCACTTCGCACAGCTTTGATCCGAGGCGCCTTCGAGTACCAGGGGCAGAAATGCTCGGCCGCGTCACGCGCCTACATTCCGCAATCCATGTGGAAGAGGATGCGGTCCGAGATGGCCGACGAGGTCGAGGCCATCCCTCAGGGCGATGTTGCGGACTTCCGCAACTTCATGGGCGCGGTGATCGATGGCAACGCGTACTCGAAGCACATGACCGCGATCGAATATGCGCACAAGTCCGACGTGGCGAAGGTCGTCGCCGGCGGCAAGGGCGACGACAAGGTGGGGTGGTTCGTGCGCCCGACCGTCATCGAGACGACAGACCCGGACTTCCGCCTTCTGAAAGAGGAGCTGTTCGGCCCGATCCTCACCGTTTATCCCTACGCCGACGGAAAGTTCGAGGACACGCTGGAACTGGTCGATCGCACCAGCCCGTACGGGCTGACGGGAGCGATCTTCGCTCGCGACCGCCAGGTGATTCGCAAGGCGTCCGAAACCCTGGTCAACGCCGCGGGCAACTTCTACATCAACGACAAGCCGACGGGCGCCGTGGTCGGCCTGCAGCCATTCGGGGGAGGGCGGGCCTCAGGCACCAACGACAAGGCAGGATCGATCCTCAACCTCATCCGCTGGACCAGCCCGCGGACGATCAAGGAGACCTACGTTCCGCCCACCGATCACCGCTATCCATACATGGACGCGGAGTAGGGAGAGGGCGCAACCCTTTCACGTGAAGGTCGAGCTCTCGGCCGAAGACGGAGTGATGACCGTCACCATCGCGCGGCCGGAGGTGCGCAACGCCGTCGACGCGGAGACGGCCGCCGCTCTCGCCGATGCGTTCCGGGACTTTGAGGAGCACAGCAGCCTGGCGGTCGCGGTCCTGACCGGAGCCGGCGGAAACTTCTGCGCAGGTTACGACCTGAAAGCGCTTGCGTCAGGTGCTACGAATCGGCTGCAGGAAGCGGGTGCTGGTCCGATGGGGCCGACGCGGATGAGTTTGAGCAAGCCGGTGATCGCCGCGATCGAGGGCTACGCGGTCGCTGGAGGGCTCGAGCTCGCGCTGTGGTGCGACCTGCGGGTCGCCGCCCGAAACGCGACGCTCGGCGTGTTCAACCGGCGTTTCGGCGTTCCGCTGATCGACCTCGGCACGGTCCGGCTGCCCCGCTTGATCGGTCAGGGCAGAGCGCTGGACATGATTCTCACAGGCCGCCCGGTCGGTGCTGAGGAGGCTCAGCAGATCGGCCTCGTCACGCGTCTCGTTGAGCCGGGCCGCGCACTCGACGAGGCGCAGAAGCTGGCCCACGAGATCGCGGCGTTCCCGTCCGGCGCGCTGCGCGTTGACCGCCGCAGCGCTCTGAACCAATGGTCGCTCAGCCTCGAGGACGCGGCGGAGGCGGAGCATCGGGGCGGCGTCGACGTGCTCGCGTCAGGCGAAGCTCAGCAAGGCGCCCAGCGCTTTTCGGAGGGTGCCGGCCGCCACGGGAGCTGATCCTGGCCAGGGCTTCCGGGCTCGGTCATCGACTGGCTAGGGCTGACCATCAACGGCAACGGGCTTCCCATCACGCTCGCCTTCGGAGTGGTGATGGTCGCGATTGTGGTCGTCAACTTTCAGCGCCGCGACTGACAGAAGCACCAGCGCGACCAGCTCGCCGGCGATCAGAGGCAGCGGTCCAAAAAAGGGTATGCCCTCGGCGGCGATGACGAGGCCGAGCACTACCAGCCACGTCCAGGCCGGCGGGGACGTCCGTAGGTACAGCCAACCCGCGAGGCCCAGCATCACGAGGTCGTCGAGATGAAGGTACGGGGTGGCGAGCATTCCTCCGACCAGCGCCGGGACCAAAACCCACTCATTTCCACGCCGGCGAAACCGGAAGGCGAGAAAGAGGGCCCAGAGTGCGATCGCGAACTGGATCGCCCGCGTCACCGCAAGGTTCCCGATCAACGGAGCGAGCGTCAGCTCCCGATTCACAGGCACGCTTGCGGCGAAGTTCAATCGCGCTTCGTAATCGGCGATGCCGCTCGGACCGAGTGCGAGAGCCGATGCGCCTGCGAGAACGCCGAGCGCGACCACGCTTCCCCAGAAAGCTCTCGTTCGTCCGCTCAGCAGCAGCGCTGCAGGTACGAGGAAGGCAAGCTGAGGTTTGAGCGCCAGAGCGCCAAGCGCCATTCCGGCCCAGAAGGGGCGCCCCGCTTGCAGGAGCACGTAACAACCGGCCACGCCCAGCGCGACGAACAGAGCAGGTTGGCCGAGCTGCAATCCATAGATGACCGGGAGCCAGGCGATCGCGGCCGCCAGGTGGACGAGACGCCATGGTCCGCCAGGCGCGGCCAGGTACCAGGTCCACACGAGGGCGATCAGCAGCAGCGCGCTCCACATCCAGTAACCAACCTCGTAAGGCAGCGGCACAAGCGGCAGCGCGAGCCATGCGACAGGTGGGGGGCTGATGTAGCGGGCGAGCTCGGCGACCTTGATGCCGGACCCGATCGCGTCGAGCTCCGTCTGCTGGATGGAAAGGTCGTAGATCGACGGCCAGCCGCGGCTGACTCCGATCCGCGCCGCCGCCACATAGAAGGTGAAGTCGTTGTGGAAGTGGTCGGACGCATAAGCCTCGACCCACTTGTAGAGATCCCAGGCGGCGAACAGCACTGCCACGGCCGCTCCGGCGGCGAAGCTCAGGTTGCGCCATCGCTGCCAGGGGCTTGGGTCAGTCATGCATCGCGGATGGTAAAGGCCGCTACCTTGTAGCGGTGCCATCGTCCGATTTCGAGCCCCTGGTCCTCGATCTGAAAGATGGGACCAAGGTTCATGTCAGGCCCATCAAACCTGAAGACGAGCCGCTCCTTCACGAGGCCGTTGCCGCGATGTCGGAACGGACTGTCTACTTCAGATTCTTCTCACCGCTCAAGCGGATGCCGGACGCCCTAGCGCACCGGCTCGCGGTGGTCGACTACAACGATCGCTTCGCTCTCGTCGCGACAACGCACAAACCGACCGGTAGCGAGCGCATCCTGGGGGTGGCTCGCTACGACCGGGTGCCCGGCGCCGACGTCGCCGAGGGTGCGGTGGCGGTGGTCGACGAGTTCCAGCGCCGGGGACTGGGCAGCGCTTTGCTTGCCATCCTGGCGCGGGTCGCCCGCGAGCACGGCATCAAGAGCTTCTCGCTCATCGTGCTGCCGGAGAACCAGCAGATGCTCGGCCTGTTGCGGAAAATGGGTTGGATTCACCAAGCCAAGTTGAGTGGTGGCGTCTACGAGATCTCCTTCGACCTTCCAGATACGGCCTAGCTCGAGCTAATCCGGACCTCGACTCGGAGGGCCAAAGGTCACGGTCGGCGGGATGGTCAACATCCGGCCGTCATCCCCACGCAGGATCTGCCAGTTGCCCTCGTGCACCATCCAGTGATGCCGATAGCAGAGAAGGGTGAGGTTGGGCGGTTGATTGTCTCCGCCGTGAAACCAGTGTTTCAGGTGGTGTCCC
>DASRWV010000108.1:0-24858 GCA_035687505.1 Nitrosotalea sp.
CGGCCGTAACCCGGCTCGATCTGCACCAGCATCTGGTTCAGAAAGCGGCGGCGCAGCTCCGGCCCTGCTTTCACGAGGCCCAGGTCGTCAGGCCAGAAGAGCGTGACGCGGAAGTGGCCCGGGAGGTCGAAAGCCCGGCGCCGGATGCCGTCGACCTCGATCACCCGGCGTGCCCGCTCGCCCTCGACAGTCAGGTTGATGGCCAGCTCGGCGGTGATGCCTCGGCTCTCCACCTGCGCTTCGATTCGCGACATCGGAGCCACCGGGCCGACAAGCTCGATCTCACGCCGGGAGCGAGGCGACGCCGACAGAGCGAGCATTGCAACTGACTCGAGCAGGTTGGTCTTGCCCTGGCCGTTAGCGCCCATGAACACGTTGACGCCAGGCCCGGGGGTGAGGTCTAGTTGGGCGTAGTTGCGGTGATTTCTAAGTCGTAGGCTGCGGAGTCGCAAGCCTCAGGACATCGCCACCCGCACGGGCATGATCACGTACAGGTAGTGCTCCTTGCCCGGCGGTCGCAGGAGGCCGGGGCTCAGGGGACCGTCGAAGAGCAGCTCGACCTCGTCTTCCCCGATCACTCCCAGCGCATCCAGGACGTAGCGGGCATTGAACGCAATCTGAATGTCGGAACCGTCGACGTTGGCGGCCATCTCCGCTTTGCTGTCACCAACCTCGTTGGTGGTTGCGGAAAGGATCAGCGCCCCGGCCTCAGCCTTGACGCGGATCACGTTTGCGCTGTCACGCGCGAAGAGCGAGACGGCACGCACTGTCTGTGTCAGCTCGCTCGTCGAGACCCGCACCTTGGTCGAGCTCTTACTGGGGATAACCTGTGCATAGTTTGGATACTTTCCGTCGATCAGCCTCGAGGTCAGCTCTGAAGTGCCGGCCCGGAAGAAGATCTGGTTGCGGGCTTTCGAGATGATGATCTCGACCTTTCCCGGCTCGCCTTTCAGCACCCTGGACAACTCGGCCAGCGCCCGAGCCGGGACGATGAGGCTCGCCTCCAGGTCGGCGGCGCCCGACGCCGAAAGCTTGCGCACCGCCAGCCGGTGACCATCCGTTGCCGCCAGGGTCAGGTTTCCACCCTGGACCTGGACCAGCACGCCGGTCAGCACCGGACGTGCCTCGTCCGTTGAAGCCGCCATCTGCGTCTGCTCGACCGCGCTGACCAGCTCGTCCAGCGCAACCTCGAGCCTGTCACCCTCGTCTGGACGCGGGCCGGGAGGAAACTCCTCGGCCTCGATGCACTTGATGTGCGTGTCAAAGCGTGCACAGCGCAAGCTCAGCGACTGAGTGGCTCCATCCAGCGACATCTCGAGGTCCTGGTCTGGCAGCGTGCTCACGAAGTCGGTGAGCAGCCGCGCCGGCGCGGTTGTCGATCCCTCCATCGAGACTTCGGCCGGCACCAGCTTCCGAATTCCAATCTCGAGGTTTGTGGCGGTGAGCGAAAGGCCTTCCGATGTGGTCTCGATGAGGATGTTGTTGAGGATCGGCAGCGTCGTCCGGCTGGAGATGGCACGCGACACGACCTGCAAGGCCTGTCCTAGAACAGCTGGCCTACAGGTGACCTTCATCTGAGCTGCGAGTACTTTGGCATTCAAGACAGTTGTCCCCCGTTCTTAGAGTTTCTCTTGATTGAACTTATTCGTAATCCATAACAGTAAGCGCTGTGCGAACTGTGGATGTCGAGATCATTTACAGATCGAGTCGTCCGGTGCACAAGACCTGCGTATCCAAGGGTCGGACGCCTAAGTCCTGTTGAGGGGGTGGGGAGAATTCCGTCACCCCTGACTACTCCGACGTATATCCCCAGGCCGATCGAACAAACTGTGGAGACCCTCATCACTGGACGTACAGACGCTCGCGAATCGCCTGCACCTCATACCTCAGGCGCTCGTCTTCCTTCAGCTCGTTGGCGATCTTCTCGATCGAATGGAGGGCGGTGGTGTGGTCCCTTCCGCCAAAAGCCTTGCCGATCGCCGGCAGAGAAGAAGGGGTCTCTTCCCGGACCAGGAACATGGCGACCTGGCGAGGAAAAACAATGTGTTTGTCGCGCCGCTTTGACTTCATATCTTCCAGAGTGACGTTGTAGTAGTCGGCGACCAGCGCCTGGATCCGCTCCACGTTGATGGGCTTGCGGGTTCCCGCCGGGATGATGTCGGCCAGCAGACGCGCAGCTTCCTCTTCATCGATCTGGCGCTGATGCACCGCGGCGAAGGCCTGGATTCTCGTCAGTGCTCCCTCGAGCTCGCGGATGTTGCGCTGGACCTTGTGCGCAATGAAGTTGAGCACCTCTTCGGGGATCAGTCCGCTGTTCGCGCCCAGCTTGGAGTGGAGGATGGCGAGACGCGTCTCGAAGTCTGGCGACTGAATGTCTGCGATCAATCCCCACTCAAATCTCGAACGAAGTCTGTCCTCGAGTGTAGGGATCTCCTTAGGCGGACGGTCTGACGAGATGACGATCTGCTTGTTGATCTCGTGCAGCGCATTGAAGGTATGGAAGAACTCCTCTTTGGTCCTGTCCTTGCCGGCGAGGAACTGCACGTCGTCGATGAGCAGCACGTCCACGGTGCGGTACTTGTGACGGAACTCACCCATCCGGGCTGTGGCGATTGAGCTGATCACTTCGTTTGTGAATTGTTCGGACGTTAGATAGACGACACGCTTACGCGGGAATCGCGTGTGGACCTCATGGCCGATCGCGTGCATGAGGTGTGTCTTGCCGAGACCCACGCCGCCATAAAGGAAGAGTGGGTTGTAGCTGTCACCAGGAGCTTCGGCGACCGCCTTCGCAGCTGCGTGAGCGAACTGCGAGTTGTGGCCCACGACGAATGATGAGAACCGGAATCGCGCATTGAGCTCTGATGGGGGAATGACCGGCGCATCCGGCACCGCATCGACTACGTGGTCGTGCCCGTTTCCGTTGTCATGCCCATTGTCTTGTCGATTATCTTGCGGATGGTCGAAATCGCCGTCGACCGAGGACAGCGCCGGCCGGTGTCCTGTTGGTGAGATGACGAAATCGATGTCCACCTCAGATCCGGTAACCGCCTGTAGCGTTTCCTGGATCAGTCCCGAGAAACGGTCCTCGAGCCAGTCTTTGGCGAGCTTGCTAGGCACTCCGATCCGGAAGGTAGTGCCGTCGGCTGAAATGACGGACGTGTTTTTCAGCCACATGTCATAGGTGCGTTTGGCCAGCTGAAACCGCAGCTCCTCCTGCACCTGTGACCAGATCTGGTCCTGATTCACCTCATCAATCTCCTTGTTCCGGAGGTGCGATTCAGGCTGTGGATGAGGACGTTTGCCCCTGGGGACGGTCGGCCCAGCCGCTCTGCAAATGCTGTGGACAACCTGGGGCCAACTCCTCTTTCCAACATTCCAACCTTATCGCTCAACGGGAACCCGCAAGTCGCGCCAATGGCGGCTGCAGGTTCAACCGAAGCTCCCTGACCAAGAGCTCCGCCTCCTTAGGGCCTGTGGAAAAGAGCGGACCAGATTTCCACAGGGTAGCGCTGCCTAACCTATTGAAATCCAACATCCGGTCAATCCCGAAATATGGAAGCGGTGTTGTATGATTACTGAATCGTCATGCGCAGGTTTAAGCGGAGCGTCTGGTGCAATTCGTACTGGTTCGCTACCTTAGCCACTACCCCGGCTGCTTCCGGGGCGGGAGTGTAGCAAAGGCCTGTGGGTATCGCAAGGCATGTCGTCCGACGGATAAGTGACACAGGCGCTATCACGATCGATGGTCCTTCCGTCTTGTACACTACCGCGGTTCTCGGCGGCTGTTGAACTCCTCCAGGGGGACTTAAATCAAGCGAACCTTCCAACCCAAGAAGCGGTATCGCAAACGCGTGCACGGTTTCCTGAAGCGGATGAGCGACAGGGGCGGTGTGCGGGTGGTTTCGAACCGACGACGCAAGGGCCGCCAGCGGCTGTCTAGCTGACCGCCGGTGAAGCGGCGCATTCGCCTGCGCCGGCAGGGCGACTTCCAGGCCGCGATCAGCGGCAAGCGTTTTTACAGCGGCAAGGCCCTTGTCGCATTCGCGGTGCCTAGCGAGCTCGACCACAGCCGCGTCGGAGTCACGGCCAGCCGAATGTTCAAGCGCTCGGTCGACCGGAATCGTGCCCGCCGCCGGCTGCGGGAGCTCGCCCGCGTGAGCTTGCTCGGTAAGGATTCGCCGCTCTCCAGCGTGGGAATACGTTATGACGTGGTCCTGATCGCCCGTCCCGCCGCGCTCGAAGTCGCATTCGCCGACCTGGTCGCCGAGGCGGAACAGGCGGCGCTCAGGCTCTCGAAGCTGACCTGATGACCAGGCTTTTCCTGGCCCTGATCCGGGGCTACCAGATGTCGTTCTCGAAGCTCCTTCCGCCGTCCTGCCGCTACTACCCGTCCTGTTCCCACTACACGTACGAAGCGGTCGAGAGGTATGGCTGGCTTCGGGGCGGATGGATGGGCGCGGCGCGGATCGCGCGCTGTCATCCGTTTGCCAAGGGCGGCTACGATCCTGTCCCTTGATTTGCGCCCCGCATCAGCACCGTTAGGAGAGATCCGACCTAGTGGGTAACTTCTTCGACGTCTTCAAGCCTGTAGTCAGCTTGTGGGAAGTGGCTGTCAAACACCCACTCGCCTGGCTGCTGCTGACCATCTACAACAACCTTCAGGGCCTGCCTGTCGTGGAGACCATCGGCTCCTATGGAGTGGCGATCATCGTCCTCACGATCATCATCCGGCTGCTGCTGGCACCTCTACAGCAGTTCCAGCTGGTGACTTCGCGAAGAACGATGGTGGAGCAGCGAAAGCTCGCTCCGCAGATCGCCGAGATCCGCAAGAAGTACAAGAACGACCGCGAAAAGGTGAATACCGAGACGATGAAGCTCTACCAGGAGCACGGTGTAAACCCGCTCAGCGGCATGATCGGGTGCCTCCCCCTGATCGTCCAGATCCCGATCCTGACAGCGCTCTATTACGTGCTCACGGAGTTCACACGGACCCACCACATCGCGGCGCACTTCCTCTTCGTCCCAAACCTGAACGAGAACCCGATCCATCAGGCGATCTTTGCGATTTTGGGCCTGCCGATTCCTTCGCCGGCATACCTGGTCTTCCCGCTGCTGGCGGCACTCACCACTCTGATCCAGTCTCGGATGCTGCAGATGCCGCCGAATCCCTCGGCGTCAGAGCAGGAGCTGCAGGCCCAGCAGATGCAGCGAACGATGGTATGGCTCTCGCCCTTGATGATCGGCTACTTCGCCATGACCGTCCCGGCGGGCCTTGGGCTCTACTGGTTTGTCGGCAACTGCGTCAGTATCATTCAACAGAGCTTCGTGGTCGGGTGGGGAAATGTATTGCCGGCTCAGTTCAAGCGCACCGTCGCCGGGGGTTCCGGCGCCAAGGACGCAATCCCGCCGAAGAAGGGTTATGACCCTGGCCCCAAAAGGAATGAGCCCAAGAACGGGCCGAAGAACGGGCCGGGCAACGGTTCGCAGCCCAAGAGACCCAAACGCAAGAGATAGTTAGTCAAGAAAGGCCAAAAAGGTGAGGGGAGACATGACTTTGAAGTCCGCTGAAGGTCGTGGCCGCACATTGGATGAGGCGGTGGATGCAGCGCTGATCGAGCTCAAGGAAAGCCGTCGCAACGTCGACGTGAAGGTCATCAGCGAGAACCCGGACGAGACTATCGTCGAGGTCGTCGTCATCGACCCCGCCGCGGCCTCGGGCGCAGCCGGCGCGGCGCCTGCCAACGGAAAGGCGGAGGTGGCCCGCGGCATGGTCGAAGGCCTGCTCAAGCACATGGGCGTCCGCGCCCAGGTGACGGTCCGAACGGGCAGCGAGCCGATCACGCTCGACATCAGCGGTCGCGACCTCGGTGCTCTGATCGGGTGGCGAGGCGAGACGCTGCGCGCGCTGCAATCGGTGACGAACGTAATGGTGGGCCGGCAGCTGGCGGAAGGCGAGCGGATCATCGTCGACGTTGAGCGTTACAGGCAGCGACGGGAGCACACGGTGCGGGAGATCGCGATGCGTGCGGCGCGCCAGGTGAAGATGACGGGCGACGCGATCACCCTCGACGCCATGCAGCCGTTCGAGCGCCGTGCCATCCACCTCGCCCTCGAGGGCGACCCCGACGTCACGAGCGGCAGCATCGGCGAAGAGCCCGAAAGGCGTGTCGTCGTCGGGCCCCGTAAGCCGGCGGCAGAGTAGCGGAGGCGCCTTCGATGCCAGACCGGGCCGCCGCGAAGCGGATCCGGAAGGCGATCGCGCTGGTGAACTCCGTCGCCGACGGCGCCGGTGATGAGGAGATCACCCCCACCGAGATCGCGGAGGCGATTCGCGATTGCCTCGAGCTCAATGAAGTCGACTTGGTCGCCAATGTCCGCAAATACCTGGGAGAGGCTCTTGATGCAGTGTCGGACGGCATGCCGGCGGACTTCGTCGCGATGACTCTTTATGCGGCCCTTGGCGCGCTGCAGGAGGGCAGCTCGCCCGCATAGTTTTCCCTCTCCCTTTTGGGGAGAGGGCTAGGGTGAGGGGCCTAAAGTAGATTGCTCGTGACATCACCGCACCAGATCCACTTGTTGCCGGGAGGCGCGAAGCTCATCACCGTCGCGATGCCGGAGCGACTGTCGTCGAGCATCGTCCTCATGTTCGGTGGAGGCTCCCGACTCGAAGACGACCGGCTCGCCGGTGTCTCGCATTTCATCGAGCATCTCTACTTCAAGGGCACGCAGCGGCGGCCCTCGTCGAAAGAGATCGCCAACGCGATCGAGGGTGTCGGAGGTTTCATCAACGCGTCTACCGACAGGGAGCTGACCGCTTACTGGACGCGCGTGCCGTCGGTGCATACGGACCTCGGACTCGACGTCCTGTTTGACCTCGTGTCGAACTCGAAGCTGGACCCCGCGGACATCGAGCGCGAGCGTGCCGTGATCCTGGAGGAGCTGAAGAGTTACCAGGACCAGCCGCAGGAACACGTGGTAAATCTCTTTGAGGAGCTGATGTGGCCGGGACATCCGCTGGGCCGCGACATCGCCGGCACGCAGGAGTCCGTGAGCCGCCTCACGCGTGACGAGATCCTCGAATTTGCCAACACGTATTACCGATTGCCCAATCTCGTGATCGGACATGCAGGCCCGCTGGACGACGGACATGTCCTTGAAGGCGTTCGCTCGCGGCTGACGTTACCCAGCGAGTCGAATGGACTTACGCCGGCGCTCGAGCCGCCGCCGCTCGACCGCCCGAACGTGCTGGTGCGGCGGCAGCGCACCGAGCAGGCGCACATCTGTCTTGGCGTCCGCGCTTGGAGCTACCTGCATCCGGACCGCTACGCGATCGACCTCCTCAACACAGTGCTTGGTGAGGGCATGAGCTCTCGCCTTTTCCTGAACATTCGCGAGCGGCTTGGACTGGCTTACGACGTGCACAGCTTCACGCAGAAGTACCGCGACACCGGTTACGTCGCCGTCTACCTCGGCGTCGATCCGAAGAAGGCTGTGGAGGCAGTCACCGCGGTGGTGGCCGAGCTGCGCATGCTCTGTGAAAGCGAGATCGCGCCCGACGAGCTGGAGCGGGCCAAGGAATTCACGAAGGGACGCTTGCGCCTCGAGCTGGAGACGACCAACGGCGTCGCGTTCTGGCTCACGTATCAGGAGCTCTTGCTGGGACAGATCAGGACCATCGAAGAGGAGCTGGCTTTCGTCGACCAGGTGACGGCGGCGGACATCAAACGAGTCGCGGCGGAGATCATGCGCGGCCCGCTCCAGATGTCGGTCATCGGCCCGTTCGCGAGAGACGCCGACTTCAGGGCGGCAATCGGAGCCTAACCCGAGACACACCCCGCGCATTCGAGTGTCGGCTTCAGTCCGTAGATGTCGCCGAAGTGATCGAGCGGCCAGATGCGAAACCACGCCCGCCCGTCGATTCGATCGCGACTGATCGGACCGAAGAGGCGCGAATCCTGGGAGCGATTCCGGTTGTCGCCCATGACGAAGTACTGATTCGGCGGCATGACCGTGCCGTCCGGCCCGCCGTTACCGGTCCAGTTGTTGAGCGTGCTCCAGAACTCAGGAAGGTAAGGCTCATCCAGTTTGTGTCCGTTGATGTAGACGACGCCGTCACGGATGAGCAGCTTTTCTCCAGGTAGGGCGATGACCCGCTTGATGAAGTCCTTCGAGTTGTCCGCCGGCGGACGCAGGATGATGATGTCGCCGCGCTGGGGCGCGTGCAGCCTGTAATCGATCTTGTTTGCGATCAAGTAGTCGTTGTCATCGAGCGTCGCGTACATGGAGAGTCCCTCTACGTGCACTGCCTGGACGGCGAAGCTGATGCCGAGGTAGAGGATGACCGCGAGCACCACGACCTCGAAGACCTCGCGCAGCAGCGACGAGGCGGCGGACGTGGGTGCGGGGGCGGCATTGACCGCGCCTGGTTGTGGAACGGCCATGAGTTTTAGGAGAGGAGCTTAGCGCAGACCCGTTCCAACTCCTCGTGACTTGAATACCGCAGTTCGATCTTGCCTCGATTCAAACTGCCGCTGAGCTTGATCGGAAGACCGACCTTCGACTCGATGTCGGCGGCGATCGAACGCAGCTCCGCGGTCGAGTCGATTCGCGGCTTCCGACGAGGCCGGTAGGTTCGGACCCAGTTCTCGGCCTGGCGGACCGATAGGTGACGTGCGATCACCACCTTGAGGCCGTGCTCCTGCGCCGCCTGACCCTCGAGCGCGACCAGGGCCCGCGCGTGTCCCGCGGTGATGACACCGGAGCCGACCGCGGATTGGACCGCGGGACAACCCGCGAGCAGGCGCAGTGACTGCGTCACAGACACTCGATGTTTGCCGATGCGCTGCGCGACCTCGTCGTGAGTGAGCCGGAACTCTTCGGTCAAACGGCGCAAGCCCCGCGCCTCTTCGATTGGATCGAGGTCGGCACGCTGCAGGTTTTCGATCAGGCCGAGGACGAGCTGTTCGTCGTTGCTTGCGTCGCTGCGAACGACTGCCGGCACCGCGTTGAGGCCGGCGAGTTTTGCCGCGCGCCACCGGCGCTCACCGGCGATCAGCTCGTAGCCGTCGTGCAGCCGGCGGACGAGCAGCGGCTGGAGCACCCCGTGCAGGCGGATCGATTCGGCGAGCTCACCAAGGGGCTCGGCATCAAAGCGCGTGCGTACCTGTTGATGCGACGGACGGATCTGGTCGACAGCGATCATCTGCGGCACGAGAGCTTCGCCGTCGCGCGACATCGGGATCAGCGCTTCGAGTCCGCGGCCGAGACCGCGCATCCTTGGTTGGCTCATCGTTCCAGCAGCTCCTTCGCGAGTGCGCGATACGCGATCGCGCCTCGACATGTGGGGTCGTATTCGATCACCGATTTGCCGTGACTCGGCGCCTCGCTGATCCGAACGTTCCGAGGGATCAAGGTGCTCAGGACTTCGTTGGGGTACGAGCGCCGCACCGATTCGAGCACGTCCCAGGAGAGCGTGGTGCGTGCGTCAAATTGCGTCATGACGATGCCGGCGATGACCAACTTGGGGTTGAGGCTCGACCGCACCAGCTGGTGCGTGTACATCAGGTGGCGCAGTCCTTCGAGCGCAAAGTACTCGCATTGCGTCGGAATCAGCATGCTCGTCGCCGCGGTGAGAGCGTTGAGCGTAAGGAGGCCGAGGGATGGGGGGCAGTCGATGATCACACATTCGATTCCCGCCTCGGGAGTTGACAGTGCCTTGCGCAGGAGCATCTCGCGAGCCTCGAGTGTGGCCATCTCGATTTCCGCGCCGGCAAGGTCGATGTGAGACGGGACCAACGTCAGTCCGGTGACGCCCGTCGGCTGCGCCACCTGAGTTACGTCGGCTTCGCCCATCAATAGGTGGTAGACGTTGAGTCGCGCTCGCGACGGATCCAGGCCAAGCCCGGAGGTCGAGTTGGCCTGTGGATCGAGGTCGATCAGCAGCGTTTGGTGACCCAATTCCGCGAGCGCGGCGCCCAGATTGATCGCGGTGGTCGTCTTGCCGACGCCGCCTTTCTGGTTGACGACAGCAATGACTGGCGGGGTGGTACTTGCCAACATCTTGGGGCTCACCCGCTCCAGTGATCCTATATCTGGTGGCACGATCGGCATTCTAGTCCAGTTTCCCGAGTCTGACCACCCAGCCTGTTAAGGCCCGCACACACCTCTTTCGGGGCCCTCCCACTCCCGCGCCGGTCCCTCCCCCGCCTGCGCACCTTAAGGGGGACTCTATTCATTGTTTTCCTGGGCGCCAACCCTGGTCGTTAAGGCTTCGCCGGCGACTGCGATGCGGCGCCGATTTGCCCAGACGGCGTAAACCGACACCCCGATCAGCAAAGCCTCGATCCCGATCGCTCCTGCCATCAGCGAGCTGGCGATGCCGATGCCGGTCACGAGGTTGTAGCTGATGTGGCAGATCGACGACGTCGTGGTGTTGGTGAACTTCCGAATCAGTCCCAACCCGATCGCGATCACGAACACCGCCAGCGTGTCGATCGACAACGCGTACTGCGTGTGAACGGAGGCGAACAAGAGCGCGGTGGCGAGGATGCCGAGCCGCGGTTGGATGGCGCCTCGGAACAGGATCTCTTCGCAAATCCCAGGGGCGAGCGCCAGAGCGGCGATTCCCCATGGATTGTCGAGCGCCGCAAACAGGCGCTGCGTAGTCGTGTCGACCTGGTTCGCCACATCGGGCGTCAAGGTGTGGCTGAGGCTGGTCATCGCCTGACCGAACACGAAGAAAACTCCTGCTGCCGCGACCGCGAGCACGACGTGCCACCAGGCCGGCACGACCAGGCCCAGCCTTGAAGCGGTCTGAGCAAAGTCGCGGCGAATGAAGAGTCCGACCCCGGCGAGGGCGAGGACCAGGAGGGACAGCTGCTCGGCGATCACATCGGCCAGGCTCAGAGGCGCCGACGCGGACAGGCTGATGAACGCACTCGATGTGAGCTGGGTGCCAACCAGGAGCACCGCCAGCACGAGCGCGAACGCGTGCACCGGGTTGTCTGGATCCACCGGCAGAATTCGCGCGAGTCGCTCGCGGACCGGCTTGTACGCCAGCACTGCCGCGAGCAGCGCGGTGGCCATCCAGCCCACGTCGAAGGGGAGCCTGTTTTGACCGACGAGGTTGGCCGGGAAGAGGCCCGCGCCTGCCAGGTCCAGGGCGCCGATGAGAAAAGTGATTCCCGCGCTGAAGCCCGCGATGACGTCGATCGCGGTATGAGCCCACCGCCGCCCGACGGCGACGTTGGCGAAGATGATCAGGGACAGCGGCAGTAGGACTTGCGCCGCCGCCGCTACCGCGTCGAGGAAGAGGTGCCCGCTCAGCCTTCGCCCGGTTTGGTTGGCACGTCGATCAGAGGCCGGATCAGCTCGATCGGAAAGGGAAGCAGGATGGTCGTGTTCTTCTCCGAGCCGATCTCGACCATCGTCTGGAGGAAGCGCAGCTGCAGCGCCCCCTTCTGGGACGAGATGACGGCCGCGGCGTTGGCCAGCGTCTGCGAGGCCTGGAACTCGCCATCCGCGTTGATGATCTTGGCGCGCTTTTCGCGCTCCGCCTCGGCCTGCTTGGCCATCGCCCTCTGCATCGTGGTTGGCAGCTCCACGTCCTTGATCTCGACGACCGCGACCTTGATGCCCCAGGGCTCCGTCTGCTCGTCGATGATCTTCTGCAGGTTCTGGTTGATCTTCTCTCGATTCGCCAGCAGCTCATCCAGGGTCGCCTGTCCGAGCGCCGCCCTCAGCGTTGTCTGCGCGATCTGAGAGGTCGCGTTGATGTAGTTGAGGACCTGGGTCACCGCCTTGCGGGCGTCGATGACCTGGAAGTAGATGACGGCATTCACCTTCGCGGTGACGTTGTCGTTGGTGATCACTTCCTGCGGGGGCACTTCTAGCGTGATCACGCGAAGGTCGATCTTGACCAGCCGGTCGACTCCGAACGGGATGATGAAGAACAGCCCCGGGCCGCGCAGCGCGATCAGGCGGCCGAGCCGGAACACGACGCCACGCTCGTATTCGTTGGCGATGCGCAAGCTGGAGAACGCGACGACCACGGCAATGAAGACGATCACGGCAAGGACGATCAGGGTTCCGGGCACTACTTCTTCTCCTTACTCGTCGCGCTCACACCGTTGTCTCCTGCGACCACTTTCAACTGGAGCCCATCGCGTCCGACCACTCGTACTGGCGAGCCGGCATGGATCGGGGCTGCGGTTGCGACGGCTTTCCACAACGCACCTGCAACAAAGACTAGACCTTCAGGGGTGAGCTCCTCGCGGGCCTCGCCGGTGGCGCCGACGAGACTTTCGGCTCCGACGAAAGCGGGCGCGCGTCGCGCCTGCCACACCTTGCGGATGAACAGGATGAAGAAGGCGGCCGTCACTAGGCCGGTAACGAGGACGACGAACGGGTCGACGCCGAGTCCGATGGGCCCGGTGTCGATCAGGAAAGCCATGCCGAGGACGAGCGCGGCTACGCCGCCGACGCTCAGGATTCCATGCGTGTTGGCATTGAAGTCCGCGATGAACAGGATCAAAGCGAGCAGCATCAGCAAGACGCCTGCGATGTTCACCGGCAGGTTGGCGAGCGAGACGATGGCCAGAATCGCCGCCAGGCCTCCGATGACTCCCGGCAGGATTGCCCCTGGAGTCGAGATCTCCGTGATGATTCCGTAGCCGGCGACGATGAGCAGCAGCGCCGCGATCGTGGGATCGATCAACGCGTTGAGGAAGACCTGCCAGAACGGCATCGGCATGTCGGCGATGTGGGCGCCGGCGGTGTGCAGGACGAAAGTGCCGCTCGGCCTGGCGATCGATCGGCCGTCGACTGCTTTCATGAGTGCGTCCGGATCGGAGGCCTCGAGGTCCGCAACGCGCAGCCGGACTGCCTCTTCGGCGTTGATGTTGACGCTGTTGCGCACCGCGTCCTCCGCCCAGTCCGCGTTGCGTCCATGGATGGAGGCGAGGTTGCGAACCCGGGTGACAGCATCGTTGAGCACCTTGGCGCCGAGATCCCCAGTCAGGTTGGCCCCAGTGGACTGTATGGGATGCGCGGAGCCGATGTTGGTCCCGGGCGCCATGGCCAGTAAATCGGCCGCCTGCGCGACGAACAGGCCCGCCGAGGCGGCGCGAGCTCCGCTCGGATAGACGTACGCGATCACGGGCACCTTCGAGTTGAGAAGGCTCGTGACGATGTCGTCCATCGAGGTTGAGATGCCGCCGGGAGTGTTGATCACCACCAGCAGGGCGTCGGCTCGGTCCGCGCCGGCGCGGCTCACCGCCCTGTCGATGTAGGCGGCCATGATCGTGTTGATGTCGCCGACGAGGTCGGCCCGTTCGACCTGGGGAGTGGCGGCGGAAGCGTGAACGGGAAGCGTGGCCGCCAAGGCGAAAAGCAGGAAACCAAGCTTCAGCGCCGACCGTCCGCGCATGTCTCCGAGTATGGCAATCCCGGGTACGCGCTGCCGATGTAAAACGTGGAACATTCCCGCCTCGAGCCACTTCGGAAGCCGCTTCCCGCGGGCACGTAAAATCGAAGGCGATGAGCGCCAGCCACAGTCAGCATGACCACGCGCGGCGACCCCAGTTTGTCGACAGCGATGCCGCCGCGCTGGACGACATAGTTCGGGAAGCCCGCACGGCCAAACCGCTCAGCGGCGCCGAGCAGGATCGGCTGCTCCACCAGGCCGCGCTCGGCGACATGGGAAGCCAGGAGCGCTTGGTCGCCGCGCACCTCGATCTTGTCATCCGGCTCGCGGAAGCGCGCGGCGAACAGAGCCTGTCAATGCCAGACCTTGTCCAGGAGGGATCGATCGGACTCGTCCACGCGGTGCGCACCTACGTGGAGAGCGGTGAGGGCGACTTCGCCCACTTCGCCGAACAGCAAATCAATGCGCAGTTGGACGCGGCGATGGAAATTGACGCGGCCGCCATGCGCGACGCCGAGCTGCTCGTCGCAGCCGCGACCGATTACCAGCGCACCGAGGTGGCAATGCGGCTGGAGCTTCACCGCGAGCCGACGGAGGACGAGCTCGCGGAAAAGCTTGAGTGGACCGCGCAGCGGACGCGCTATGTCGCGCAGGTGGTGGCAGAAGCGCGGGGACGCCACGACGAGGAGATGCTCGAGTTCATCGACCCGGAAGCCATCGACTTCGACGGCGATGAGCGCCCCGCTCTTGACAGCTAGCGCACCGCACCGCACCGCCCTCTACGACCGCCACGTCGCCCTCGGCGGGCGCATGGTCGACTTCGGAGGCTGGGAGCTGCCGCAGCAGTACACGTCGATTCGTGACGAGCATCTCGCGGTGCGCCAGGTCGCCGGCCTGTTCGACATCTCGCATATGGGCCGGCTCGTGGTCGAGGGCCCCGCAGCAGAGTCCTACCTCCAGGGTCTGCTCACCAACGATATCGGTTCAATCGCGCCGGGTCACGCGATCTATACCTTGATGTGCAAAGAGGACGGCGGCGTCATCGATGACCTCGTCGTCTATCGCGAGGCCCAGGACCGCTTTCTCGTCGTGGTCAACGCAGCAAACCGCGAGAAGGACACCGCATGGATGCGCAAGCACCTTCCCGCATCCGTGTCGATGGAAGACCACACCAAGGACATGAGCCTGATCGCGTTCCAGGGTCCGCGCGCTCATGCGCTTCTGCCCAAGGGCTCGTCAGCAACCGATGACATCCCCTACTTCTCGTTTCGCCCGGGTAAGGTCGCGGGCATTCCCGCGCTCGTCTCGCGCACCGGATATACGGGAGAGGACGGTTTCGAGCTCTTCGTCGATTCGGAACACATCGGGGACGTCTGGGACGCCATCCTGGCTGAGGGCAAAGCAGCAGGCGTGCTGCCCGCGGGTCTCGGCGCACGCGACGCGACGCGCCTCGAAGCCGCCCTGCGCCTCTATGGAAACGACATGGACGAGACGGTCAACCCATACGAAGCCGGGCTCGGCTGGACTGTGAAGCTCGGCAAGGGCGACTTCATAGGCCGCGATGCTCTAGCCAAAGTGAAGGAGCAAGGGCCGGCGCGAAACCTCGTCGGCCTCAAGACCGAGGCAGGCAGCATTCCGCGCCATGGAGCCGCTGTCAGCCGCGAAGGGCGCCGCACTGGAACCGTCACCAGCGGCACGCATTCGTTCTTCCTCGGGTACCCGATCGCGCTCGCGATCCTGGAAGTCCCATCATTGCGAGTCGGGGAGAAAGTCAGCGTCGAGGTTCGAGGCCGAGAGGCCCCGGCTGAGGTGGTGAAGCTTCCTTTCTATCGTGGCTCGGCGCGATCGGCAGTCGCCCCGGCCAAGTCTTAGCCGCCGGATTCAGCGAGGAGAGGTTTGGATGGCTGACCGCCGCTACACCAAGACGCACGAGTGGCTCACGGTCGACGGAAAGACTGTCACCGTCGGAATCACGGACTTTGCGCAAGCTCAGCTGGGCGACGTCGTCTTTCTCGAGCTACCTGCTGTCGGCCGGAAGATTGCCGCGCGCGAAAGCTTTGGCGTCATCGAATCGGTCAAGGCAGCCAGCGACCTCTACGCCCCTGCGGCGGGGCGTATCGCCGCCGTCAACGACAAGCTGACCTCCAAGCCGGAGCTCGTCAACTCGGATCCGTACGGAGAGGGATGGATCCTGAAGCTGGAGCTGGCGGGCGACCTGCCCGCCGACCTGCTGGATGAGGCCGAGTACAAGAAATCGGCGGAGGCCTCGGCGCACTAGTTGCCCTACCTCGTTCACTCAGATGAAGATCGGGCGTCGATGCTGGAGTCGATCGGCGTCCAGTCGATGGACGACCTCCTGGTCGACATTCCGCGCTCGCTCCGGATCAAATCCCTGGAAATGCCGGCTGGGCTATCCGAGTTCGAGACCATGGCGCAGATCAGCTCGCTCGCGGCTCGAAACAGGGTCTTCCCGGACCGGCTGACGTTCCGAGGGGGCGGCATCTATCGGCGGTTCATCCCAGCCGCGGTTGCCGCGGTCACGTCGAAACCCGAGTTCTATACCGCCTACACGCCATACCAGCCGGAGGCGAGCCAGGGCACGCTGCAGGCGATCTTCGAGTTCCAGACGCTGATCGCAGAGCTGACCGCGCTCGACGTCGCCAACGCGTCGCTCTACGACGGCGCGACCGCCGTCGCCGAGGCGGCGATGATGGCCCACGTCCAGACGGGCCGCGACGAGGTGGTTGTCGCCGGCTATCTCCACCCCGAGTATGTCGAGGTCCTGCGCGCCTTCTGCGATGGCCGTGGCATGAAGGTCCGGAAGGGCACCGAGCCCGGACCGAAGACAGCGGCCGTGATCTTCCAGCAGCCCGACTTCCTCGGCCTGCTCGTCGACGCCAAGACGCTCACCGAGCGCGCCCATGCTGCGGGCGCCCTCGCCATCGCCTGTGTGGACCCGATCAGCCTTGCCGTCCTCGCCCCGCCTGGCGAATACGGTGCCGACATCGCGGTGGGCGAGGGGCAGCAGCTCGGCCTGAGTCCCAGCTACGGCGGGCCACACGTCGGCTTCATCTCGTGCCGCAAAGAGCTGGTGAGGCGCCTCCCCGGCCGCCTCATCGGGACAGCCTTCGACAAGCACGGTCGCCGCGGCTTCAACCTCGCGCTGGCCGCCCGCGAGCAGCACATCCGGCGCGAGAAGGCGACGTCCAACATCTGCACCAACCACTCCTTGTGCGCCCTGGCGGCGAGTGTCTACATGACGTACATGGGCCCGGACGGGCTGCGCCAGGTGGCCGACGTGAGCTTCCAGCGTGCTCACTCGCTCGCGGAGCGCCTCTCGGCCATCCCTGGCTGGGAGCTGGCGTTTCCGGACCGCCCGTTCCTGAACGAGTTCCCGATGCGCGTTCCGAAAGCTTCTGTCCTGGTCCGCAAGCTCGCCCGCAAAGGAATCCTCGGCCCTCTCGAGATGAACCGGTGGTTCCGCGAGCTCAAAGGGGTGGTCACCTTCACCTGCACCGAGGTGAACGACCCGCGCGCGCTCGACGAGCTGGTCGCGGCGGCCGCAGCATGACCGAGCTCCTCAGCTTCGAGAAGAGCCGGCCGAGCGCCGGCGCGCCTCGCCTGCCGGAGGCCGGGGTTAAGGGAGCCACGCCAGCGGAGGCGCTGCCGCAACAGCTCCTGCGCGCGACCGCTCCCGCACTCCCTCGGCTGAGCGAGCCCGAGATCATGCGGCACTACAGCCGGCTTGCCTCGATGAACTACTCGATCAGCGAGCAGTTCTATCCCCTCGGCAGCTGCACGATGAAGTACAACCCGGTCCTCAACGAGGCAGTGGCGTCGCTGCCGGGGTTTGCCGGCCTGCATCCCTACCAGGACGAGGAGACGGTCCAGGGCGCGCTCGAGCTCATGTGGCTGCTGGAACGTGCGCTGTGCGAGGTGGTCGGGGTGGAAAGGGTGACGCTCCAGCCGGCGGCAGGCGCCCATGGGGAGTGGACGGCGCTGCGGATGATCAAGGCCTTCCACACCTCCCGTGGTGACAACCGGACCGAGGTCCTGGTGCCCGACTCGGCGCACGGCACCAACCCCGCCAGCGCCGCCCTGAGCGGCTTCCAGGTGGTCGAGGTCAAGTCGGGCTCCGACGGCCGCATCAGCCTCGCGGACCTGGAGTCCAAGCTCTCCCCCCGGGTCGCCGCTCTCATGCTGACCAACCCCAACACCTTGGGTCTATTTGAGCGAGAGATACTGGATATAGCGGAGATGGTACACGCCACTGGCGCCATGCTCTACTACGACGGGGCCAACCTGAACGCGTTCATGGGCATCTGCCGACCTGGCGACATGGGTTTCGACGCCGTGCACATGAACCTGCACAAGACGTTCACCACGCCGCACGGCGGCGGCGGTCCTGGCGCCGGACCCGTGGGCGTCAAGGCGGAGCTCGTCCCGTTCCTTCCCACCCCGACCGTAGAGCGCACCGACGGGCATTTCGCCCTGGATTTCAAGCGCCCCAAGTCGATCGGCCGCGTGCGTAGCTTCTACGGCAACTTCGGCATGCTGGTTCGTGCCTACTCGTACATCGTCGCCATGGGGGGCGACGGCCTCACCCAGGCGTCGCGGGACGCGGTCCTGTCCGCCAACTACCTTCGCAAGCAGGTCGAGCGCGACCTGGAGATGCCACACGAGGGCCCATGCATGCACGAGTTCGTCGCCAGCGCGCGGAATCTGGCCCCCGAGGGCGTGCGCGCCCTGGATGTCGCCAAAGCCCTGCTGGACCGCAATTTTTACGCTCCCACGGTGTACTTCCCGCTGGTCGTGCCGGAGGCGATCATGGTCGAACCCACGGAAACCGAGAGCATGGCCACCCTCGACGCTTTTGCGGCGGCGATAAAAGAGATCGTCGGGCAGGCCAAAACCAACCCCCAGGCCCTCCACGACGCGCCCCAGACCCTGCCTGTCGGGCGCCTGGACGAGGTCTCTGCCGCCCGCCGGATCAACGCCTATCTCCAGGGCCAGAGCGAGGATCCTGTGCTGCGCTGGAAAGCGCCTGCGAAATAGGGCCTGTTAAGACCCCGCCGAGGGCCATTTCGAACTCGAAATCGGGTAAAATTAAGCACCTGAACCTCTGCCCAGTTGATCCCCACGAGTTTTCCACGCTGGGAGGGCCTTTTTAACCGGTGATGGCGGCCAAAAACCCCTCTCCGGAGCGCGCGGATAGCCGCAGGCCCCACCCATTAGGCGCGGATGTCGCGTACACCGCCGAGCAGATCCAGGTCCTCGAGGGCCGGGAGCATGTGCGGCGGCGTCCGAGCATGTACATCGGCTCGACCTCCTCGGAGGGCCTTCACCACCTGGTCTACGAGGTCGTGGACAACGCCGTTGACGAGGCTCTGGCGGGCTACGCGACGAGGATTGTCGTCACCCTCTTCGCCGACGGCAGCGTCCAGGTTGAGGACAACGGCCGCGGCATCCCGGTCGACATCCACAAGAAAGAGGGCCTGTCCGCCCTCGAGCTGGTGCTCACGCGCCTCAACGCCGGTGGCAAGTTCGGTGGCGGAGGCTACAAGGTCTCGTCCGGGCTGCACGGCGTGGGAGTCTCGGCAGTCAACTTCCTCAGTGAGAAGCTCGAGGTGTGGGTCCACCTCGGCGGCAAGGTTCACTACATGGAGTTCGAGCGCGGCGTCCCGAAGGCCTCGGTCAAGGTTGTCGGCAAGACAGACCACACCGGGACGATCGTGCGATTCTGGCCGGACCCGCAGATCTTCCCCGTCACCAAGTTCGACCGCGAGATCATCCAGCGCCGTCTGCGCGAAATGGCCTACCTCAACAAGCGCCTCGAGATCGCGCTCGCGGACGAGAACCTCGGCTTCACCAACACCTTCTACTTCGAAGGCGGAGTCGTCTCCTTCGTTCGAGCACTCAACCGCGACAAGCAGGTCGTCAACCACGTTCCCTTCTATGTCGACCGCGACGTCGAGGGCACCCAGGTGGAGATCGCGCTGCAGTACAACGACACGTTCGTCGAGAACGTGCTCGCGTTCGCCAACACGATCCACACCATCGAAGGTGGAACGCACCTCACCGGTTTTCGCGCGGCGCTGACCAACGTGCTCAACCGCTACGCGCGCAAGGCGGGCATTCTCAAAGAACAGGATCCGAACCTCTCTGGTGAGGACGTGCGCGAAGGCCTCACGGCTGTAATCAGCGTCAAGGTCATAGATCCGCAGTTCGAAGGCCAGACGAAAGGCAAGCTGGGCAACGCAGAAGTGCAGGGCCACGTGTCGATCGCTCTCACCGAAGGCCTCACGCAGTACCTCGAGGAGAACCCTTCCGAGGGCCGCCGCATCGTCGAGAAATCGCTGACCGCGGCGCGAGCTCGAGAGGCTGCGCGCAAGGCACGCGACCTCGTCCAGCGCAAGAGCCTGCTCGAGTCCAGCACGCTGCCTGGCAAGCTCGCCGACTGCTCGGAGCGCGATCCTGCTCTGTGCGAGCTCTACATCGTGGAGGGTGACTCGGCCGGGGGCACCGCCAAAGGCGGGCGCGACCGGCGTACTCAGGCCATCCTGCCGCTGCGCGGCAAGATCCTCAACGTCGAGAAGGCGCGCCTCGACAAGGTGCTCACGTCAGACGAGATCCGCAACCTGATCACCGCGATGGGCGCGGGGGTCGGCGACAACTTCAACGTCGAGAAGATGCGCTACCACCGCGTGATCACGATGACTGACGCCGACGTGGACGGCAGCCACATCCGCACGCTTCTGCTCACGTTCTTCTACCGCTACTTCCCGCAGGTGATCGACAAGGGCTACCTCTACATGGCGCAGCCGCCGCTGTTCAAGGTGTTCAAAGGCAAGCAGATCATCTGGTGCCATTCCGAAGGCGAGCGCGACAAAGCCTTGCGTCAGCTGGGCAAGAACGCCGAGTCGGCGCGAATGAAGGGTCTCGGCGAGATGAACGCCGAGGAGCTGTGGCAGACGACCATGAACCCTGCCACGCGCGTGCTGCTGCAGGTCAACGTCGAAGACGCGGCGGCGGTCAACGACACCTTCGAAAAGTTGATGGGGCCGGACGTGGAGCCTCGCAAGAAATTCATTCAGGCGCACGCCAAGAGCGTCCGCAACCTCGACATATAGGTCGCCGGCAAATGCGAATAGCAGTCGACGCCATGGGCGGCGACTTCGCGCCGGCTCAGGTCGTGCTCGGAGCCGCACAAGCCGCCACGGAATACGGGATCGACATCTCGCTCGTCGGCTTGCCGTCTGCAGTTCAACCGCTGCTCGACGCGCATCCGCGTATACAGCTGGTCCCTTGCTCGCAGGTCATCACCATGGAAGAACACCCTGCGCAGTCGGTGCGCGCAAAGACAGACTCATCGATGTCGGTGTGCGCGCGCATGTGCAAGGAGAAGCGAGCCGACGGCTGGATCTCGGCCGGCAACTCGGGCGCCATCCTGGCCGCTGCGCTCTTCATCCAGGGCCGCATCAAAGGCATCGAGCGGCCCGCCCTGGGCTCCATAGTGCCGACGCAAAACGGCTTCGCATATTTTCTAGACGTCGGCGCCAACGTCGACTCCAAGCCTGAGTACCTCGTGCAGTTCGCGCAGATGGGCGCTGTTTACGCGCGCGAGATGCTCGGCCGCGCCAACCCTCGGGTCGGCCTGCTGAGCAATGGCGAGGAGGAGGGCAAAGGCGACGAGCTGGTCAGGGAGACGGCCAAGCGCCTCAAAGGTTTGCTGGAGGGATTCATGGGCAACGTCGAGCCCAAGGACATCTACCTCGCGAAAGCCGACGTCATCGTCGCCGACGGCTTTGTCGGCAACGTGGCAATCAAGATGGCCGAGGCCACCGCAGAGTTTCTCTTCCGCAACCTTCGCGAGGAAATCCCCAAGACCATGCGCGGCAAGCTCGGCGGGATGCTCATCCGGCCTGGAGTGCGGCAGCTGCGCCGCCGCGTCGACTGGCGCGAGTTCGGTGGAGCGCCGCTCCTCGGCATCGACGGTGTGGCGGTAGTCGCGCACGGACGCTCGGACGCCCGCGCGATCAAGAACGCCATCCGGGTCACCCGAGATGCGGTGCAGAATCAGCTCGTCGGTAAGATTCGGGCAGAGGTGGGGAAGTGAGCACAAACGGGCGGACACGCGTCGTCGTGACCGGGATGGGTACCGTGAATCCCCTAGGCAAGAACCTCGAGGAGTACTGGCACGGGCTCATCGAGGGCCGGAGCACCGCGCGAATGGCCGAAAACTATCCGACCGACAAGCTGACGACGAAGTTCGCTTGCGAGGTGCCCAACTTCGATCCGCAGGAGTTCATGGACCGCAAGCAGGCGCAGCGCATGGCGCGGTTCTCGCAGATGGCCGTCGCAGCGTCGACGATGGCACTCGCCGACTCGGGACTCGACCTTGCCAAGGAGGACAGCTTTCGCGTCGGGGTGGACATGGGGACCGGGATCGGAGGCTTCATCGAGATGACGCAGGGCGCGATCTCCTTCGCGACGAAGGGACGCCTCAACCCGCTCTACGCGCCGATGATCATCCCGAACATGGCGGCGGCCTCGGTCGCGATGGCGTTCCATCTTCGAGGCCCCAACACGACGGTCACCACCGCCTGCGCCGCCTCCACCCACACGCTCGGCGACGCGTCGCGAATCATCCAGCATGGCGACGCGGACGTCATGCTTGCGGGCGGCTCCGAGGCGTCACTGTGTGAGGTCGGCATCTCGTCGTTCAACGCGATCCGTGCGCTGTCGACGCGCAACGAATCGCCCGAGAAGGCGAGCCGGCCGTTCGATCGTGACCGCGACGGATTCGTCCCCGGCGAAGGCGCCGGCATCCTGGTCCTCGAGTCGGAGAAGCATGCGTTGGGTCGCGGCGCGCGGATCTACGGCGAGGTCCTCGGCTACGCGACCACTTGCGACGCTTTTCACCAGGTAGCGCCCGACGAGACGGGGGAGGCCCCGGCAATGGCCGTGACGCTCGCGATGAAAGACGCCGGCATCGAGCCCAAGGACATCGACTACGTCAACGCGCACGGCACATCGACGCAGCTGAACGACGCGGGCGAGACCAAGGCGCTGAAGATCGCGCTCGGCGACCACGCATATAAGGTCGCGATCAGCAGCACCAAGTCGATGATCGGCCATCTGCTCGGCGCCGCCGGCGCGGTGGAGGCCATCGCCACGCTGCTCACCATCAACCGCGGCATGATCCACCCGACCATCAACTACGAAAACCCCGACCCGGCGTGCGACCTCGACTACGTGCCCAACCAGGCGCGGCGTCAGGACGTGCGCATTGCCATCTCCAATGGTTTTGGTTTCGGCGGACACAACGCCGTTGTGGTCTTGAAGAAGTACGAGGAGTGATTCGACAAAGCAGTGACTGACGAAAACAACATAGGAACCATCGTCTCGAGAAGCCTCCAGGAGGAGATGCAGACCTCCTACATGGAGTACGCGATGTCCGTCATCATCAGCCGGGCGCTGCCCGACGTGCGTGACGGGCTCAAGCCCGTGCAGCGACGCATCCTCTACGCGATGCACCGCGCGGGGTCGACGGCCGGCACGCGGCATCGTAAGAGCGCGGCCTTCGTCGGCGACGTGCTCAAGCTGTACCACCCGCACGGCGAGGGTGCCGTGTACGACGCGCTGGTCCGCATGGCCCAGCCGTTTTCGCTGCGCTATCCGCTGATCGACGGCCAGGGCAACTTCGGCAGTGTCGACGGCGACTCTGCCGCGGCGATGCGGTACACGGAGGCACGCCTGTCCGCCATCACCGGCGAGCTGATGGCCGACATCGAGAAGCAGACGGTCGACATGCAGCCCAACTACGACGGGCAGGAAGAGGAACCGTCGGTGCTTCCCGCGAGGAGTCCGAACCTGCTCCTCAACGGCGCGACGGGCATCGCCGTCGGCATGACCACCAACATCCCGCCGCACAACCTTGGTGAGATCGCCGGCGCGATCAAGCACCTGGTGGAAAACCCGGAAGCGACCGGCGAGGATCTCATGACCTTCGTCAAGGGGCCGGACTTTCCGACCGGCGGACTGATCATGGGTACGGCGGGGATCAAGGCCGCTTACGCGACCGGACACGGCCGCATCATCGTCCGCGCGCGGCACACGTTTGAGCAAGCGCCCAACGGCCGCGAGCGGATCATCATCGATGAGCTTCCCTACGCGATCAACAAGGCCACGCTGGTGGCGAAGATCGCGGAGCTGGTCTCAGACCGGAAGCTCGAAGGCATAGCCGACCTGCGCGACGAGTCCGACCGCGACGGCATGCGGGTCGTCATCGAGCTCAAGCGCGATGCCCGTGTGTTCACCGTGTTGAACAACCTCTACAAGCACACCACGCTGCAGACGACGTTCGGCGTGATCATGCTGGCGATCGTCGATGGGCGTCCGGTGGTCCTGAGCCTCAAGCAGGCGCTGCAGCTCTTCATCGACCACCGCCGCAACGTCATCCTGCGTCGCACCCGCTTCGACCTCGAGAAGGCGCAGGAGCGGGCTCACATTCTCGAAGGCCTCAAGATCTGCCTCGACCATCTCGACGAGGTCATCAAGACGATTCGCGCCGCCACCGACCCTGATAACGCCGCCACTCAGCTGCAGACGAAGTTCGGCCTCAGCGAAAGGCAGGCGAAAGCGGTGCTCGCCCTCACGCTGAGCCGGCTCACGAAGCTGGAGCGCGGCAAGATCGACGCCGAGTACGAGGAGGTCATCAAGACCATCGCCTACCTGGAGTCGGTTCTGGCGAGCGATCAGAAGGTCCGCCTCCTGATCAAGGATGAGATGGACGACCTCGTCAAGAAGTACGGCGACGCACGCCGGACCGAGATCACCGACCAGGAAGCTTCCGAGCTTTCCGCAGAAGACCTCGTGCCGAAAGAAGAAGTCGTCGTCACGCTGACCCATCGCGGTTACGTCAAACGCCAGCCGCTGCGCGTTTTCCGTGCGCAGAAGCGCGGTGGCGTCGGCCTCAAGGGTGCAAAGCCCACAGCAGGAAGTGACGCGCCGAGCGGGACGCGCGAAGAGGACTACGCGCTCCATTTGCTGACTACGCACACCCACGCGTCGATGCTCTTCTTCACACAGAGTGGTCGCGTGTTCCAGCTGCGCGTGCATGAGGTACCGGAGCGCGAGCGCCAGGCGAAGGGCATGCCGGTCAACAACCTGATCGACATCGGGGCGAACGAGCGGATCACCGCCGTCTTCGTACGGCCCGAAACGGAGACTGAGGCGCGCTACATGCTGATGGTCACTAAGAACGGATACATCAAGAAAACGGCCCTCGCCGAGTACGCCAACGTCAGGCGAAACGGTCTGATCGCGATCAACCTCCAGGAAGGCGACGAGCTTGACTGGGTGACCCCGACGAGCGGCTCCGACGAGATCCTCATCGCGACCGAGATGGGCAAGGCGATCCGCTTCAGCGA
>DASRWV010000109.1:0-15588 GCA_035687505.1 Nitrosotalea sp.
CCCCGCCTCGACGAGCTTCCGGAGCACCTCGGGTGCGTCCGTGCCTTCTCCCTGGCGGTGGCGGTCCTTGAGCGCCCCATAAAAGATGTCGAGGCCGCTGAAGTCGAGCAGGTGGAATGGACCCATCGGCCAGTTGAGGCCTTTCTGCACCGCGATGTCGATGTCCTCGGCACTCGCGTAACCACCTTCCAGCAGCCGCATCGCTTCTTCCGACGCGGCGAACAGGATGCGGTTGACGATGAATCCCCAAATTTCCTTCTGAAGGAGCACCGGAGTCCGGTCGATGCTGCGCACGAATTTCATCGCAGCTTCGGCCGTCGCGTCCGCGGTCTTCGGACCTCGCACGACCTCGCAGAGCTGCATCACGGTGACCGGGTGGAAAAAGTGCATGTTGCAGCACTGCTCGGGCCGGTGTGTGAATTCGGCGAGCCGGCTGATCGCGATGGTACTCGAGTTGCTGGCGAGGATCGCGTCCTCTTTTGCGTGCTTGCCGAGAGCCTCGAACACGTCCTTCTTGGCATCGAAGTCCTCGATGACAGCCTCGATCACGAGGTCTGCGGCTTTTGATGCGTCGGCGAGGTCGCTCGAGGGCTTGATTCGAGCGAGGGCGGCGGTTGCGGCCGACTCGGTGAGCCTGCCCTTTTCGACTGCGCGGTCCATGAGGCGGCGGTTCTGCGCGCCGGCTCGTTCGAGCTGGGCGGGCATGGAGTCGACAAGCGTCACGTCGTAGCGGCCGGAGAGCGCGGTTTGCAGCGCGATCTGCGAGCCCATGGTCCCCGCGCCGACGACCAGTACGCGCTTCAATTCATGCATGCGGGTGAGCATGAAGCAATTCGAGGCGGCGGCGCAGGCGGCGGTCGATTCGATCCCCGATGAGTTTCGGCCCTACCTCGAGAACACCGTCTTCATCATCGAAGAGAGCTCGACTGAGGGTTTGATGGGACTGTACGAAGGAGCGACCGCGCTCGGCGCGGGCGAGGGAATGCCCGAGCGCATCACGCTTTTCAAGCGCGCCCACGAGGAGTCGGCGGAGACGATGGAGGATCTGATCACCGAGGTGCAGCGCACGATCCTGCACGAGGTCGGGCACCACTTCGGCATGGACGAGGACGACCTGCCCTTCTAGCGCAAGGTCCAGAAGGCGCGGTCCCACAGGATGAGCGGATCGCCCGCGCCTGCCATCGCAGCAACGACTTCGCCCACGCAGATGTCGTGGTCGCCCGCCGGGTGGACCTGGACGAGCCTGCACTCGAGCCAGGCGGCACAGCCCTCGATCAGCGGGATGCCGTTTGTGCCGAGGCGGTGCGGCACGTCTTGCCAGGCAGGGTCGATCGTCGGCGCCCGGCCGGCGAACCTGTCCGCGACGAACTCCTGGGAGCGGGTCAGCACGCTCACGTTGAACGCCTTGCGTTCCAACACGGCGGCTCGGGTGGCCGCCTCGCGCTCGAGGCCGACCAAAACCATCGGCGGATCAACCGAGATGGACACGAGGCTGCTAGCGGTGAGCCCTCGATAGCCGTCACTGGTTCGCGCGCTGATCACGACGACACCCGCCGGAAGGCGCGCCATGACGTCTCGGAAGTCGTGCTCTGGCAACTGCCTCCACAGCCTAACCGCGTGGCTGGCTGCCTCACCCGCGACGGTAGAATCGACGGCGAGTCAGGGCGCCGTAGCCAAGCGGTTAAGGCAGAGGTCTGCAAAACCTCCATCCCCAGTTCGAATCTGGGCGGCGCCTCCAACTCAGGTCAGTTAGCCGGTTTCGTGTGCTAACCATTTCGTCGCCTCATCTACCGACTCGAACATGCGGGTGACGAATGCTGTCTTTCCAAACTTGCCGTGTTGGCTTTCCCAACGTATGGTCACCCAGGTTCATCGGCATAGATGGCGTCGACGTGAAATGTGTTCACAACTGCTATCGACTGGCGGTCTTTGACTTCTTCCCCTCGGTTTCCACCCACTCCACAGCGTCGTCGGGTGAATTGAAAAGGCGTGCATCGAGCCGCGTCGCTCCGACGAGTCTGATGATCGCCTCGACCGCAAATCTGGCCAGCCCGTGCAGAGCCACCACAACGGCTATGCGCTTGAGGCCGGACGTTGCCGCGAGTGGAACCCAGGTGTCACGAATCCAAAGCTGGGTCTTCGTGGCTGACCACTTCGAGCTTTCGAGTGTCGTTGACTGTCGAGGTTGCATTTCGTTCCTGGATTGCCTTCAGCAAAGCCATCGAACCGGCGCGAAATTGGGCGCTGTTGGCGAAGCCCTTCCACTCCGCGTGAACGCATCTGCGCTCGCTGTCCCAGCGTATGGACAGCCACTTCTCGTCCGTGTCACCGGCTTCCGGCCGCAATTGGCTGAGACCGTTGCTTATCAAGCCGGCAGCGCCTTCAGGGTCCTCGGAGTATTGATCGCCGGCCTGATGAGCCACTCTCTCGCCTCCCCAGCCGTCGCGAAATACCCGACCGCGAGCTTGCTCGCCGGCACCCTGGCCATGATGTCATCGATGTTCATCCTGGACAGCGCGCTCTTAGGGGTGACGACTGCCATGTGCTTCAAACCCAGGGCGAGAGCGCGCGGAAACCAATTTCGATCGAGCCATTCTTGATCGGACTGCTTGACTGCTTTCATGTCGGTGCAGTCGGCCAACCAGCGCTTGCCGCGGTGCTCGGCAAGGGAACTCAGCCCCGCCTCGAGGGCAGCTCCAAACTCGGCGGCGCTCGCCCAGGATTGCCACTCAATACACGCAGCCTTCAGCGTCGGATCCCAGCTCACAACAACAACTCCAGGGACGTTGAAGAAAACTCCGTCAAATTCACCTTTGGCGCTACCGGTAGGAGCCATGGTCACGCTATACGGCAAAATGCCCCATTTCGCCCCGGTAGAACGAAGGGGTCGGTACCCAACCCGTATTCAACCGAACCCTCCGTTACACTCGATTAAGGGCGCGCCTGTCGTCGCCCTGGTCGTGTTTGCGAGGAGTAACCGGCTTTGACGTTGGCCCAGATCAAGATGCCGCAGCTCGGCGAATCGGTCACCGAGGGCACTGTCGACAAGTGGCTCAAGCACGAGGGCGACTTCGTGAAGCGTGACGAGCCGTTGGTCGAGGTGGTGACCGACAAGGTCAACGCCGAGATCCCCTCGCCATTTGAGGGCAAGCTGGTCAAGATCGCCGTCAGCGAAGGTGAGACCGTGCTCGTCGGCGCGATGCTCGCGCAGATCGAAGTCGCACCTGCGCCCGGCGCTGCTGCCGCGGCCACTCCTGCCAGGCCGGCTAGAGAGGCCACTGCCGGCGACACGGCGCCTTTGGCAGCCGCTATCGCCCCGCCGAGCGAGTCAGGCGACGGAGAGCGTGCCCGCCTTTCACCCGCCGTGCGCAAGCTCGCGGCCGAAAACGGAATCGACGCTGCGTCGCTGCGCGGCTCCGGCATGGGCGGCCGGGTCACTCGCGACGACGTCCTGGCGGCCGTGGCCGGCGGCAAGCCCGTGAGCCAGGCTGCTGCGTCGGCACCGGCCCCGCCCGCCGCGCCGAAGGCTCAAGCGCCCGCCTCGCCCGCGCCGTCCCGCGTGGACGGCACCCGCGACGAGCTAGTGAAGCTGAGCGTGATGCGCCGCTCGATCGCCGAGCACATGGTCCGCAGCCTTGCCACGTCGCCCCACGCGTGGACGCTCCAGGAGGTCGACGTGACCAACCTCGTCCGGTACCGCGATGCCGAGAAGGAGACCTTCAAGGGTCGTCACGGCGTGGCGCTGACCTACCTGCCGTTCGTCGTGCAGGTCGTCTGCGAGGTGATCAAACAGTACCCATGGCTCAACTCGACGTGGACCGACGACGGGGTCGTCCTCAAGCACTCCATCAACCTGGGGATTGCCGTCTCGATACCGGACGGTTTGATCGTGCCGGTACTGAAAGACGCCGACCAGCGCGGGTTCACCGACCTGGTCCGCACGCTGAACGACCTCATCGAGCGAGCCCGCAACAAGCAGCTCAAGCCGGAGGATGTGCAGGGTGGCACGTTCACGCTCAACAACACCGGAGCCACCGGGTCTGTGGCCAGCCAGCCCATCATCAATCAGCCTCAGGCCGCCATCCTGACCACGGAGTCGATCGTCAAGCGGCCGGTCGTGATCAACGATGCAATCGCCGTGCGACAGATGATGAACATGTGCCTGAGCTTCGACCATCGCATCATCGACGGCATGATGGCGGGTCAGTTCCTCGGCGCCATCAAGAAGCGACTCGAAGAGTGGACGCCCGGTAGCATCCGCCTGTGAGCAGCGCCCAGCCGCTTAGTCCCAGCCCGATCCCGTCGTGGATTCGGGTGCGTGTCACAGAGGGCGAGAACTTCAAAGACCTGAAGCAAATGGTGCGCAGCGGCAGGCTGCACACGGTGTGCGAAGAGGCACGCTGCCCAAACATCTTCGACTGCTGGAATCGGCGGACGGCCACATTCATGATCCTTGGCGACGTTTGCACACGCGCGTGCAGGTTTTGCGCCGTCACCTCGGGGCGGCCCACCGAGCTCGACCTCGGTGAGCCGCTGCGCGTCGCCGAATCAGTGGCCGAGCTTGGCTTGAAGCACGCTGTCATCACGTCGGTAGACCGCGACGATCTGAAGGACGGAGGCGCGGGTATCTTCGCGCGCACGATTCGTGCGATCCGCCGCCGCAGCCCGGACACCACGATCGAGGTCCTGACGCCGGACTTCCAGGGCGACCTCGAGTCGGTTGGTACCGTCGTCGCTGCCGGACCGGACATCTTCAACCACAACACCGAGACGGTGCCCCGACTTTACTCGCGGATCCGACCAAAGGCTGTGTACGCAAACAGCCTCGGCCTCCTGCGGCATGTGAAATCACTTGCACCGCACATGAGAACCAAGTCAGGCCTGATGGTCGGACTCGGTGAAACCGAAGACGAGCTCCTCGAGGTCTTTCGCAACATGCGGGCGCACAACATCGACGTGCTGACGGTTGGTCAGTACCTGCGCCCGTCAAAGAAGCACGCCGAGGTCGTTCGCTACTACCGCCCAGAGGAGTTCGCGCGCCTCAAGGAGCGGGCGCTCGAGATGGGATTCGGGCACGTCGAAGCCGGTCCGCTGGTCCGCTCCTCTTACCATGCCGATGAACAAGTCCCTGCCCGTAAAAGCCTGCTGGCTGGGTAGCACTCCATACCGGGAGGCCTGGGACCTCCAGGCACAGCTCGTCGCCGCCCTGCGCGCCGGCCCGGCGGCCAACACGCTCCTGCTCCTGGAACACCCGCACGTTTTCACGATGGGCAAGGCAGCAAAGCCCGAGCACTTGCTGTGGGATGGTGCCGAGCAAGGTCGGCGCCAGGTGGCGGTCGTCTGGTCGGACCGCGGCGGCGAGGCGACCTACCACGGTCCAGGGCAGCTGACCGGGTATCCGATCCTCGACCTGACACAGTTCGGGCTGACGATTCCCCAGTACCTGGAGAAGCTCGAGCAATCACTGATCGAATACCTGCGCGAGCTGGGCATCGAGTCGGAGCCAGGCGAGCCTGGCCTCACCGGAGTGTGGTTAGGCGGCGAGAAGGTCGCCGCCATCGGGATCAAGCTGAACCGCTCGATAGTAAGCCACGGCTTCGCGCTCAACCTCACGACCGACCTCGAGTATTTCGACGGCATTGTCCCGTGCGGACACGCTGACCTGCGACCGACTTCGGTCGAAAAGGTCACCGGACAAAGGATCGAGACGCTTGCGGCGGCGCACGGGTACGCAGAGCACTTCTCGCGCATCTTCGGCGCCAAGCTCGAGTGGGATTCAGCCCAGAGGCCTTTGCCGACCGCGGCTCTCTAGGCCGGGGCCACTTGCCAACGCCGTTTCTCGCCGAGGCTCCTGACTGGATTGGAGAGCCCGGCTGGTGGCAGCAGCTCGTGCACGACGTGGAGGCATTCGTGCTGCAGCAGCAGACGAGCGGCCTGTTCTTCGTCATCTTTCTCGAGGAGTTGGGCCTGCCCCTGCCCGTGCCTGGCGACGTGGCCATCGCCTACGGGGGCTACCTGACGACGACAGGTGCCGTCCAGTTCCCGCTCGCCTTCATCGCAATTGTGTCCGGCGCTGTGTTGGGCAGCGCCTGCAACCTGACGCTCAGCAGGCGCTTCGGACGCCCATTCATCCGGCGGTTCGGACCCTACCTGGGGATAACCGACAAAAGGCTCGTATGGGCCGAACGGACATTCCAGCGTTGGGGCCCTGGGCGATCATCCTGGGGCGCCTGATTCCGGGCATGCGGATCGTCCTTTCCGCGATTTCGGGAATAGTTGGGGTACCCTACCGAGTTTTCATTCCGTGCGTAGCTGTCTCCGCCTCGATCTGGGCGGTCATCTTTCTCGAACTTGGGAGGCTCCTCGGTCCTCGAGCTCAGAGCCTATTTGCAGTGATTCCAGCCCATTTGATCCCCTGGCTGGCGCTGGGTTTGATCTTGGTCGCGATCGGGTATCTGGCATATGAGCATGGCTTCAAACCGCAAGAACATCGAGAGACCGTCGACCACGAGCGAGCTCGTGCGCCTCGACAGCGTTTCGATGGATGAAGACGACGAGATCCTCCCCGACTTCGAAGCCGAGGTGGATGGGCGCCGGGTCTGGGTGACCGCGGTGCTCGAGCGCACGGCTGTGATCGAACCGGCTCCTGGCGAGCCGAAGGTTCTGGTCAACCGCCGCCGCCTGATGGTGAACCCGACACACCTGCGTGTACGCCACCTGGCGAGCAAGGAAGCGGCGCGCCGCGGCCGGGAAGCCGCCCGCCAGCTCCGCATGCAGGAGCACAGCTCCGCGGCTTAACTCGTCGCCTGTTTTCAGTAGAAACGTCTACGAACGGCGGTCAAGTGGGCTTCTGGTAAAATCGGCTGCTGCCGATAGTTCGGCCCTTTTTTATTTATGCGGCTTGTAACCGCCAGCCAGAGGGAAAGCCACCACATGAGCAAGATCGTTGATCTCGTTTCTTTGGCCAGCATCGTCCCACCCCTCAATCACGAGGTCAGCGGCGGCTTCAATGCAATGGTCGATGGCAAGCAGGTTCGCGTCCGTGCCGTGCTCGAGCGGACGGTCGTGATCGAGCACCACGAAGGTGGCGAGCGCAGCGTTGTCCGCAAGGACAACTGCATGGTCAAGCAGTCGGCGGTAGTCTTCGTCCCCGGCAACCCCAACAACGGCGTCGGCCCAAGGCAATGGCGCCGGCTGCCAGGCAAGCCACCGGCGACACCGAGAGTCGGGCCCTAAGCCCAAACAGGCGCTCCCCTGGCGGGGCCCTCCCTCCTCCCGGCCGGTCCCTCCCCCGCCGGCACACCGCCGCCTACCTTAGAGGTCGAAAAACCGCCCGCCAACCCTGCCTGTTAAGGGCGGCTTCAGTCCTCCAGGAGTCGCTGCGCCGACAGAGTCAGGAAGGCTGGAAACGACTTCGCCAGCGCAACCTCCTCGAACACCGCACGCGCGTCGCTGAAGCGGCTCTTCTTCCAGCTATCCTCACCAAGGCGCTGCCGGATCTCGGTCATCTCGCCGTCCGCGATCTCCCGAACCAGGTCCTCGCTGACACTCGGACCCTCCGCGAGATGCGCCGAGTGCCGGATCCACTGCCACACCTGTGACCGCGATATCTCGGCCGTCGCCACATCCTCCATCAGGTTGTTGATCGCGGCTGCGCCGACGCCCCTCAACCACGACTCGATGTACTGGATGCCGACGCTCACATTCATGCGCAGCCCGTTCTCGGTGACGGTCGAACCCGGCACCCGAACATCAATGAGCTGCGCCGCCGTGACGGATACCTCAGGCCGCTGCCGCTCGAGCTGGTTCGGCCGGTCGCCAAGCACCCGATCAAACGCCTCGGTCGCCGTCGGCACCAGGTCCGGGTGCGCCACCCACGTACCGTCGAATCCGTCGCCGGCTTCGCGGTCCTTGTCATCCTTGACCTTGGCCAGCGCGATCCGGTTGACCTCAGGGTCCTTCCTCGATGGAATGAACGCAGCCATCCCGCCCATCGCGAATGCGCCGCGGCGGTGGCACGTCTTGACGAGCAGTTCCGTGTAAGCGCGCATGAACGGCACCGTCATCGTCACCTGCACGCGGTCCGGCAGCACGAAGTCCGGCCGGTTGCGGAACTTCTTGATGATGCTAAAGATGTAGTCCCACCGGCCAGCATTGAGACCGCCCGAATGGTCCCGCAGCTCGTAGAGAATCTCCTCCATCTCGAACGCCGCCAGGATGGTCTCGATCAGCACGGTGGCGCGAATCGTGCCGCGCGGGATTCCGAGATCGTCCTGCGCGAAGTTGAAAACGTCATTCCACAGGCGCGCCTCGAGATGGCTCTCGAGCTTCGCCAGATAGAAATACGGGCCGCTTCCCTTGCCGAGAAGCCGCTTGGCATTGTGGAAGAAGTAGAGCCCGAAGTCGAAGAGGCTCCCTGACACAGGCTTTCCGTCCAGCTCGAGGTGCCTCTCGTCGAGATGCCAGCCGCGCGGACGGACAAGCAGCGTCGCGACCTTGTCGTTGAGCCGGTACTCCTTGCCTTCCGGGCTCGTGAAGTCGATCCGCCTCTCGATGGCGTCGATCAGGTTGACCTGGCCTCCCACGAGGTTTGCCCAGGTCGGTGAGTTGGAGTCCTCGAAATCCGCCATGAAGACACGCGCTCCCGAGTTGAGAGCGTTGATCAGCATCTTGCGGTCGGTGGGACCGGTGATCTCGACTCGCCGGTCTTGCAAATCTTTGGGGGCCTTGGCGACCTTCCACTCCGATTCGCGCACCGATAGGGTCTCCGCCAGGAACTGCGGCTGCTCGCCGGCGTCCAGACGGGCCTGACGCTCGTCCCGCTTGCGAAGCAGCTCGAGACGCCGCGCGCCGAACTCACGCTGCAAGCGCGCGACGAAAGCCAGGGCTTCGGGAGTCAACACCTCGGTCGAGCGTCCTTGGTTTGGGCCCTTGAGAACGATCTGCTCAGTTGTGTCCATCGCTGCCAAATCTACAGTAGGGCGTCAGGTGCCCGTGAGCCGCTCCACGACTGGCGCCATCGCCTCAGCGGCCTCCCCGGGGATGGCGAGATAGGAGATCCCGAAGCGTTCGCGTCGCGCCTTGAGGTCTTCGACGATCTGCTCGACGGTGCCGATCAAGAAGTGGGGTATCTCCAGGACATCTCGCGGCTCGCATCCAATTCCAGGCGCCATCACCTCCGCCACAGCATCTCGGTCGTCCGTGACGTTGGCGACGAAGATGCTGACCGCCAGCTCGATCTCTGAGAACCGATCGCCGGCGGCCTCCTTGATCCAGAGCAATTTCTCTTTGGTCGCTTCAGCCAGGCCGGTCTGGACGAGCTTCCGGTTGATGCGCCCCTCGCTGAGGTTGTAGTTGACGCTCACGATGTCTGCCTCTCGCGCCGCGAGCTGCAGCATTCGCCGTCCGCCACCACCAAGCACGATCGGCGGGTGCGGCTTCTGGACGACACGCGGAAAGGCCTCGAGGTCCTCGACCTTGTAATGCTTCCCGGTGAACAAGACAGTGCCGCCGGCAAAGAAGCTCTTGATGATCGTCAGCGCCTCCGCCATCCGATCGATCCGGACTCCGGGCGGGTCGAGCGGAATGCCGGACTGTTCGTAATCGGTGGTCATCCAGCCGGCGCCCAGGCCGAAGTCCAGGCGGCCCTCGGACAGAAGATCGAGTGTCGCCGCCTCCTTCGCAAGGACCACCGGATGCCGGTAGTCGTTGTCGAAAACGAGCGAGCACACACGAAGCCTGGTGGTCGCGTCAGCAGCCGACATGAGCGCCGCGATCGGCGCCAGCTGATCGCCGAAGTGGTCGGGCATGTTGAGCGTCGAATACCCAATCGACTCGACGAGCCGCGCCCTCTCCCGCCACTCTTTCGCGCTCGACGCGCGGCGCTCCGTGACGCTGAAACGGAAAGCCCGCGGTTTGCTCACGGCGGGTTAGTATGCGGCGTTTAGAACTTGCTGCTGTCGACCGAGCACCTGCTCGCCATCACGGCGATCGTCGTGATCACAGCCGTCTTGGTGGCGGCGGCGAGGCTGCGCCCCCGGCCCTGGACGCGAATCGCCTGCATCGCGCTGGCCGTCATCCTGGTCGGCGCGGAGGTCGGTTGGTGGGCGTACCTCGCAACCACACACTCCACTGGCGCAGACCTTGCCTCAGCGCTTCCACTCCAGCTCTGCGACGCCGCCATTTTCGTCGCCGCCGCCGCTCTCATCCGGCGGAATCAGCTGGTCGTCGAGGTGACCTACTTCTGGGGCCTCGCGGGCACCATCCAGTCTGTGATCACTCCCGACCTACCGCAGCATTTCCCGAGCTTTCCGTTCTTCCAGTACTACGTCGCCCACGGTGGGATTGTGGCTGCGGCGCTTTTCCTGGTGGGGGGTCTGGGCCAATGGCCACGGCGCGACGCAGTCCTTCGAGTCGCGGGAATCACCATCGTTTACGCACTGCTCGTCGGCGTTATCGACGCAGCCACCGGCGCCAACTACATGTACCTGCGCAGCAAACCCGCGAGCGCGAGCCTGCTGGATCTCCTGGGCCCATGGCCCGTCTACATCGCTTGGGCCTCGCTGGTTGGGGCGGCGCTGCTGCTCATCCTCGACGCGCCATTCCGCTGGCTGCGTCACCGCCGGGAGGAGCACACTTTCTGACATGCATATCAAGCCCGTCTCAGACGACGCCGCCTCAGCAGAGGTCAAGCGAATCTTCGACGTGCTGGCCGCCGCGGGCAACCTCAAGCCCTTTCAGCGGATGCTGGCACACAAGCCTGCCATTCTCCGTGCCTACAACCAGCTGAGCGGCGCCGTGTGGGCCGAGGACTCGAAGCTCTCACCGAAGCTGAAAGACCTCGCGTACCTTCGCGCGTCGATCATCAGCGGCTGCGAGTATTGAACGCACGCACATTCCGCTTCGGCGAAGCGGCGAGGTAACTCTGACGAACAGATTGCGGCCCTGCGCGAACCTGGCTCAGAGCGAAACGAGCAGCTCTTCGACGCGACCGAAAGAGCCGTGCTCCGGTTCACCGATCTGCTGACGACCTATCCCGGAAATATCAATGACTCGGACGTCGATGCCCTTGGCGAGCATCTCGACGAAGAGCAGGTGATCGAGTTGGTATTCGCTCTTGCGACCGCCAGCTGGACCAACCGGGTCACCGACGGGCTGAGGACTCCGCTTCCTCGCTGATGGTGCCGAGGGGCGGACTTGAACCGCCGACACCTTGATTTTCAGTCAAGTGCTCTACCAAGCTGAGCTACCTCGGCACGGCGGATGATTCTATCGGCCGCAGCGATTTTGGCGTTCGTGGTGGGCGGTGAGAGCCTCGAACTCCCGACCTCCTCGGTGTAAGCGAGGCGCTCTGGCCAACTGAGCTAACCGCCCTTCGCTTATCGGAAAAGTCAGTCTACCCAGGCAGCAAAGCAAGCGCGGCTTTCAGCTGCACGTCCTTCGCGTAGTCCTGCGACTGGCCGGCTACGTCGAACGCATCTGTGGGATTCGCCAGTGCAGCCGCGACGTCCGGCACCAGGCCCTTCTTGTCGATCGTCTGCCCATTCGGCAGATACCACCGCTGCACCGTGAGGTGGATGTCCCCCCCACCCGTCAGCTCGAAGTCCCGCTGCACCGACCCCTTGCCAAACGTGGTCGTGCCCACCAGCTTGGCGCGGCCGTGCGCCTGCAGCGAGCCCGCCACGATCTCCGCCGACGACGCGCTGTTGGCGTCCACCAGCACCACCAGCGGCAGCGACGGCGCAGCATGCTTGCTTCCCACGTCGTGGCGCTCCACCTTGCCGCTGCGGTCGCGCAGCTCGAAGGTCTCCCCGCTCGAGACAAACTGGGTGATGACGTCGTCCGCGGCCGATACGAAGCCCCCTGGATCTCCACGCAGGTCGAGCACGATTCCCGCCGCGCCAGGCAGTCCGTTGGTCAGAGCCGAGGCGAATTCGGTTGAAGTGTTCGTTTCGAACTGATAGATCCGCACGTACAGGATGTGATTCGCGATCACTGCCGACCGAACCGACGGCACATGAATCTCGGCCCGCGTGAGGGTCACCGAAAAATTCCGACCCGCACGCGATATCTCCAGCACCACCTTCGTCCCATCGGGTCCCTGGATCAAGGCCGTGGCCTGGTCGGAGGTGATTCCCTTGAGGTCCTTATCTCCCACCTTCACTATCTGGTCACCAGCCTGGAGCCCCGCCTTCGAGGCCGGCGATCCCGCCAACGTTCCCGTGATGACCGGATAGTCCCTCGAGAAAGCCAGAGTGACCCCGACCCCCGAGTAGAGTCCGGCGTACCTCTGCTTCAGCTTCGCGTACTGGGCGGGGTCGTAGTAGGAAGAGAAGGGATCGCCCAGCGCGGCGATCAAGCCCTGGACCGTGCCGTGCGACAGCTTCGTGGTGTTGATGCTGCCGTCGACATAGTCCGCCTGCACGACACGAATCGCCTGTTGCAGCTCGGCCAGATCGACATTGCTTACCGATCGGTGCCCGAAGTAGGGCACGTAATCGGGAAAGGCCTGGTCGAGGTACACGCCCGCCACGAGCCCGATAACCAGGATGGCGAGGAATACGGCGCCACCCCGGAGGGAGGCGCGGCGATTCATTTCAGGAGTTCAGCGAATCGCCGAGGCCGGGCCGACGCCCTAGCACCCAAGCCACAGGCAGGGATCCTTCCACGCGCCGTTGATCCGGATCTCAAAGTGCAGATGCGGTCCGGTCGACCACCCGGTCGAACCCTCGAAGGCAATCGTGGTGCCGCGGGCCACCACCTGGCCGCTGGACAGCCCAGGAGCGTAGCCGGAAAGGTGCGCGTAGTAGGTGGAATATCCGTTGCCGTGCACCATCACGAGCAGGTTTCCGTACCCGATGCTGCCCGGGTACAGCTGGGCGACGCCGGTGTCAGCCGCCACGACCTGGCTCCCGTACGGCCCCGCGATGTCGATGCCGGTGTGGATCTTGTGCGGCCATGGGCAGCCGTAATCGTCGTACCCGAGAGGCACATAGGAGCAGCCGAACCTCTGGCTCATGCAGCCTGCGCCGCAGGCCGGCAACGGCCACTCGAACACGCCTGACCCTCCGCCCGCCTTCTGCGCGGCGGCCTGGTACTGCAACGCGAGCTGCGCCACCTGGGCGTCGATGGCCGCCCGCTCGGCCTTCAGCTTGGCTTGCTGGTCGGCCAGCTGGAGCTCCAGCTGCTTTGCGTAAGCCAAAGCTGCGGCCTGAGTGGCGAGGTTCTTTTCCATCTCTCCCTGCGTGGCTTTCTGCTGCATCATCAGCGCAGTCACCTCAGCGCGCTTGACGTCTAGAGCGGAGTTCGCGACGACGACATCAGCGCGTTCCTGGGCGAGGCCGTCCAGCATCTTTCGATCTGATGCTGCGACCTGCTGGGCGGCGATCATGCGGTTCATCATCGCGTTGAAGTTGTTGGAAGTCAGAATCAGCTCCACGTAGTTCACGGCTCCGTGACCGTCGATGAACCGCAGCCTTTGATTCAAGAGCTCATCCCGCACGCTTATGTGCGCCACCAATCGAGTCACCGCGGCGTCGCCAAACCGGATCTCCCGGTTGATGTCGTCGATGGTCGCCTGCGTTTGCGCAATCAGCGCTTTCTGCGCGGTAATTTGCTGGTTGAGGCTGTTGATCAGCGCGCTGATGGCGTAGATCTGGTTCACCGCGTCGTTGATCCTTGCCTGGATGCTCTGCAGCGCATTCTGGTTGTTGACCTGCTGGCCGATCCCCTGGCTGTACTCCACGCACGCCTTGTAGACCGCCGGAGGGTCGCCGGGATAGCAGTACAGAGCGGCTACGTGCTGGGCCGGCTGCGGAACCCAGCTCACGATGGCGATTGCCAGAGCGGCAGAAATACGAGTCTTGAAATTCAAGTCAGAGCCTCACGTAGCGGCGAACGCCGATATAGCTGCCGAGGGCTCCCAGCAGCCCGCCGCCAAGCAACAGGTCGCGCGCCAGGCTCACCACGAATCCCGGGTCGTACGAAAGCGGTATGAACGCGACGTCCGCGCGGAATTGCGCGACGGCGGGTTCATACGCAACGACGAGCAGGGCCAGCGCGAGCGACGCGGCAATCAGTCCCGTCATCACGCCTTCGATCACAAAGGGACCTCGCACGAACCACTCAGTCGCTCCGACGAGCTTCATCACCTCGATCTCCTTGCGCCGGTGATAGACGGCGGTCCGGATGGTGTTCATCACGATGACGATCGAAACCACGACCAGGATCGCGAGTAATCCGACTCCCGCGAAACCAAGCCACGTCGAGAGCTGAAGCATGCGATTGATGAATTCGCCCTGGTAGTTGGTCGGGTCGGCCGGATCCACTCCTGACCAGCCACGTGCGAGGCCGTCGATGGCCGCGACGTCGGTGAGCTTGCCGACGCGGACCTGGAGCTTCGCATCCAGGGGATTTCCGTCAACCTGCTGCGCGAACACCATGTTGTTCGGGTCGGCCTTGAACTGGGCCAGCGCCTCGGACTTGGTGATGAACCGGACATTGGCCACGCGCGGATCGATGGACAGCTGCTGCTGGAAGTCGTAAACGCTCTGCAGCGGTGTGCCGTCGGCGACGTTGATGGAGATCTCGCTCACCTTCGCTCGGAAGCCATCGAGCACCTGCGAGAAAGCGTGGCCGACGATGAGGTTGACCCCGGCCAGGATCAGGATGAGCGTGATCGAAAGCACCGCGGCCATGCTGACCGCGAGGTTCCGCCAGAAGCTCTGCCAGGCGCTATTGAGCGCGAATCTGAGATTTCGATAAATCATCGTGGTATCGGCCTGAACGATCGTCCCTGGCAATCTGCCCGGCGTCGATGGCGATGACGCGGCGGCGCAGCAGGTCGACGATCTCGCGGTTGTGGGTCGCCATCACGACGGTCGCTCCCTTCGCGTTGATGCGAAGAAAGAGCTGCATGATCTCCCAGGCTGTGGCGGGGTCGAGGTTGCCTGTCGGTTCGTCGGCGATGATGAAGCGCGGCGCGTGCACGAGCGCGCGGGCGATCGCCACGCGCTGCTGCTCGCCGCCGGAGAGGTTGGCGGGATAGGTCTGGTGCTTCGCCGAGAGACCGACGGTGTCGAGCGCATCCGGCACCCGCGCCTCGATCGTGCTCTCAGCGTCGCCCAGCACGCGCAGCGCAAACGCCACGTTCTGATACACCGTGAGATTCGGCAGAAGCTTGAAGTCCTGGAACACAAGGCCGACCTTGCGCCGGTAACGGGGCAGGTGCCGCCGCTTCATGCGGCCGAGCTCGGTCCCGTCGACGAAGATCTTGCCCTTGGTGGGCTTCTCCTCCCGGATCAGAAGCCGGACCAGGGTGGACTTGCCCGCCCCCGAAGCCCCGACCAGGAAGACGAAATCGCCCTCGGGGACGACCAGGTTGACGTCCCGGAGCGCCTCGGTTCCGGTGGGATAGGTCTTCCAGACGTGCTGGAAGCTGATCACCGGCCTTGTATCGAAATCTGGTGTTAGAACCATAAGGTGAGTCTCTTGCTGTGACGTTCCGCGCCAGTGGGCGCGTGTGGCTAGGTCGCGCGGAGTATACCGCACGCCCCCTGATACTCCAACCCCTCCCAGGAGCCGTGCCCG
>DASRWV010000110.1:0-2650 GCA_035687505.1 Nitrosotalea sp.
CGGACAAGGTCTGGAAAAAGCTGCTCGCAGCCGGGGTCAATCCCGAGGACGTGGTCCGCGAGGTGCTCGGGAATGGCGAATCTTAGGACCCTTCTGATTGTCGCTGGCCTGACGATCGCCTTCGCGTGTCTGGCCGCCGTGGCGGCGGATGATCTGAGTGCTGCTTCACGACGGGTGCGTCGTCGCGTTGGACGGCTGGTGCGGCCGGAATCGGTCCGCATCGCGCTTGCCCAGGCAGGTCTCACATCGATACCCGTGCCTGCGTGGATTCTGTCGCGGATTGGGCTCGCGGTCGCCGCTGCGGCGATCGCCTGGGCGTGGTTCGGGCTCCCAGTCCTCGGCCTGATCGCATTTCTTGTCGTGTACCACCTGGTGGGAACCGCGCTTGAGTTCAGACGCCGCGGCTTCGAGGCTCGACACCAGGAGGCGCTCCTCGAGGCCGTGCGCCACGGGATTGCTGTCATGTCGCGCGCGGGCAACGCGACCTCGATGCTTGAAGCGCTCGCCGACGGCGGTCCGTTTGAAGTTCGGCCGCTCTTCAAAGAAATCGTCCTGGTTGGTGGCAGCGGTCCAGCAGGCGAGACGTTCGTCCGCGCGCTGGAGAAGATCCGTGACCGCATCGCGGACCCACTCTTTGACGATGTCGTGCTCGCGCTGACTCTGCACTGGCGACAGGGCGGCAAGCTGGTCCCGGCGCTCGAGGCGGTTGTTAACGACTGGTCAGAGACGCTGCGCCTTCAGCGCGAGGCCAAGGCGCTGCGGTCGGGCGTCGAGGCGTCGGTGGTGCTGCTCGCCCTGCTCCCATTCGTGTTCTTGGTCACGCTGCAACTGCTGGCGCCCACACTGCTCGCGCCATTCCGGTCGCCCGGCGGTGAGGTGGTCTTCGCACTCGCAATTGGCTGGATGGCGCTCGGCTACGGGATTCTCCAGCGGATGTCCCAGCCTCCACGCGAGAGCCGGTTGCGGCTGCGTGAGGCGTTGCCATGACGGCTCCGCTCGCAGGAGCGCTCGTGCTGTCAGTGCTGACCGGTGTGACCGTCTCGTGGTTCTTCATAGCCTGGCCGCGCCGGATCTCGGCCGAAGAATGGATCGTCCACCGGCGGTCCTTCCAGCGCGCGCATGACACGACGAAGCAGTTTGGAGGGCTCTCAATCCTTCGAACCGGGTCGGTGGCGGGCGTGCGGATTCTGCCGGAGGCGGACGTCGCGTTGCTAAGCCTTGCGAGCCCAGACGCGCCCGCCACTCAAGGGGACGCTATCCGCCGCCTTGCGCTGCTCGCTGGAGGCTCGTCCGTCGGAGTGATCATCGTCGCAAGCATCGGCGGATTGGCAACCGGAGCGACATGGCTTGCGGTCTTCTCGCCCCTAATCGCGCTGCTCGCGGCAGCTGCGGTCGTGACCGGCCAGTGGGTGAGGTGGAGGTTCGAGGTGGCAAGCGTCCGAGCCTCGATCCGTAAGGACCTGCCTCGCCTGCTTACTGGTGCGCGGGTCCTTCTGGATAGTGGTACGGCCAACGCAGAGCAGGCCCTGGCGGCCGCGGTTGGCACGTATGCCGACCCCGCTGCAGAGCTGCTGCGTGAGGCGCTCCGCCGCAAGGAAGTCCAACGGGTGGAGTTCGAAGCAGCCGTTGATGAGGTCGCGGACCACTACGCGGTCGGGGAATTCCATCGGCTTGCCGACAACCTTCGCGTTGGTCATCGCTATGGGACCGGTATGTCCACGCTGCTGGTCGACTTCGCCCAGCGGGCTCGCAGCTCCTGGCATGCCAGCTACCGCGAGCGCATCACTCGAGCTCCGGTCCTGATGACTGTGCCCGCGCTGATGTTCTTTGTGCTGCCACTTCTCGTCCTCGTGATGTTTCTCGTCTTCACGCCGCTCATGGGGACGCTGGGCCGGCTATGAGCGAACGAGGTCAGGCACTGATCGAATTCTCGTTCACAGTCGGCCTACTCATGCTGCTCGTGGTCGCCACCGCACAGGTCGCGATCTTCCTCAACTACCGTTCCAGTCTTGACTTGGCGACGCGCGAGGGCGCCTACCAGGCGAGTCTGGTCGGGCACCAGCCTCGCGATGGCCAGCTCGAGACGCAGGAGCTCTGGGCGAAGCTCGAGCCAGGAGCCCAGCCGGTGGAGGTGTCCGTTACCCGCGACGGGAACCTGATTGTGGTCACGGCGAGCACATATGCACCCGCGATCCTGCCGATACCGTTTCCACCGTTCGACCGTCTGCCGGTGCAAGCGCGCTCCGTCCACACCATTGAGCAGTTCGAGCCGGGATCGTCATGAGAAGGCAATCGGGCCAGGCGCTTGTGGAGTGGGGGCTGAGCGCTTTCGTGCTTATGCTCTTCGCCTTCGGGCTCTTGGCGGTGGGGCAGATCGTCGGCGAGGACATGGCTGTTCGCTCAGCCGCCACCCAAGCCGCGTTCGCGGCCGCACGGGCGCCCAGCGCAAGCGCGGCCCAACAGTACGGACAAGCTGCCGCGGCCGAGGCGGTGCTCGGATCGCAAATTGAGAACCTCCAAGTAACCATCGACACAGGCTCTTTCCAGCGCGGATCGACTCTGACGGTGACCGCACGAGGCTACGTAAACCTGGCGGCGTTTCCGATCATCTCGCAGGTGCTCGGCCGAAGGGTCGAGGTGACCTGGCAGG
>DASRWV010000111.1:0-25109 GCA_035687505.1 Nitrosotalea sp.
GTCGTCCAGCCGCAACTCGCTCCCGGCTTCTTCGTCGAACTGGCTGTGCAGCTCGCCGCAGTCCGCGCACCGGTAGTACTCGCCCACGAAGCCCTTGTGCCAGACGGCGTAGCTGACGACGCCGGGCTCCTCGACAAGGATTTCCTGCTCCAGGCGGTAGATGACCTGCTCCCAACCACCGACCTCGAGCTCGTCGTCGAGCACGACCAGGCAGTACGGGTGCGGCTCGCCCCAGATCACCGTCACCTCTCCGCGGCGCTCGTCCTCCGCGTTGACGATCGACCATGCCTCCGCTGCCTGTCCTCGGGTGCTCCGAACCAGGCGCAGCTGGGCCCAGAACCGTTCGGCCGATTCGCGCTCCGCCTTGTCGTGCTCGGCCTGCGCTTCCTGGAACGCGCTCCACATGCGCAGCAGGTGATTGCGAAAGCGGTGATAGGTCGGCAGCAGCTTGGGCTGCTGTTTCGGCGAGCCGATCAGTTGCTCGAAGGCATGTTCGAACGCAGCTTCGACCCGCTCCTGGCGGTCCGCGACGTCCGGCTTCCACGCCTCGTCCTCGGAGAGCCGCATGCTCTCGTTCAGCACGACTTCGAAGTCGAGCCAGTCATCGCCGAACTCGGGGACGAACACGCTCTCGACCAGGTCGGCCAGGCGATGCTCCTCGAGCAGCGCCGGAGTGACCTTGCCGCGCGCGTCAGGCCAGCCCTTCCAGCCCATCACGTTGTGAATCCAGTAATCGAACACCGTGACCGCGTACTGGAGGGCTGCCGGCGAGGTCCAGATGCCGGTCGGCCAGGTCCGTTTGCCCGTCCGGACCTTGTTGTAGAGGGCGATAACCTGCTCTTCGTCTAGGTATTCAGTTTCCATCGCGACCCTCCACTATAGGAATAACTGACGAAGCACCCTGGGTATATTGACTTGCACGATGTCCACAGCCCGGGGCTTTACCCCAGATCAAGTCGCCCGCTACGCCCGTCACCTCATCCTGCCCGAGGTTGGCGGCGCCGGCCAGCGCAAGCTGCTCGGCTCGAGCGTGCTGCTCCTGGGCGCCGGCGGGCTCGGCTCGCCCGCGGCAATGTACCTGGCGGCCGCCGGAGTGGGGAAGCTCGGCATCGTCGACTTCGACGTCGTCGACGCCTCCAACCTCCAGCGCCAACTTCTGCACGGCCATGACGACATCGGCAAGCCGAAGGTCGAATCTGCGGCCGAGACGCTCCGCAACCTCAACCCAGACGTCGAGGTCGTTGCGATCAACGAGCACCTCAACTCTGAGACCGCGATGCGGATCTTCGCCCCGTACGACGTCATCGTCGACGGGACCGACAACTTTCCCACCCGCTACCTGGCCAACGACGCCGCCCACTTCCTGGCCAAGCCGCTCGTGCACGGAAGCATCTTCCGGTTCGAAGGACGGCTTGCCCTCTTCGACTCCGCCAAGGGCACCGGCTGCTACCGCTGCCTGTTTCCCGAGCCGCCTCCTCCGGGATCCGTCCAGAGCTGCGCGGAAGCGGGAGTCTTCGGAGTACTGCCCGGGATCATCGGCAGCATGATGGCGTTCGAGACTATCAAGTACCTCCTGAACATAGGACGGCCGATGATCGGCCGCTATCTCCTGTTCGAGGGTGAGGACATGAGCTTCCGCGAGCTGAAGCTGCGCCAGAACAAGGCCTGCCCGCTGTGCGGCGAGCACCCGACTGTCGACTCGCTCATCGACTACGAAGCCTGGTGTGGCGCCCCAGCCATGGAGCCCTCGCAGGTCTAAGCTCAGCTACGCTCTGAGCTGGATGATCCAGCTCGACAGCTACGACGCCACCAGCCTCGAACGAGCCCGTGGAATCGTGCGCGACCTCGGCTCGGTCCTCGTCGCCTATTCCGGTGGAGTCGATTCGACTCTCCTGCTCAGGCTTGCGCTCGATGAGCTGGGTGACCGTGCAGTGGGCGCGCTCGCGAGCTCGCCCGCATACCCGGAGGCGGAGCAGGAGGAGGCTCGTGTTCTTGCCCGCTCTCTCGGCGCCCGCCTGGTCGAGCTCTCGACCAACGAGGTCGAGCTCGATGCCTACGCGCGCAACAACCCGGATCGCTGCTTTCACTGCAAGGAGGAGCTCTTTGAGAAGCTCGAGCCGGTGCAGCGCGAGCTAGGCCTGGACCATCTCGCGTACGGCGCCACTGCCGATGACGCGGGGGACCACCGTCCCGGCCACGGCTCGGCGGTCCGGCGCGGTGTCCGCTTCCCGCTGCTCGAGGCCGGCATGGGCAAGCCGGAGATCCGCGCCGCCGCCCGCCAGCTCGGCCTGCCGAACTGGAACAAGCCGTCGTTCGCGTGTCTTTCTTCGCGCATCCCACACGGCACCCAGGTCACAGTCGAGGCGCTGCGGAGGATCGAGGCGGCCGAGGCCGCTGTCAAACTGCTCGGCTTCGCGCAAGTGCGCGTGCGCCATCACGGCGATGTGGCGCGGATCGAGGTGGACGGCGCAGAGATCGAGAAGCTGGTCGCGCAGCGCGAGCGCGTCGTCGACGCTGTGCGCAAGGCCGGCTACAAGTTCGTCTCCGCGGACCTCGAGGGCTACGCGACAGGCAGCCTGAACCGGACCTGGCAGCCCACCAAATAGAGCACGCGATTGGCTGAGCGCGGCGTCGTGCTGAGCCTCGACGAAGGCACGACGGGCGCCACCGTTGCGGTCGTCGGGATGGACGGGGCGGTGCGTGCCAGAGGCTATCGCGAGATCACGCAGCACTACCCCCAGCCAGGCTGGGTGGAGCACGACGCGCTGGAGATCTGGTCGGCGGTGCAATCCGCCGCGCAGGACTCCTTACGTGAAGCTGGAGCGAAACCTGCGGACGTCCGAGCCGTCGGCATCACCAACCAGCGCGAGACGCTCGTCGCCTGGGATCGCAGCACGCTCGAGCCGCTGGCTCCCGCGATCGTCTGGCAGGACCGCCGCACCGCCTCCGTGTGCGATGCGCTTCGCGCGGCGGGCCGCGAGGAGCGCGTGCGTGAGGTCACCGGCCTGGTGCTCGATCCCTACTTCACGGCGACGAAGCTCGCCTGGATGCTCGAGCACGTCGACGGGGCCGCCAACGCCGCGGTGGGCACTGTCGACAGCTGGCTCGTGGCGCGCCTCTCCGCCGGCCGTGACCACGTCACCGACGCGTCGAACGCATCGCGCACCCTTCTGTTCGACATCAATCGAGGCGAGTGGAGCCAGGAGATGGCGAGCCTCTTCGGCGTAACCACTGCAAACCTACCCCGCGTCGTGGATTCTTCCGGCGAGATCTCGACGACCGACCCCGGTGCGTTCGGCGGCATCGCGGCCCCGATCACCGGCATCGCCGGCGACCAGCAGGCGGCCCTCTTCGGCCAGGCTTGCACCACCGTCGGCATGGCGAAGAACACGTACGGAACAGGGTCGTTCGTGCTCATGCAGACCGGGCCGGATCGTGTTGCGTCGAAGGCCGGGATGCTGACCACAGTCGCGTGGCGGCGGGCCGGCCGCCTCAGCTACGCGCTCGAGGGCGCGATCTTTATCACCGGGGCGGCGCTGCAGTGGCTGCGCGACGGTCTTGGCATCATCGCCAGCGCAAGCGAGGCAGGACCCATTGCATCGTCGGTGCCGGACAGCGGCGGAGTGTTCATGGTGCCGGCGTTCGTCGGCCTCGGCGCTCCGCACTGGGATGCGTACGCGCGGGGGACCATCGTCGGACTCACGCGCGGAAGCGGGCGCGCGCAGATCGTGAGAGCCGCGGTCGAATCGATGGCTTATCAGACCCGCGACGTGGTCGAGGCGATGGAGCGCGACGTGGGCACCACCCTGCTGGAGCTGCGCGTCGATGGCGGGGCGGCGGTGATGGACGTGCTGTGCCAGTTCCAGGCGGACCTCCTCGGCATCCCCGTCCGCCGGCCACGCCAGACGGAAACCACCGCGTTGGGCGCTGCCTTCCTCGCCGGCCTCGGCGCCGGGTTGTGGAGCGACTCCGACCTCGAGGGCCTCTGGAAGCTCGACAGGGAGTTCGAGCCCAGGATGTCGAGGGACCAGGCCGATTCCCTTCAGTCGCGATGGCGCGACGCGGTCGAAAGAAGTCGAGGCTGGGCCAAACCCAAACCGTGAAGACCTGATAATCAATGACCTTGAGCACGGAGACGCCAACCGGACGCCTGCGGCAGCCAATCCTCTACGCCGACCAGCTTTGGCGTCAGCAGCGCTTTTTCGCCGGTTTTCTGATTGCGGTCGGCGTGGTGATGACCGGTCTGCTCATCTACCAGGGCCAGATCGCCAAGAGCGCCAACGTGATCTGGCTCCTCTACATCCCGAGCGGCTTGCTGCTTGGAGGGGCATTCCTCCTGTACAAGCGGCGCAGCTATGTGGAGGCGCTGGACGGCGGAGTGAAGGTGTCCACCTTGCGCTCGAGCGTGCTCATCGACTACGACAGGATCCGCGGCGTGAAGGTGCAGGCGCTCAAGCTCCACTTCCAGGACCGTCGCAGCAGGATGGTCGCGCCGATGATGAAGCCTCTGATTGACAAGCCCGCGCTCTTCATTCGCCTCCGCGGCGATGACGAGGAGCTTGCCGACATCAAAAAGCGTCTTGGCACACGAATGATGTTCGAGGACACCATCGCCCTCCCGCTCAGCGACGCCGATGCCGTAGCGTGGGAAATCGGCGCGCGCTTGCCGTACCGCCTGGGACAGAACCAGGGCGGTGGCAAGCGTCACAAACGGCGGCGGTGAAAGGGCCTCCCGCCCAACAGCTCGAGCTGCGCCAACTAACCGAGGCAACTTCTCAGGTCAATCGGGAGAAGATCTACTTCGACCGCTGGGATCTGATCGCGCTGCTCGCGCTCACGGCTGTCGCATTCATCCTGCGGTTCTTAAGTCCGATCATGCCGGACTTCTTCGTCCATCCGTTCCAGGGCCCCGCGATCACAGACTGCGTTCCGAACACGCCCATCAACCCGCAGGGAGACCCGGGCACGCTCTGCGGTCTCGCCTATCCGTTTAACCGCGGCTATCCCGACCAGAACAAGGTGCTGTCGCCACCCAACGGCCAGGTCTTCGACGAAATCTACTTTCCAGTCGACGCCCGCATCGACTTCAAGAACACGCAGTGCCAATCGCACAGCATCTATTGCCCATATTTCGACCCGGAACCCCCGCTAGCCAAGCTCTTCATCGGCGCCGGAATGTGGGGATACGGTTGGTACCGGGCGACCTTCCAGGGTGCGTCGGGAGCCTACATCGACCTCGGGTTCAACACCTTCGGGTGGCGCATCGCCGCTTGCATCTTCGGAACGCTCTGTATTCCGATGATGTACCTCTTCGCGCGCCGGCTGTGGCCGAACCGGCTGTTCGCGATCTCGGCCGCCACGTTCGCCTGCTTCGATGGGATGTTCTTCATCCAGTCGAGGATCGGCATGATCGACATCTTCCCGATCTTCTTCATCCTCCTCGCTTACTTCCTGTACCTCGTCCACATCCAGAGCCGCACTCAGGCGTCATCGCTGGCGTCGCTCGTCGCGCTTGGCGTCGTGCTGGGTATCGGCGTCGCGTCGAAGTGGATAGTGCTGGCCGCCTTCGCGAGCATCGTCTTCCTGCTGATCGTCAGGGCCATCCGCCACAACGTGGACTTCCACATCGGCCCGCCAGGTAATCCCATCTGGTCGTGGGGAAGAGGGGAGGGATCCACCATCCCCGGTGGCGCGTGGTGGCCCACGTACCTGGTGATCGCGGTGGTGGCGCTGGCGGTCATTCCAGTCGCGATCTACGTCGCGTCCTGGTATCCGTTCTTTGCCCGCGGCCAGTTCCAAAACCTGGCGGATCTGATTGCGTATCAGAAAGCGTCGTTCGATTACCACGCCACGCTGAAAGCCACGCACCCCTATGGCTCTCCGTGGTGGTCGTGGCCGCTGCTCGCGCGGCCGGTGCTGTATTACGCCGAGTACACCAACCTGGGCGTCGACCACTGGACCGGCGAGGCTCTCATCTCACGCATGTCGAACCTCGGCAACCCGTGGATCTGGTGGACGAGCCTGCCCTGCGTCGTGTCGCTGCCGTACTTCATCGTCCGGCACAAGAGCTTTCCCGCCACGGTGATCCTGCTGGGATTCATCACGCAGTGGCTGCCCTGGTCTCAGATCAGCCGCGTGATTTTCATGTACCACATGTTCGGCGGGCTGATCTTCATGGTCCTCGCCCTCGCTTTCGTCCTGGTGAAGCTATCCGAGCAGCTCCAGGCCTCGGGACGGCGCCTGCTGGTGTTCAACCATCTCGCGCTGGCGGTGGTGTTCTTCTTTTACTTCTATCCGGTGTGGACCGGGCTGCCCATCTCGGGTCCAGCGTCCGTGGCGTCCTGCGCCGTGACTTCCCGCTTCTGGGCTACATGCTCCTCCCTTAGCCCCAACACTCCTCCCTGGGGGCCGAAGACATGGCTCGTCTACTGTCCCACCAACGTGCGTCCTGACCAGCCACAGCTGTTCTGTTGGAACTAGCGCCGGCAATTCTTCTGGCGGCGTGCGTGGCGGCCGGATACTGCCTCACGTATCTGATCGGTCTCGCCCTGACGGTCGAGGAGCGCATCGCGTTCGGCACAGTGATCGGGGCGACCGCCGTGACCGCGGTGAGCTTTGTGATCTCACTGGTGGTCCGGGACGTCACAGCGGTGACGGTCCTGCTGGCACTCGGCATCGTGCTGCTCGCGGCGCTCGTGTCTGTGGCCACGCACAAAAGTCAGGTTCGCTCAGACCTCACGGATGCGCGCAAGCGATGGCTGGCATCGCCACGCTCGCCGCGCCATCCATGGCCGGTGGCGGCGGTGCTGGTGGTTTGCGGCGTGTGGACCGTGCACTTCCTGCACCAGGCCTTCGTGTACACGCCCAACGGCCTCTTCGCCGGCTACGTGAACGTCTGGGGCGACTGGGCGGCGCACCTGAACCTCGCGGGGTCATTCGCGTACGGCCACAACTTTCCGCCCGAGTATCCGATCGATCCCGGCCATCGCCTCGGCTACCCGTTCATGATCGATTTCCTCGCGGCGAACCTGGTCCCGCTTGGGGCGCGTCTCACCTCTTCGCTCGTGATGACGAGCGGCCTTCTCGGCCTTGCGTTTCCCGCGGTGCTCTACCTGGCCGCTCTTCGGTTTGCGGGCGGCCGCGCTGCCGCGGCGATCGCGGTCTTCGTGTTCCTGTTGAGCGGCGGCCTCGGGTTCTACCAGCTCTTCGCTTCAATCCAGCACGGTGGGCTCGGCGTCCTGCTGCACCTGCCCCGGGAGTACACGCTCAACCGCGACCTGAACGTCCAGTGGCTCAACCCGGTGCTGGCGTATCTCGTGCCACAGCGTTCCACGTTGTTCGGTTTCAGCCTCACGCTCATCCTGCTTCTCGTCCTTTGGCTCGCGATACGCGGCGGCTCGAAGGGCCAGCCGTTCCTGTTCAGCGGTGTGGTGGCCGGGATCATGCCGGTGTTCCACGTGCACGCCTACGGCACCGTGTTGGCGCTCGCGCTGTTCTGGGCATTGCTGTTCAGCCGCCGGGCACAATGGCTCGCGTTCTTCATCCCCGCGCTGGCGATCGGCCTCCCGATCCTCGTGTGGATGTGGCCGCCGGCCAACACGAGCATGTGCGGCGACGGCCCGCATCTCGGTGGCTACTGCATCGAGCTCGGCTGGCTGTCGTCGGCAGATTGGCAGCGTGACGGCCTGATCTGGATCGGCAGGGACTTCGTCTGGTTCTGGATCAAGAACACCTCGGTGTTCATTCCGCTGCTGCTGGCCGGTCACATCCTGCGTTCCTGGATCCCGACCGGTTTTGTGAAGTGGTTCACGCCGATGTGGCTCTGGTTCCTGGTCCCAAACGTCTTCGTCCTGCAGCCATGGGACTGGGACAACACGAAGTTCTTCATCTTCTGGGCGCTCCTGGGCAGCATCGTGGTGGGAGGCGTCCTGGCGCGGATGTTTCAGCGTGGGCCGGGCCTGGCGGTCGCCGCCTCAGCGCTGCTGGTATTGCTCGGACTGTCGGGCGCCCTGGACCTCGCGCGCGCGTCCGACTACAGCGTGAGCTCCGTACAGTTCACAGACGCGGGCGGGCTTCATGTCGCGGAATGGGCTCGCCGGCACACGAGCCCAACCGCGGTGTTCGCCGTCGCTGACGAGCACAACAGTCCGATCCCGACGCTGGCCGGAAGGCGCGTCATGATCGGCTATCCGGGCTGGCTCTGGACGTACGGGATGCCGGACTTCGTGGCGAAGGGAGCGGACCTGAAGCTAATCCTCACCGGCGATCCGCTGGCTCCCGATCTAGTGCGCAAGTACGGGGTCGACTACGTGATGATCGGGCCGCAGGAAATCCCGCGCGGCGCGAGCCGCGCGTTCTGGGACGAGCACGGCAAGCTGGTCTACGACAAAGAGGGGTACGCCGTCTACCAGGTCATTTAGTTGCAGGTCATGCGCTAGGGCGCCGGAAGGATGATCGGCGGGCGCTCGGATTTTTCAGGAGAACGCGGCACCGGTGGGCTTGTGCTCGTCTCGATCACCGACTCGAGGTGACGGGCGATCCGCTTCATTTCGCGGTCGGTGCGGTCGAGGCGGTTGACGATCTGCAGCAGGATCTCGTCCTGGTGCATCAGGTGGTTCATCAGGGCCTTGAGCTCTTCTTCGGTTTTGACATTGAGCTCGTAGTCGTGTTGCGAGCGCAGGCGGTCGCGGTCGGCCTGCCGGTTGAGCGCCATCAACACGATTGAGACCCAGACCACCGCTTCGATGGTGAGGACGAAGTTGAGGAAGTAAAAGGGATAGCGGTCCCACGGCCGGATCAGGTTGATGGTGTTCAGGCCAACCCAAATGACCATGATCCCGACCTGGGCGAGGATGAAGACCCAGCTGCCCAGGAGGCGGGCGAAATCGTCGGCTATGCGATCGGCGAGCGTGAGCCGGCGTTCGACTTCACGGTTGAGGTCGCGCACCGGAGGGTGGTCGTGCTGGTGCTTGACCAGGTCCCGGGCGATGTCTTCGATTTCTCTGCCGATCGACATGGATCCTTCCTTTGGGGCTGCTGCGTTCAACGCCTTTCAGCGGCGCCGTATTAGTCCTGAGTGCATAGCTTGGCTTAAAAGACCCATGACTGGCTACAGAAAGTAAGGGCTCGGGGGGCGGGGTCAGCGGTAGTCGTGCGATTTCTGGGGCGGACGGGGCACGCCCTGGAGGGCTTCGATATGGCTGGCCAGCACCGAATACACCCCGTCGTTGCGCTGCATCACGCCGTCGATGACGAGGATCGGTTGGCGGTTGGCGACCTGGCGGTAGCGCTCGTAGACGTCGGGCTTGATGGTCACGTTGACCTGGCCGAACTCATCCTCCAGCGTGAAGAAGCGGATCTTCTTCGCGGTCGAGGGAGCCTGGCGGGTGATGACGAGTCCGGCGACGCGGACTCTGTGGCGATCTGGAATGGCCGCCAGCTTGTTGCTCTCGAGTGCCCCGAGCTTCTGCAGCTTTTCGCGGCAGAAGTGGATTAGGTGGTGGCCGGTGGAGAGGTCTGAGATCCGGTACTCGAGCTGGTTTTTGTCGAAGGCGTCGATCGAGGGGAGGTCGGGGGCGGTGCCGTTGAGGTGAAGCTCGGATTGTTTTTCGATGCCTCGGCGCAGGCCGTGGCCGTGCCATCTCTCCTGCCAGCCCCAGAGGAGCTCGCGGCGTGGTTGGCCGAGCGCGTCGAAGGCGCCGACCATGACGAGGTTGCGAACGGCGCGGGGCCCGACGGGTGCGCCGCGAAGCCGGTGGAGGAAATCGTCGAAGGAGGCGTAGGGCCGATGTGCGCGCTCGGCGACGATCGCCTCCCGCCCGTCCTCGCCGAGGTCGCGGACGTAGTTGAAGCCGATGCGCATGACGTGGGTGATGGTCTTAACAGGCTCGGTTGACAAGCTGGATACGCTGAGATCGGTTGGCCGGCGGGGGAGGGACGGCCGGGAGGAGGGAGGGCCCTCGGAGAGGTGTGCCTTCTCGGGCAAGGGTTCGGGTAGGCACCGGATGTCGGAGAGGTTGACGTCGACGGGAAGCACCGTGACCCCGTGGCGCTTCAGGTCTTCGACCAGGACGCTCGGGTGATAGAAGCCCATCGGCTGGTTGTTGAGCAGGCCGCAGCCAAACTCGACAGGGTGGTTGAGCTTGAGCCACGCGGTTTCGTAGGAAGTCCGCGCGAATGCGGCAGCGTGTGAGCGGCAGAAGCCATACACCGCGAAGCCCTGCACCGCTTTGAAGAGCATGTCCGCGACGTCGCGAGGAACATCGTTGGCCAGGCAGCCGCTGATGAAGTCACCCTCGAGCGATGACATCTCGACTCGGTTGAGGTGTCGCGTCATCGCGCGCCGGAACCCATCCGCCTTGCTCGGGGGCATACCCGCGACATACATCGCGATCTCGATGATCTGTTCCTGATAGAGGATCACGCCGAGCGTGTCCTTGAGGATCGGCTCGAGCAGCGGATGCGCGTAAGTGACCGGCTCGCGCCCCTGCTTGCGGCGGATATACGGATGAACCGCATTGCCCTGGATCGGACCCGGCCGGATGATCGCCACCTCGACCACCAGGTCGTTGAAGTTCTGCGGCCGTGTGCGGGGGAGGGTCTGCATCTGCGCACGTGACTCGATCTGGAAGACGCCGATCGTGTCCGCGTCGCTGCACATCTTCAAGACCGCCGGGTCGTTCAGCGGCAGCTGGTCGAGGTCAGGCCGCACCCCCGTCTTGTCCTTGATCAGCTCCAGGGCTTCGGCCACGACCGAAAGCGTGCGCAGGCCGAGCATGTCCATCTTGATCAGCCCCAGGTCCTCGACGTCGTCCTTGTTGAACTGGACGACGCGGCGGCCTTCCATGGTCGCGGGCTCGACCGGCGCGATCTCGACCAGTGGCTCACCGGTCACCAGCATGCCGCCGTTGTGGATCGACAGGTGGCGTGGAAACTCGATGATCTCTCGGCACAGCTCCAGGAACTGCTGCCAGCTCTGCGGCCGCATCTCGGGCGGCGGCACCGCGTCGAGCATCGAATCGGCGACGTCCTCGGTGAACCATCGGTCCACCCCCTTGGCCAGCCTGTCGAGCAATTCGGCGGAGAAACCCAGCGCCTTGCCCACCTGGCGGATCGCCATCCGTGGCTGGAAGGTGACGACGTTGCACACCATCCCGGTCCGCTCCCACCCGTACTTGTCGTAGATGTACTGGATCACCTGCTCGCGGTGCTCCGTGGAGAAGTCGATGTCGATGTCCGGCGTGCTCGTCATCTCTTCGTGCAGGAAGCGCTCGAACAGCAGGTTGTGCTCGATGGGGTCGACCCTGGTGATGCCGAGCACGTAGGCGACGATCGAGTCGGCGGCGGACCCACGTCCCTGCCCGGGAACGCCATGCTCGCGCGCGAACCGCATCAGGTCCCAGTTGATGAGGAAGAACTCGGCGAGCCCTGTCTTCTCAATCACCTCCAGCTCACGCTGCAGGCGGCGCGCGACCTCGGGCGTGATCGGGCGATAGCGGTCGCGCACGCCTTCGAAGCACAGCTTGTAGAGGAACGAGAAGGGCGTTTCGCCGGCGGGCACCGGGAAGCCGGGAAAGCGCACCTTGCGGAAATTGAGATCGACGTCGCATTCCTGCGCGATGTCCCACGGCGTGGCCAGCGCTTCGGCATGCCCCTTGAAGAGAGGCCGCATATCCGCCCCGCTCTTCAGGTGATGCTCGGAGTTGGGAAAGAGATGCTGCCGTGCCGTCTCGAGAGTGGCGCGATGCCGGATGGCCACCAGCACGTCATGCAGCCGCCGCCGCTCGGGGACGTGATAGTGCACCTCATTGGTCGCGATCACCATTGCCCCGCACCGCTTCGCCATCGCAGCGCGGCCTTCGAGCACCCACTGGTCCTCCGGACTCATGTGGTGGTGCAGCTCGCTGAAGACGTTCTCCCGGCCCAGCGCCTCCTGCAGCCCGCGCAGCCGCTTCTCGTCATCGGTCGCGCTGAGGTAGAAGAGATCGCCGCGGTGTTCGGCGACCTTCGCGATGGTGGCGCGCGCCTCGCCCTTGGGTTGGTCGGCGTGCGCAAAGCTCAGCAGCCGGCACAGATTGGAGTAACCGTTAAGATCGCGCGCGATCATGACTACCTCTTCGCCTTCGACCTCCAAGGCGGTGCCGATGATCGGTTTCACTCCGATCTTGCGGCAGGCCTGGAGGAATCGCACTGCGCCGTATACGCCACCGCGGTCGGTGATCGCGAGCGCGGGCATCTCGAGCTCGGCTGCGCGCATCGCCAGCTCGGCGGGATGAGAGCCACCGTCGAGAAAAGAGAAGTTGGAGTGGCAATGGAGCTCGACATAGGGGTTCACCTAGCGCACAGCTACAAGACGTAGCCTGGCGACAAAGATTGGGGATTGCCTTCCCATCCATGGCCGCGATACGGTTGTCGACGGCCCCGAAGGGAACGTGCGAGGGATCTGGCACCAGCCGCAAGGCAGGCGCCGGAGCCCGCGAAGCGAACCGGCGGGGTCATTTCTTTTTCTGGCGCACAGCCGCCTATCTGACCACTCAGTCATAGATCCGTTCCACGAACCACTTGTCCTCGTGGAGGTCGTGGTACAGCTCACATAGAAGGTTGCTGTTGAGCAGCGCCTTCCAGTACTCGCGGATCACTGGCTGCTTCCACCACTCGGTTTCGACCTTCCAGCGAGCGATAGGGTCGACCGACCCGCTGAAGGCGCCGGTGATGAAGGCCGGCGTGCCGTCGTCGCTCAGCGTGACCTCGACCGCGGCTGGCGGGGACAAGAGGCGCGTCACTGGAAACGTTCGCTGCCGACCGGCGTTTGAATGAGTCGATGCGAGGCTGGCCGGCGGCACTGATCGTGCTTACGCTCGCCTGCAGTCCGGTTACGCAGCCCACCGCGAAAAGCACTCCCAGTCCCAGTGCGTCCCAGAGTCCAATTCCGGGTGACCTGCCGCTGAGCTCGGTTTCGTTCTCCTGCCGGCTCCCAATCTTCAATTCGCTTGATCCAAGCGCTGTCAAGAACGCCTTCATCTCTTTCCCCTCGCGCTCGGTGACCATCGATCCCGCCGGCAATGGCGGCTTCTACTTCGACCGGGCGTTCTCCAGATGGCTGCCGGTGAGGCGCGAGGCGGTCACCGCGGCAGGAACCCATTACGCCGCAGTGCTCCCTGATTTGAAGCAAGGCGTGCCTATCGTCCAGATCGTGGACGTTGCCAGCGGCAAGGAGGTCGGATTTCCGATCGAGCCCGCGGCCAATTTGGGACCCCGGGCAGTCGTCGTTGACTACGCGCCCGAGGGAATCTACCTGGTCCAGGCGGTCGAAGGCCCCACCCCGGGCATGTGGCTCTTCGACCCTTCGACCGGGTCCATTCGTGTCGTGACGAAAGTCCTGGTTCAGGTCAGCGGGGGCGGCGGCATCTTCTGGTTCGGCGCCCTGAATCCTGCCGACGCAAACCCGGTCCGCAGCCGCGTGCGCGTCGAGTCCAACCAGATCTGGCGGCTCGACCTCAATGCCGGCAGAGAGATCATCTGGGTTGATCGGCCTGGAACCGGTCTCAATGTCATCGGGATCGACGCTCACGGACGTCCGCTGACCCGTGCCGTCCACGACGCCATCAACTACCCGGACCCGACCGCCGAGCTCCTGCTCTCCGTTGAGGACGCAAAGCAGCGATCCATTCACAAGGGTCCGATCGCCGCCACCTTGTCTGGCGGCATCACCGACGACCACGGCGTGTGGTTCGGCAGCCCGCAAGGCATCTACCTCTACTCCGATGCCGGCGGGCTTCAGAAGGTCTCCGACCAGTCGGGCTATCCGGCCAACGGCTGCTTCTGATTCCAGCAGTCGCATCACGCGAAGCGCTGCGATGGGAGTGGGGAGGACAGCAGGTGAGGCCGCGGCATATACACCACCTCGTCGCCATGGCGTTCCTGCAATCGCTCGAGTGCGGCGGCCACCTCTTCGCCGTTGCCGTCGCCGCCCGCCCACAGCCGCAGCTGCCGCCGCCCCGCTGATTCGAGCACCGGCAGCTCGATCCACATCTCGGTGATCGGAGCATGTGGCTGCCACTCCTTGATCCACGACCCGATCAATCCAAACAGCTCGGCCGCGCTGCTCAGCGGATGGCGCACGACAGAGTCGCGCCGTTCCTGAGAACCATCTTCGAAAAAGAGGCGCACGCGGATGCTCTTCGCACCGGCCCCGCGCAGGCCGAGCTCCTCGGCGAGATCGCCGCACAGCGCGCGCGCGACGAACAGCAGCGCCTCGCGGTCTTCGACCGATGAGTCGAACTGCCGGTGTGCGCTGGTGAAAAGAGGAGGGCGCCACGGAGTGAGCTCGTCGGGCTCGAGGCCTCGCGCAAGCAAAACCGCATGTCGTCCGGCCCGGCCGAGCTGGCTCTCAAGCTCGCGCGGGCCCATCGCCGCCAATGCGCCCAGCGTGCGAAGCCCAAGAAGGTCGAGTCGTTCCAGCTGCTCTGCATCGAGCGGGAGCTCATGAGGAGAAAGCGGAGCGAGGAATTCGCTCGCGTTGTCGACCTGCACGAGGCGGCCGGGTCTCGCGCGCGCCGCCGCGAGTCTGGCGGAGAAAGGGCCCGGCGCTAGACCAAGCCGCGGCTCGCGTCCGATCGCCGTCTTCAACCGGCGTCGAGCTTCGCGGATCGATTCGCCAGGCTTGGGGACGCCGCTCACGTCCAGCCACGCGATGCCTTCGACGCGGACCTCGACCGTCGGCGCGAGGTCGTACAGCGCCGAGGAGATCAGCTCTCGCAGGTGCGCGGCGGCTTCGGGGTCCGGTGGAAGAAAGGTCGCTTGCGGGCAGAGATGCTCTGCCTGGCGCAGCGCCATCCCCGGCATCACGCCAAATGGCATCGCCTCCTCGGAGAGAGCGACCACGTGCTCTTCCCAATGTCCGACCACGACGGGATTTCCGTACAGATCCGGGCGTCGGGCGAGCTCGAGGTGGTTGGTCAGACCACAGCAGATGCGCACTCGAGCTCCACATGAAGTGAAGGAACCTCGGTGACGTGCACCTGGTGATCGAACAGTGACTTCGCGCCGAGCGGGTAGCGGATCTCCAGCTCGGTCTCACCAAGCGGAGGAGCCACGCGATTTTTCACGCAGCGAGCAGAGGCACGAAGCCCGACGAGCTGCCCCCGTTCCCAGATCCAATCGGTCCGAGAAAGACCGACGCTGAAGCTCGAAGCGTGTGCGAAGGCGCGTCCGGGTGCGTCGATCACACCCACCATCACCGTGCCCGAACGGTTCGCTCCCGACTCGAGCGGTCCCAGCCAGTGCTCCGGGACCTCGCCCAATAGAAGGATGAATCCCGCGCCCGCCTTGGCCAGCGCTGCCATCGCCTCTCCGGCGATTTCAGGAGCTGGCGCGCGGACCACTGTCAGCGCGCTCAGCTCGGGATAGAAGGGAAGCAAGGTCCAGGGATCGAAACCTGAGTTGGTGTCGATCACCATCGCGTGCGCGAACTCGCGGGTCGCGCCGGCCAGCAGCAGAAGAGCGAGAGTGGACTTGCCGCACGTTCCGCTTCCTGTCAGAAGCGTGAGCCGGCCGCGCGGCAGTCCGCCGATCCCGGTCAGGCGATCGATCGGAGTCCGGCTGGGCCAGGGCTGGGGGGGCGGCAGCTCCGCCGCCCTCGTCAGCGCCTGGCTGCCGAAACGGACCCGAATCGAGTTGATCGCAGTATTGAGTGCCCCGTCCCCGAAGTTCCTTGCATCTTCGCGCCCTAGGCGGCCGGGCGCCTGCGGCGCTGAAGCCTGCGTCAAGGGGCCCGGCGCGGCGTCGTCACGCATCCACGGATGCGCTCCTAGCCGCGCCACCCTTTCCTTGGCTCCGGCCGCCGATGGCGCGAATCTGCGGCGGAATTCGGGGTCGGGACACTCATCAAGTGGCATTTCCTGCATCTTTGGCCGCCTCGCGAAATGAAGACGCAGGGGAGAAGTGGAGGCACGCAGACCATAGCGAACAGATGTTCGTAAGTCAAGCTTTCCCTTCTATCTATGTGCCATGTGAGGCATCCTGGAAAGTCCGGTGGCGGTGCTTCAGCTGACGCGGCGCGAGAAGGAGCTGGCCAGGCTCGTTGCCCAGGGCCTGACAAACGGTGAGATCGCCGCACGCCTGTTCATCTCCGAGCGCACCGCAGAACGCCACCTGGAGAACATCCGGACCAAGCTCGGCTTCACCACCCGGTCTCAGATCGCGGCCTGGGCCGCGACGCAGGAAGCGCCCGCATCCAGCGCGGCGTCGCCTGGTCGTTCACTGCCGGCGCCCGTCAGCAGCTTCGTGGGCAGGTCGCGTGAAATCCGCGAGGTCCGCCACATGCTGAAGGGCAATCGCCTGGTCACCCTCGTGGGACCTGGTGGGATCGGGAAAACACGTCTTGCACTTGCTGTTGTGCAAGGGCTGCCCGGTTTCCGAATATCAGTCGTCGATCTCTCGACGACCGATGACCTCGAGCCTGTTCTCTGGGCTTTGGCCGAATCGCTCAACATTGGTGCCGCCACGGACGTGTGGGGTGGTGTCGACGCCGTGCTGCAACGAGGCTCGCACCTTGTCGTCCTCGACTGCTGCGAACACGTTGTGGTCGAGGCCGCACAGGTCGCCGAGCGACTGCTCCAGCAGCCCAGCGTCACCGTTCTCGCGACCTCGCGGGAACCTCTCAGCCTGGCCTCGGAGAAAATCTTTCAGGTACCACCGTTGGATGCGGACGAGGCGACTCTTCTCTTCCGCGAACGCTCGCACGGCGAGAAGGCGGATGAGGCCCTGGTCGATGAGGTCTGCCGGCGGCTGGACCGCATGCCGCTGGCGGTCGAGCTGGCCGCTGCCCGGACTCGCGTCATGTCTGTGGCGGCGATTGCTTCCGGGCTCGGCAACGCACTGGGGTTACTCTCGGCGGGCAGCCGGACAGCTCCCCCTCGCCAGCAAAGTCTCACCGCGAGTATCGCCTGGAGCCACGACGCGCTCAGTTCGGAGGAGCGCATCTGCTTTCGGCGACTCGCTGTGCTCCCAGGCGCTTTCGGCCTCGCGCTGGCCGCCCGCGTTGCAGCAGTGTCTGAAAGTGTCGTTCTCGCGCTTGTAGAGCGCTCTCTGGTGGTTCGTAATGCCAGCGACACCTACCGATTCCTGGACACCGTTCGCCAGTTCGCTGCCGACCGGCTCGCCGAGAGCAACGAGATTGAGCAGACCCAGGAGCGCCTGGTGGTCGCGTACTGCAACCTGGTAGAGGCGGTAGCCGAGGATATAAAGGCACGAAGGTCCCAGGGCATGCAGGCGCTCATCCAGGAGCTGGACTCCGCCCGCGAGGTCCTGGACCGATTGGACGCTGAAGGTCCGGGGCGCTTCATCCACTTTGCCGGACTCACCTGTCTTGCCATGTACGACGGCGGGCGCTACCGCGAGGGCCTCCACTTCGCGCGGCGCGCAGCCGCTGCGGCGACCGAATCGTCCGTCGATCGCGCCGTGGCCAATCACGCCCTGGCATTGCTGGCGAATGTGACCGGGCATCTGGATGAGGCCGCTGAAGCCAACGCTTCCGCAGTGGAGGCATTCGAGCGAGAGGGTGAGGTCCACGGGATGCTGCGAGCTCTAGGGTCCGGCTCAGTCATCGAGGCGCGCCGCGGCAACCTGGCGGTGGCCAGAAGCCGCCTCGAACGAGCCATCAGCCTGGCGGAGGAACTGGAGTCCGCGTGGATCGTCGTCCTGCTGAACCAGCTCGCATGCCTTGATCTCATCGCGGGCGAGTTCAACGCCGCCGAGGCCAACGCCAGGCGCGCGGTTGCCCTGTGCGAGGAACCGGTCCAGTTCGAAAGTCAGCGGGCGGCCGAAGATACTCTGGCAGTGGCACTGGCTGGCCAGGGCCGCTTCGAGGAGGCGCTTGGCTGGTCGCGGCACTCACTGCAAGTGGAAGTGCCAGGCGAAGCCGGGCGTCCGGATCCCGAAGCGCTGCGGACCATGGTGTTGATCGCTCTCGGCCTCGGCAGCTGGCGGCGTGCGGCGACCCTTGCGGCCGCAGTTGAAGTTACCGCAAAGGAGCTCGGCACACCGGGCACCGGCTTTCCAATCCTCGCCGAAGGCATGGCAAAAGCTTTGGCTCTTACCGGGCCGGAGATTGAGCACGCTTTTGAGCGGGGCAGGCGAATGTCCTGGCTCGAGGCGGTTCAATTTGCCACCGGGGACACTCAATAGAAAAAGGACTGCCCTTGCGGGCAGCCCTCTTCCGGAGTAACGGCTGGTGTTAGGGGAGCTGTCCGTGGGTCTTCGTTCGGTCGGGCTGCAAATCGTTGTAGCCGCCGGCCGGCTGCGTGGTCGCTCCCGTCGCCTTGGGTGCGGACGGAGTTCCCGTGGTGGCTGCGAATGCGATCGCGAGCATCGCCCCAATCGCCACAACTAGCGCCACGAGCGCGACACCGAGACTCTTCCGCGATCCCCTCGTCAAAACCTGCTGTGCTTGCATCTCAACTTCCTCCGGAAAGATTCGCCTTGCGGCGTGAGACCAAGCTAGGTTCGATCCGAGGAGCCGCCATCCGGTGAAGTACCCACGTCGGTGCCCATTTCGGGTACCCAATGCGAATAGGTCCTAGAGCTTTCGCGCTCGAATTTCGATAAAGGCGGGGAAGAGCGTTTCCAGGTGGCCGTCGCTCCCAGGCTTGGCCTTGAGGTCGGGCTCACCCGGCGAGTATTCCCATAGGCCGTCGACGACCATTCCACCTTCGACTATGCCGTTGACCAGGGTCTCGACCGTATGTCCGAACTCAATGGTGGGCGCGATCACGCGGGTCCGCCCAAACTCCCAGGTGACGTCAGCTTCTTTCTCGTAGGGCATGGCTCGATCGTCGAAGTAAGGCAGCCGCGGCTGCCATCCGCCACCTGAATACCGGCCGTACAGGCGGAGCGTGGTGGGATGCATGGTCGTCGTCTGGTAAGTACCTCCAGGCGCAAGGACTCGACCCACTTCGCGAAAGACCTTGCGCACGTTGCGGACGAAGACCAGCGAATGGCATTGCCACACGACGTCGAATGAGCCGGCGGCGAAGCGGGAAAGGTCGGCCATGTCGATCCGAGCGGTCTTGATCGATACGCCCTTCTGTCGTGCCAGCTCGCGGGTGGTCCGCAGCTGAATCGCCGAGATGTCGACGAGGGTGGTCTCAGCACCGAGCATCGCGAAGATGACTGCGTCCCATCCTCCACCCGCTGCGAGCGCCAAAACTCGGGCGCCCTGCAGGCGAACCCCTTTCAAACGTCCGTCTGGATCGAGAAAACGTCTGAGGGCGGCGCGCGACCGCGGCGGCCGGCCCTGCGGCTGCGTGTACGGGATTCCAGCGCGGGCAAGGCGATCCCACATGCGCCGGTTGTGCTCTGTGATGGACGCGTTTCTCACGGATGCGAATTTTATGTGCCGCGAGAAACCGGCACGGTGGCGCCACTTCGGCGAGCCGGGGCCACGCTAGCGTGGCGTGACAGCCGGGTTTCACCCGGCTGTGACTTTGTCTTCAGGCCTCCTTGTGTCGCGAGGAGGGAGGGTGAGTATGAGAGGGGACCTTGGTTCCCTCTTATATAGAGAGCGCCGGGGCTCCACAGAACCCCGGCGCATTACGAACTAAAAAACGAATGAAGAAGAAACTACTTCTTCTTCTTGGTGGCCTTCTTGGCTGCCGGCTTCTTCGCTGCCTTCTTCTTTGCTGCCATGTTGCTACCTCCTTCTCCTGGTGATACGGACCCGAGGTTCCATTGGTTTGTTGGTGTCCGCGTTTGGTGAGACGTGATGAACGATCTCTCCTACACGTACCTCCTCTGCAACCCCACGGGTATCGCCGCGAAGCCTCAATGACGAGAACTCCGAGACGTTGGCGGTTGTACGAAATGACACGCTGACTCGCGTCGGGTCCGTCGCCTCTGTGGTGGCAACCACGAGCAGCATCGCCATACAGGTGCTTTGATACATGAATGCAACCACTCACGTCAATGGTTCGGAAGAAATATTTTTTGAGACGCAATCGGAAATTTTTGCGATGAAGACCTATCGCGACGTCCACGCGACCGGAAAAAAACTGCGACGATAGAAAAATGCGAGTGGTCCTCGGTCATGGCGCATCGGGTACTGCAGCTTCGATGAAACCCTACGTGGTGGGCTTCACACGTCGCGGAATCAATGCCGTCGCGGTGGATTTGCCGAAAGGAAAAGCGGAGCGAGCGGTTCCGGTCTTCATCAAGACCTCGGGTCGAGGGCATGAGGTCATCGGCGGCGGTCAATCGTTCGGCGGAAGGGTCGCGAGCATGGCCGCGATCGAGGCGGACTTCGGCGGGCTCGTGCTTTTTTCGTATCCGCTGCACCGTCCGGGCCACACGGACGAGCTCCGCACCGAGCATCTGCCTTCGATTCGCTGCCCGACCCTCTTCTTGAGTGGCGATCGCGATCCATTTGCCCGCATCGACCTCTTGAAAGAGGCGGTAAAGCTCGTTCCCAACGCTCGGCTCGAGATTTTCACGGGCCAGGGCCACGGACTCCTCGCCGTGCTCGAGCAGGCCCTTGACGTCGCATCGGAATTCATCCTCACCAACTGCAAGTGACAGCCTCACAGCACATGGTCCAGGCGAATGGCCTGCGTTTTCGCGCCATGGTCGACGGGCCGGCGGACGGAGATATGTTCATCCTTCTTCACGGATTCCCGGAGGGCGCCGAGTCGTGGACGAAGCAGGTCGACGCACTGGCCAAGGCCGGCTGCCTTGCCGTCGCGCCGGATCTTCGGGGCTACGGACTGAGCGACGCGCCGGAGGGTGTGGATAACTACGCGATCGACCACCTCGTCGCGGACGTCGCCGCGATCATCAAGTCCTTCGGTCGCCGGCAGGCCCATGTCGCCGGCCACGACTGGGGCTCGCTCGTCGCGTGGTTCTTTGCCGGGCGCCATCCTGAGATGGCCAAGACGCTGACTGCGTTGTCGGTCGCGCACCCCGCCGCGCTGGCCGAGGCAAGTCGCGTCGACGAGGAGCAGCGGGAGAAGTCCCGCTACGTCGCACTCTTCCTTATCGAGGGCAAGGCGGAGCACGTGCTGGCCGACGAGGATTACAAACGCCTTCGCGCGATGTTCGCGCTCGGACCGAATCCCGACGCGGTGCCGCGAGCCATCGTCGAGCACTTCACCCGCTCCCTCAGCCGGCCCGGCCGGCTCACCGCCGGTCTCAACTACTACCGCGCGAACCTCGGCCGAGGCGGCGGGGCCTGGGCGGCCCTCACGCAGGAGCTGAAGATCACGACGCCGACCACACTGCTGTGGGGCGACGAGGATCCTGCGCTTGGAAGGCGGGCCGTGGAGGCCACTGCACAGCATGTCGAGGGCCCGTTCAGGCTCGAGGTACTCCAGGGCGCGGGCCACTGGCTGCAGTTCGAACGGCCGGACGAGGTGAGCCGCGCGCTCACGCGCGCCGCGAAAGATTATTAAGCTAGCGGCGTTGCTTAACCGGTCCGATCAGAATCGGCGGCAGGGATTGCGCCGTCTCGATGACATTCTCGAAACGCTCGAGCAGCTCAATCTTCACGACAAGACCGAGCTGCCCGATCACGTGGCGGAGGCGCTGGTCATGCTGGGCATCGACGGGCCCCACAGCCTCCCCGTCCCGCAGCTCATCGAGAAGGTGTGGGCGATGCAGCAGCCCTACCTCATCACGATCGTCGTCGAGCGCCGCCGCCGGCGCCGCCGCAAGGTGGCGACCGACCCCGGGTTGCCTGAGACCAGCTGAAACCGCGCGACTGGCTCGACGTCTTTCATCGCATCGGGGCCGGTGTGCGTGAAGCAGTGCTCCCACTCGCGGGCACCGACGCGGGCGGCGTGCGCTTCGAGGTAGGCGCCGGCGGTGACAGGACGCTGGAGCTCGACCGCGCGGCGGAGGCGGTCGTCTTCACCGACCTCACGGCTGTCGCCGGGCACGGTGAGACGTTCTCGGTCCTCTCCGAGGAATCGGGACGCCGCAGCTTCGGCTCCGATTACCCGCTGATCCTCGTCGACCCGGTCGACGGCAGCCTGAACGCCAAGCAGGGAGTCCCGGTATTTGCGCTCATGCTCGCGGCGCTCGATGGGCCGACCATCGACGACACGTTCGCGGGCTATGTGCTGAACATGAACAACGGCGAGGCATGGACCGCGATCCGCAAGCAGGGGGCGTGGCGCGCCGGCGCGCCTCTTCTGGTGACTCCTCGACAGGATCGCAAGCGGATCCAGATCCTCGGACTCGAGAGCTCGCCGAAAGGGATCGCGGTCGCGCGACCACTGGTGGAGCGTTCGAACAAGCTCCGCATACTGGGCTCGATGGCGCTCTCGATAGCGCACACCGCCGCGGGAGGGTTCGATGTCTTCTGCGCGCCGATGCCGGTTCGGGTCTTCGACATGGCGGCAAGCCTGCTCCTGCTCTCTGAGGTAGGCGGAGTCGCGACTGACATGCGAGGCAACCTCATCGGACCGCTGGCGGCCTCGCTCGACAGCCGGACCACGCTGCTCTGCGCGCCGACGAAGGAGCTGCATGACGAGGCGCTGGAATTTCTCGGTCCGCTGGAATGATCTTCACGCCCGACCGGACCGCCTTCGTCGTGCTCAGCTTCGAAGGCCCTGACCTCTACAGCCAGGCGGGAGGTCTTGGAGTTCGCGTGAAAGGCCTGACGCGCTCACTCGCGAGGCGCGGCTACGACACGCACCTCTATTTCATCGGCGACCCGGATCTGCCCGGCGAAGAAACGCTCGAAGAAGGCAAGCTCCATCTACGTCGCTGGGGCCAATGGATCTCCTCGCAGCACCGCGGAGGCGTCTATGACGGCGAGGAAGGAAAGATCCGCGATTGGAACCTGAGCCTGCCTCCGGAGGTCATCGACAAGGTGATCGCGCCGGCCGTCGCCGCCGGCGGCTACGTGGTGGTGCTCGGCGAGGAGTGGCATACGTCGTGGTCGATGAGCCTCATCTCCGACACGCTCTACCGCCGCGGCCTTCGCGACCATGTAGTGATGTTGTGGAACGCCAACAACACATTCGGCTTCCACCGCATCGACTGGGCCGCGCTGACGCTGGCCGCGACCCTCACCACTGTCAGCCGCTACATGAAGTTCGAGATGTGGGACTGGCACCAGAACGCGATAGTCATCCCCAACGGCATCCCGCGCTCGTCAATCGCTGCTGCGGACCCGGTGGCGGTGGCCGAGCTGAGGGCTGCAGCGGCGGCGGACTACCTGTGCTTCAAGATCGGCCGCTTCGACCCGGACAAGCGGTGGCTGATGGCGGTGTCCGCAATGGCCTACCTCAAGCGCAAGGGCAGCAAGGTCAAGCTCTTGATGCGCGGCGGAAAGGAGCCCCATGGCGCCGAGGTAGTCAACCACGCGCGCCAGCAGGGCCTGGCCGTGGTCGACGCGCCAACACCTCCGGATGTGGCGGGGCTGGCCGCGCTCCTGCGCGCAAAAGTTGACGCCGACGTGATCAACCTCACCACCTTTCTCAATGACGACCTGCTCGCCATCATCTATCCGGCCTGCGATGCGGTCCTGGCCAATTCGGGCCACGAGCCATTCGGTCTGGTCGGCCTCGAGGTGATGGCCGCGGGCGGGCTGGCGGTGACGGGCTCGACGGGCGAGGACTATGCGGAGGCGTACCGCAACGCGCTCGTCGTAGAGACGAGCGATCCTGTCGAGCTCGTCACCGAGCTGACGCTGCTGAAGGAGCGGCCGAATCTCGCTGCGCGCATGCGCAAGCGCGGCAGGACCACCGCGCGCGAGCACATCTGGGAGAAGGTGATCGATCAGCTCCTGCTGCGCGTGGAGTTCGCCGCCGCGCTGCAGGCGGTGACACAGCCTCTCGCACCGGAGCCGAAGGCCGGGCGGAAGCCGCCCTCGCATGGCTGAGAACCTTGTCGTCTACACGGTGGTCCACCAGCCGCGAAGGCTGAGGCTCCCGGCGCGGGTGATCCCGGCGGGCACGCCGCCCGACGACTTCGCGAGCTTCCTGTTCGACGAAGCGATGGACCGCCGCTACTTCGAGAAGGTCGCGCAGTACGCGTACTTTCCGGCGACCGCGATGTTCCGCGACCTGACGCGGCGCGGTTGGCGCATGTCGATCGGTTTCAGCAACTCGTTTCTCGTTCAGGCGGAGCAGTACGGAAAGAAGGTGCTCGATTCGTTCCAGCGCCTGTGCGCGAGCCCTAACGTCGAGGTGGTTTGCGTCGAGCCGTACCACTCTTGGCTCCTCTACATGGACATCGTCGAGTTCAAGGCCTCGATGCTGTGGGCCCGCCGCCGCCTCGAGGACGTCTTCCAGAAAGCGGTGACGATGACGGACACGACCGAGATGTTCATGTCGAACGACGTGTACTTCGCTCTTCAGCAGTGCGGGTTCACCGGCGCCTTCATGGAAGGGCGGGCGTGGCAGCTCGGCTGGCGCGAGCCGACGCACGTCTATCGATATCCAGGGCAGAAGCTGGCCCTCCTGGCTCGCCACCACGAGCTCTCGGACGACATCGGATATCGGTTCTCCAACCGCGGCTGGAGCATGTGGCCGCTGATGGCCGACACTTACGCGCGCTGGCTGAGCGACACGGGAGGCGAAGTCGTCACGCTCGGATGGGACTTCGAGACGTTTGGCGAGCATCACCCGAAGGACTCGGGCATCTTCCAGTTCGTGCGCGCCCTCAACACCCAGATCAAGAGGCGAAAGCTGCGCATGCTGCTGCCCTCGGAAGCCGTGGCCGAGGCGGCGGACCCGCGATATGAGCTGCCGATCAACGAGTACGGCTCGACGTGGGCGGGCGAGGGCGGCATGGAGTTCTTCCTCGGCAACTCCGCCCAGCAGGGCGTTTTTCGCTTGATGCACCACGCGTACTCGAAGGCCCGGCTGACCGGCGACCCCCGGTTCATCGAGATCGCAAGGTGGCTGCTGCAGTCCGACAACCTTCACCTGATCCAGTGGTACGGCAAGTCGGGACCTGCCGCGGAGGTGAGCGCTTACTTCACCCCTGACGAGTGGTGGGAGCTCGGCGCGCACGGCATCATCCGAGAGCACCAGCGCGTCTACTTAAACTTCATCCGCGCCCTTGACGAATACGCTTAAAGAATGAGCGGAAACCGGACTGTTTCCGCT
>DASRWV010000112.1:0-6138 GCA_035687505.1 Nitrosotalea sp.
CGTACTTGCTCCCCGACCTGGTCCGCGCGGTAGCTGGTCATGACGACCTCCGCAGTCAGCAACGCACTCGCTCGCTGACTAGATTTCTTCTCGCTCGAGTCGATATGTCTCCATCGTGTCGCCGGGCTCGAACGTCTCGTAGCCCTCGACCGCGATTCCACATTCCTGGCCCGCGGGCATCTCCCGAACGTCTTCCTTGAAATGCTTGAGGGAGCTGATCCTGCCTTCGAAGACCTGCTCCTTGCCCCGCAGCAGCTTGACCCAGCCTCCACGGCTGACCTTGCCCTCCAGGACCCGGCTGCCGGCAATGACTCCGAGCCGGGGAATCTTGATCGGGGTGATTACCTCGACCTTGCCCTCGCGGATCTGACGGTACGTGGGTTCGCGTAGACCCTTCGCGGCGCGCTCGACGTCTTCCGTCAGCTTGTAGATGACGTCGTAATACCGAACCTCGACCTTCGCTCTCTCGGCGGCCGCGGTCGACGCAGGCGTGGGCTTGAGGTTGAAGCTGACGATGATCGCGTTCGACACGCCGGCCAGCAGAAGGTCCGAGTCGCTGACCGCGCCGACGCCTGTGCCGACGATCTTGATCGCAACGACGGGGTCCTCGATCTTCTGCAATGCGCTGAGCACTGCTTCCAACGTGCCTTGCGCGTCGGCCTTGACGACCAGGCTGAGCTCCTTGACCTCGCCCTCCTTCGCGCGGCGCGCCAGCTCCTCGAGCGTGATGCGTGGCGCAAAGTCCTTGGCCGCTTCCAGCGTGCGCTTCTCGGAAAGCTTCGTCAGGGCGATCTGGCGGGCAACCTTTTCCGAGCCGACCACCTGGAAGATGTCACCAGCCTGTGGCACCTCGCTCATGCCCGACACGACCACGGGGGTCGCGGGCGGCGCGTCAGTGACGCTGCGACCGAGGTCGTCCGCCAGCGCGCGCACGCGGCCGTAGATGTGGCCGCACACGAAGTCGTCGCCGACCTTTAGCGTGCCTGCCTGGACGAGCACCGTCGCGACAGGACCTCTCCCCCGCTCCAGGTGAGCATCGACGATGGTGCCGATCGCGTTCCGGTCGGGGTTGGCCTTCAGCTCGAGGATGTCGGTCGACAGGACGATGGTGGTGAGCAGGTCGTCGATGCCCTGCCCGGTCTTGGCGCTGAGGTGGACGCACTCATGCTCGCCGCCGTAGTGGCGCGTCACGATGCCCTGCGTAGCGAGCTCCTGGTGGACGCGGTCGGGATTCGCCCCGTCCTTGTCGATCTTGTTGATCGCGACGATGATCGGCACCTTCGCGGCACGCGCGTGGTGGATGGCCTCGACTGTCTGCGGCATCACGCCGTCATCGGCCGCGACGACCAGCACGACAATGTCGGTGACCTGAGCGCCACGGGCGCGCATCGCGGTGAAGGCTTCATGGCCGGGCGTGTCGATGAAGACCACCGGATGGCCGTCGGCCGTCTCGATCTTGTAAGCGCCAATCCTCTGGGTGATGCCTCCGGCCTCTTTTGCAGCGACTCGCGTCTTCCGGATCGCGTCGAGGATCGAGGTCTTGCCGTGGTCGACGTGACCGAGCACAGTGACGATGGGCGGTCGGACGACCAGCTTCGCCGGGTCCTCGTTGGCGAGCGAGAAGAGCTCTTCGCGCGAGGTGGTCACGACGTCGCCTTCACCCTCGGCCGACTCGATCGCGACCACGTCTTCGCTGAGGACCGGTTCGACAGTGAAGCCGAACTCGTCGGCGACGATCTCCGCCGTCGCGAAGTCGATGACCTGGTTGATCGTGGCGAGGATCTTCGACGCCATCAGTTTCTTGATCACCTCGACCGGGCTGACGCCGAGCTTCTCGGCGAGATCCTTGACGGAGAGGGTCGGCGGCAGGACTACGCGCCGGTCGCCGTTAGCCTCGATCTTGACGGCGACGGAGGTCGGTTTGAACGCCGAACGCGCAGCCTCGATCGCTCCCGGCGCCAGCGGCGCGGCAGCGTTTCGCGTCAGTCGCCGTTGCTGGAGAAAGTTCACCAGCTCCTTTTGACTGATCCCAAGTTCGCGTGCGAGTTCGTGTGATTTCATGGCCCGAACTCATGATTATGCCGCCAGGGGCGAATTCGAAACCTGAAGGCGGGCGGCTAGCGGGTCAGTTCAGACCAAAGGTCCGGCTGGATTGTTGTGTGCAAAGACCGGTCCAGCGAGCGCTTTTTCCGGGCCAATTCGACGCAGGCCGGGTCGTCGTGGACGTAGGCGCCGCGCCCAGCCACCCGGCCAGTACGGTCGATGACTGCGCCGCCCCCAGCCAACCGGACCACTCGAATCAGTGCTGATTTCCCGGCTTCTTCGCGGCATCCGGCGCAGGTCCGGATCCCCACGCGGCCGGGTCGCTTCGCGACCGGGCCACCCTCCCCACGAGTGGGGAGGCCAGGCTCATGGCGTTGCTTCATCGTCGGCTTCGCTTGGCTTGATGTCGATTCGGAAGCCGGTCAGCTTGGCCGCGAGGCGAGCATTCTGGCCGTCGCGTCCGATGGCCAGTGACAGCTGGCCTCGTGGCACCAGCACCGTCGCGGTGCGCGTCCCGCGGTCGATCGAAACGCCCTCCGCCTTCGCCGGACCCAGAGACGAGGCGACGAAGGCCTCGGCATCGTCCGACCACGGGACGATGTCCACGTGCTCATTGCCGAGCTCGCTCAGGATGGCGCGGTGTCTGACACCTTTGGGGCCGACGCACGCGCCGACAGGATCCAGACCCGGTTCGGTTGACGCCACCGCGACCTTGGTCCGGAGGCCCGGCTCGCGCGCGATGGACTTGATCTGCACGGTCCCGGCCTTGATCTCGGGCACCTCGGCCTCGAGCAGGCGGTGGACGAAAGAGCGGGCGCCCCGCGAAACTCGGACCTGCGCTTGCCTGGGGTTGCGCTGGGCATCGAGGATGACGACCAGCACCGGCTTCCCTGGGTGCAGCTGCTCTCCCGGAATCTGCTCTTCGGGCGGCATGACACCTTCTATGCGACCGAGGTCGACGAAGACGGTGCCGGCCTCGATTCGGTCCACCACGCCGCTCGCGAGCTCGCCCTTGTGCTCGGCAACGTCACGCATCACCTTCTCGCGCTCCAGGTCGTGGATGTAGCGAAGCACCGCGTGCTTGGCGGTCTGAGCAGCCATCCGCTTGAAGGGCTCGGACGGCAGCGACTCGATCATCTCGGCTCCGTCGGGCCTTACCGTGCGGCTCCGCACATCGAGGGCGCCCGTCTTGGTGTCGAGCTTCACTGTCACGAATCCAGTCGGGTTGAACGCGCGCACATAGGCGACGGCGAGCGCGCTCTCCACCGTGTGCAGCATCTCCTCAAAGGGAATGCCCACCTCGGCGCAAAGCGCGGTCAGCGCTTCGCCCAGGCTCTCCGTGGACGGCTCAGAAGGAGACCGCGAGCCTGCCCGCGACAACGTCACTCCATCCGATATGAACGATCACCGGTGCCCGCCCGCGAGCTCCCACGGCCTGCACCGCGATGCCCGCCTGATCGACCGCCACCAGCTGGCCTTCGACCACCGTCTCAGCCTCTCCGGTGCGATAACGCACGTTGACCCGCTTGCCGTTGAACCGCTCGTACTCCCCGTGGTCGCGCAGAGGACGCTCGGCGCCGGGAGACGAGACCTCCAGGTCATAAGGGCCGGCGATCAGCTCGGCGTGATCGATGAGTGGCCCAACGACGCGGCTCACGCGTTCGCAATCCTCGATTTTGATCGGCTCATTGCGGTCGATCGCGATGCGCAGCGTCCGTCCCGAGTGACCTGACTGGTCGAGCGAGTACAGCTCGTAACCCATGTGTTTGATCGTGGGCTCGAGCAGCTCTCTGATGGACGTTATTGGCCATGTCGGCATGTGAGGGTGTCTGAACACACCTTACCACCGAGGGTCCGAGGCCTAACGCAGGGGCTGAACCCGTCTCCAGACGACGAGCAGCGGGGCGGCATTGAAGATCGAGCTGTACGTCCCCGACACGATGCCGATGAGAAGCGCCAGCGCCAGGCCTTTCTGCGTCGACCCGCCGGCGATCAGGATCGCCACCAACACGAGGACGACGGTGAAGCTGGTGATGATCGACCGCGCCGCGGTCTGCATGATGCTGAGGTTCACTACCTGCTCGAACGACAGCCGCTGGCTGACCCTCAGGTTTTCGCGGATCCGGTCGAAGACGACGATCGTGTCGTGGACCGAGAAGCCGACCACGGTGAGCACAGCAACGACGAAAAAGCTGTCGATCTCTCCAATCCGCCAGTGGAGGAACTTGCCCATGATCGAGAAGATGCCCGTCAGAAGGAAGACGTCATGCAGCAGGGCGGCGAGGGCCGAGCCACCGAATTGAAAGCCCGCCCGCCATCCTCCCGGCAGGTTGTGGAAACGGATCGCGAGCAGGAACAGGATCGCCACCGAGGCCAGGACGACGGCGAGCAATGCGAACTGGATCGTCTCCCCCGCGATGGTGGGGCCGACTTCCAGGACCTGCCGCACGTCAATCGGACCGAGCTTCTTGGCGAGGTCATCCTCAACCACCTTCTGTTCCGGCGGCAGCATCGGACGGGCTCGGATGATGAAGCCGCCGCTGCCCGTCTGGATCACTGAGCCGTTGATGCTCTGGCCGTGGATCGTCTCGGACGTGACCGCCTGCTCCACCTGCGCGACGGACGGTTGGTTCGCGAAGTTCACCGTGAACTCCGTGCCGCCCGCGAAGTCGATTCCGAGCGCGAATCCCTCGGTCACCATCGAGTACATGCCGGGGATGATGATCAGAAGCGAGATCGCGAAGAACAGGTTGCGCCGGCCGATGATGTTGAGCTTTCTCACGCGCGGCTCGCGCGGAGGAGTCACCGCGGGGCTCGCCTCGGGAGTTATGTCAGCCGTCTGCTGTCGCTGTGCGATGTCAGACGTTTCGGACACGGTCAACTCCCATCAGCCCTGGCCGCCGCAGCGCGCTGCCTGTCATCACGATCGCGAGCAAGTTGTGGGTCACGATGATCGACGAGATCAGGCTGATCACGACACCGAGGCCCAGGGTGAGGGCAAAGCCCTTGACCTGCGAAGGCCCGATGAAGCCGAGGATCAAGCAGGTGATGAAAGTCGCACTGTTCGAGTCGCGGATGGCTGGCCACGCACGTCTGACTGCTGCATCGACCGCGGCCGGGATGGTGCGGCCCGCCCGCACCTCTTCCTTGAACCGTTCGAAGATCAGGACGTTGGCGTCGACGGCCATTCCCACCGAGAGGATGAATCCGGTGATTCCGGCCAGCGTCACTGTGACCGGAATCGTCTTGAAGAGGGCCAGAACTACAGCCGCGTAAAAGATCAGTGCAACGCTCGCGAGAAATCCAGGGACGCGGTAGTACAGGATCATGAAGAGCACCACTATTGACAGGCCGAGCAACCCGGCCGCGATGCTGAGCTTGACCGACTCGTTGCCGAGAGTCGATCCGACCTGGATCACGTCGAGCACCCGGAGATCCACCGGCAGAGACCCGGCGTTGATGCCGGTAGCGAGGTCCTGCGCGCTCGCCTGGGTGAAGCTGCCGCTGATCACGGCCTGGCCCCCCGCGATCTCGGTGAGGGTGGTCGGGTCGGTGAGCTTCTTTCCGCATACGGTGTCTGGGGCCTGAGCGGCCAGACAGGCGGTGTCGTAGGGCGAGTAAACCTTGGCCGCGTAAGCCGGGTCAGCCCAGCTGTCGATGTCCTTCTGCGTCAGGTCGAGCCAGATGGTGAGGTGCCGCTCTGGGCAGTCAGTACCCGCTCCCGGGCAAGCGGCCACGTTCTCGCGCGTCAGAGTGGCAAAAATGCCGGCGCCGCGCGATGTGAAGCTGACGTTGACCACCCATCCCACGCCGTTCTGTTCGATGGTGGCCGTGGCGGTCTGGATGTCATCTCCAGTCAAGCCGACGAAAGCGGGCTTGTAGCCCGGCCACGGGCCGCCCTTCACGTTCGGATCCTTTACCCATTTGGTGTAAACGAGCTTGGAAACTGCCCCTATCGTTTTCTGAGCCTGATCAGCAGTCACACCGGCGAGGTCAACGGTGATCCGGTCGTAGTTGGAGCCGGCGCCGCGGATCTCGGGCTCGCTTACGCCCAGCGAGTTGACGCGCTTGTTGATCACGTCGATGGTCTTCTTC
>DASRWV010000113.1:0-12047 GCA_035687505.1 Nitrosotalea sp.
ATGCCCAGCGAGTAAGTCGAGAACTTGTGTTTCGCCCGAGGTGTGAGCTCGACCAGCTGGAGCGTCTCGTCCACCCGGGTCATCGGAACTCCGCAGTACATGGCGAGGAGGCGGAGATTGTCGCGGCCCGACATATAAGGATAGAAAGCGGGAGTTTCGACGATCGCGCCTACCTTGATGAGGGACGCCGGCGTTCCGGGTGCCGCGCCCATGACACTTGCGCTGCCAGATGTCGGGTGGATCAGGCCCAGAAGCATCCTGATCGTGGTGGTCTTGCCGGCGCCGTTGGGTCCAAGGAAGCCGTAGACCTCGCCCCTGTATACGGCAAGGTCGAGCCTGTCGACGGCAGTGATGGTTTTGCCGTAGACCTTGCTGAGCCCGTGCGTCTCGACCACCTTGTCGCCAGGCAGCGAGGCAGCCGGCGGGCGGCGTACTGACGTATCGATCACCGCGGCATTATCCGCTGTGAGCCTGAGATTGGATGTGATAAGTGCTGCCAGACTAGCCACATGTTTGCAAGCTCCAACTACCCGCCGGACCTGGAGGCTGCTGATCGGTTTGTCGCCGAGATGCGGCACGGGACGCTGATCGCATCCGCCGCCGAGGGTTACCCGCAGGTGAGCATCCTGCCTTTTGTGAAAACCGGCGACGTCATCGAGCTCCACTGCGTCCAGGCCGATCCGACCTTCGACGCGGTCCGAGCCAACCCGCGCGTCACATTCTTCGTCTCGGACTTTCTCGCGTGGTCGCCTCACAACTGGGTCAGCGACCAGGACGCCGGCCGCGCGACGCTCCACTTCCGCGCGGTGGCATTCGAGTGCGATGTCGAAAGAGTCTCGACCGACCCCAACGACGTGGCCGGAGCACTCAGCAGACTGTTGGCCGCCTACGAGCCGGGCGCCTCGTACGAGCCGATGAAGATGGGCGACTTCTACGGCGCGCGGCTGACGCGCCTCGCCACCATGCAGCTGCGAATCGTGCGCCGGCATGTCAAGTTCAAGACCGGACCCGCGGGCGCCGCCGAGACGAAACGAAAAGTCGCCGAACGGCTCCGCGAGCGCGGCAAACCCGGCGACAGCCGGGCCGCCGACGTCATCGAGGCGTACCTACCTAAGCCTCACGCGTGATCTGGTAACCGCGAGCGCCGCCGAACCCCAGGGGACTCGGCGGCGTTGCCCTGCGGCTCTTTAGTAGTAGTTGAGCGTCGCCAGGCCGGAGATGGTGGCTGCGTAAGCGTGACACTCGCCCGGATGTGTGAGCAAGCCGTAATGAGTCAGCTGGCCGAGGGCCGATCCGCTGCTGATGTTGGTGGCGCCCCTAGGTTTGCTTCCGGCTGGACCGAGCGCAGCCACCACAGGAAAGGTCTCGGTACAGAAGTAGTTGCCTGAGACCGTACCGGGTCCAACCGACGTGCCGACGTACTGCCCAACGAGCGTCCGATTGCTCATCACGAGAGTGAAGCTGCCGCCGGCCAGGATGGAGGCCGACCCTGCGACAAGTGGGGTGTGGCAGATCGTGGTGTTGAAGACCGCGTTGGTTACGCCTCCAAGAGTGGTGCCGTAACCGGCGAAGCTACCGGTATCGCCGGCGGAGCAGGTACCCAGAGCGTACTCAACACCATTCACGTACTCGTGTAATTGATGGCTGCTCGCGAGCGCTGTCACCGGCAGCAGGGCCGAAAGGCTCAACAAACTGGCCGCGAAGAACATGCGGGTCATACGTCGCATCGGAACCCTCCTGAAACCAACGGCTTACAGGCAGGGGATGGTTCTGACACATCGATTGGGGGTTGTCAAGGACTCCAATTTCTGCACGCGCTCTGATTCGAGCCGCGTTTCCCTTCGAAGGCCGCCGGCGCCTTCGTCCTCCACTCCGCGGTCTTCAGATCGCGGTCGAGATCGGCCAGCACCTCGGGGGTCGTCGTCCACGCCGAAAGGGACTGGTATGAGGGAAGGCATGGGGCTCCAGATCATTTTCCGCCGATCGTGACTCGAGTCGATGACGGGGAGCGGCGGCGAGGGATTACTTCGTCAGAGACGAAGGAACTTTGCGACCCAATAGACCCACCGTGCTTCCGACAAGCTGGGGTCCGATCGGATGGACGGCGGAGGGGCCGCCGGCGGCATGGCAGATTTGGTTGCAATCGGTGTCGCGCCTGCGGGAGGAGGATGAGGTGATGACTGGGCGACGCCGGATCGTGTCGGTGCATTGCCGCCTGGCCCCGCTGCCGTGAGCCGGGAGCCGGGCGTAGGCGCAGGCGACGACTGCGCAACACTCGCGCGCGGCACAGTCACCATGAAGGACTGCGACACCCGTTGCGCGGCAAAGTAATTGGCGGTTCCGGCCTGGTCTGCGTCAACGATGCAGGAGCCAGCGCCGGTAAAACTGACCGAGCCGCTGCTCGACACAGAGCACGCTCCAGGCGTCGAGGCGGCGTCAGGGCTGAACACGACGGGATTGCCCGATGCCCCACCCGTGGCAGTGGCGGCGTAAGCATCCCCCACCACGGGGTTGGCAGGCGCGGTCGAGGTGAAGGTGATCACTTGAGGTGCCTTGCCGATGACACGGTCGGTCGTGAACTTGAAGTAGGACGAGTAGGCAGTGGCGTTGAGGCAAGTCGCAAGAAGGACCGAAGTAAGGTTCTTGTCCGTGCAGCTATCCACCCTGTGAGTTATTGAGTTGGCCCCCAGGTGATAGGGAGGGCCGGCTCCTGCGGCCGGCGCAGCTGGATCGAGCTGGTCGGGCTGTGTGCGCAAAATCACTGGGATAGTGACGAGTCCTGATGTCACCGTGCAGCCAGAAACCAGCACATCAAGCATGGTGTTGGCGCTCGTGTAAGCCTGATCGCAGGATATGTTGCTGACAGGACTAACGGACAGAGACGCCGCCGAGATGTTGCCTTTGAGTTGTCCGGCGCTCATCGATCCAAAGCTCTGGAGGGCGGGATTGATCTGATCACTCGCAGGATGGCCTGGCGGAGAGTAGCCCGCCGAGGTTAACGGAGTCGACATCGTGCCGATGTTGGCTGCGATCTGGACGGTGGACATGACCAACGGCCAGGTGTCGGACACGAAGCGGATTGATGGCCCAACGGCGGTGAGAACCTTCGCCGCGATCGCGCCGCTCAACTGCTGCTTGGGGACTCCCATTGCATCCAGGTCCGCAGTACTCGGGGAGTACCACCAGTCGAGATCTGAGTTGCCGTTGTATGGGTTGACAGAGTTGATCGGGACACCGTTTACAACGCCGATGTGAAGGCTCGGTTCATTCGTCCCTGTCAGGTCGGCGAGACCGGGCATTTCGAAGAGCAGCGACATGGCGCCGCTGGTGATCCCCGAGCTGAACCTGCTCTGCATCGAGGCTTGCCCCGTCGGAGTGAACGCACCTCCGAATGCGTTCGCCATCGCGAACGAGTCGGTGCTGAACTGCAGCGTCAGCTGGTTGATCCTCTGGTCCTGTCGAAACGGGCCGAATGCCCAGGCGTCGAGCGTCGGAAGCAAGAATGGCGTCAACAGGGCGAGGCCGCCGGCGAAGGCCCACATCGAAAGGCGACCCGGTCGTAGCCGCGATAAGCCCGATATGTTGCCCCCTTCCCCCCTGGACATCGCTCGAAGATCTTAGCTGTGTCGGTTCCTGTCTACCCCTTGGTGACTGGCTATGCGGCGCTTCTAAGGAAGTCTGCCACGCAGCGTCGTCGATTGATCTCGTGACATTTACAGCGCTTAACCGCTCGCGATCAGGTTTCCCCTCGTTAATACGTTACCTACTACGTGACTCCAATCCTCGAGCTCCATGCTGTGACTCGAGCGTACGGACCGCGGATTGCGCTCGACGACGTCAATCTGGCCCTCGAGCCGGGGGAACTCGCGTTCCTTGTCGGCCCCAGCGGGGCCGGCAAGACGACCCTGCTGAAGCTGATCAACCGAGAGCTCCGCCCAACCAAGGGCCAGGTGTGGGTGGACGGCATCGCCGCGCATACCCTCAAGACGTCACAGATCCCCGACCTCCGCCGCCGCGTGGCGGTCGTCTTCCAGGACTACAAGCTGCTCCCCCGGCTCACCGCGCTGGAGAACGTCGCTTTTGCGCTCCAGGTCAGCGACCTGCGTGTCTCCAATGAGGAAGCGGCGGAGCGCGCGCTCGACGCGTTGGACGCCGTGGGCCTCGGCGATCGTGGCGCTTCCTTTCCCCATCAGCTGTCGGGCGGGCAGCAGCAGCGGATCGCGCTGGCGCGGGCGGTTGTCTCGCAGCCGCCGCTTCTGATCGCGGACGAGCCGACGGGCAACCTCGACATGGATACGTCGTGGGAAATGATGGATCTGTTCTCGGACATCGCGGCCTCCGGCACGGCGGTGCTCATCGCGACTCACAACGTCGAGATCGTCAAGCGCTTTCAGCGCCGGGTGGTAACCCTGGTGCAGGGCCGCCTGGTGCGCGACCAGCCGGCGGGCCGGACCGGGAGGATGGCATGGCTGGCGTCCTCGTGAAAGGACGCTTCCCTCGCCGCCGGCTGGTTCAGGTCGTCGCGACGAACATCTCCCGCTACCTGCTCGGCGGCGCGGCACGGAACTGGTTCCGGAATCTCGGGAGCGCCGCGCCCGCGCTCAGCTCGATGACACTGCTCCTGTTGCTGTCGGGGCTCGTCGGCCTGATGGGCTTCGCGCTGCACAACATCGAGGTGGTCCAGGCGCGCGAGGCCTCATTGCTGCATGTGTACATGCGCGACGACGCAAGCAACGAGCAGGTCAATGCTCTTTGGGATCGCCTCGCCGTCGACCCGCGCATCGCCAGCGTGACCTACACGACCAGGGCGGAAGCGCTCGCGCGGGCGAAGCATCTCCCCGGCCTGCCGCAGCTGGCTGACGCCAGCGAAAGCAACCCGTTTCCGGCGAGCCTCGATGCGCGCGTGAAGAACATCGCCGACGTCGCGGCGATCCACAACTGGGTTAAGGACGACATCGGAGTCGACCCTGCCTACCCGACCTCGTATGACAGAGGCGCTTACCAGCGGATCCAGGCGGTCCTGCTCGGCGTCGCCATCGCCGGCATCGCGTTTCTGGCGCTGCTCGGATTTGTTGCCGTCACCGTGACCGTCAACAGCATCCGCGCGGCGATCCACTCCCGGCGCGACGAGGTCACGATCATGCAGCTCGTCGGCGCGCCGCGCTGGATGGTGCGCGGCCCGTTCGTCATCGAGGGCGCCATCACCGGCGCCCTGTCAGGCGCTGTGGCCGGGCTCATCGTTTTCGGTTTGACAGTGGCCGCAATCGCCGCCGGTTCCGCGTCGTTCACCCAGTTCGCGCCGGGCGTCAACGTGATGGTGGCGGCCTGTGCCGCCGCGATCGTTTTCGCGGCGGGGCTTGGCCTCGGCTCAGGGTCATCGCTGGTCAGCCTGCGGAAGCACCTCGAGTCGTGAAGAGACTCCTGATCGCCCTTGGCTTTGCCTTGCTAGTGCTTGGCACGGGTCCGGTTAGCGCGGACACCACGCCCGACCAGCAGAAGGCGCTGATCGACCAGATCCGCGCTCAGCTCGGAAGCAACCTCGCCAACGCGATGGCCGCCCAGGAAGAGATCAAGAAGTCCCTTCAGGAAAACGCCGCTCAGCAGCAGGACGTTCGGGGCAAGATCGCAGAGGTCGAGGCGAAGATCGCCGACCTGGACGCGCAGATCGAGGCCGCCCAGCGGCGTGAGGCGTTTCTCGCGCAACGGATCACCGCCGAGCGCGCGCAGCTCCGGCAGCTGGCGCGAGCCATCTACACGCAGCCCTCGTCGATGCTGGTGATCCTCGCCGAGGCGCAGAGCCTGAGCGACCTGCTGACCCGTGTCGCGGACCTCAACGTGGCCGGCGCGCGCGCAACGGAGATCAAGGCCTCCCTGGGACGCGACCTCGTCGAGATCGAAACCGAGCGCAAGAAGGAGCAGGCCGCGCGCGAGGAGCAGGTCAAGCTGCGCGAACAGCTCACCTCTCAGCTCGAGCAGCTGCGCGCATTGCAGGCGCAGCAGGAGCGCTCCGTGGCCGATCTCGAGCAGAAGATCGAAGAGACGCGAAGTGAGCTGTATCTGCTCAACCGGCAATCGGCACAGCTGGCGCAGGCCGTCACCGACATGCTTCAGGCGCAACAGGACGCCATCATCGCCGCGGCCATGCAGGCGGTCTGGACGCAGATGCAGCTGTGGAGCCAGTCGAACAACGTCGGTGTGATACCGATCAGCGCCGGACATTCGACCAAGTACCGATTCATCTGGCCCGAGCCGACGTCGCAGATCTCTCAGGCATTCGGGCCGAGCACGTTCTGGTTCGAGCCGGCGTACGGCCGCTTCCCGCATTTCCACACGGGAGTCGACATGGTCGCGCCGTTCGGCTCACCGGTCTACGCGGCCGATGACGGCGTGGTCGCGCTGGTCGGCAGCTCGAGCCAGGGTTACGGCAACTACGTAGTCATCGCTCACTCCGGCGGGCTGAACACCCTTTACGGTCACCTCTCCACCGCATTGGTCAAGGTCGGACAGCCCGTGACCCAGGGCCAGACCGTAGGGCTCGAAGGATCGACCGGGAACTCGACAGGCGCGCACCTGCACTTCGAGCTGCGGATCAACCAGGCGCCGGTTGACCCGACGCCCTACCTACCGCCGGGACAGCCTTCGCCCTTCAAGGCCTGATTCGCAGACGGAGTCCTCACTCCGCGCGAAAACCACCGAATTTCGTCGGTCCATACGTGTGCTTCGCCCGGAATCGCGCAGCCTCAGACCTCTGTCACTGTGTTCGCCGCCAGGTCGTACATGAAGCCTCGGACTTTGTCCCGCGCCGGCAGGTACGGACACTCGCGAATCCTCTCCACGTCCTGAACGATCGCCGCGATCTGGTCGGTGAAGCTGTCCAGCTCTTCATTGAAGTGGTGGCCGCTCGCGGCGCTTATTTGCTGGGCCAGCTCGGCCTGGCTGAAGAGGCCCAACCCGCACTCCGTGTGGTGGATCACCATGACCTCGCGCGTTTTCAAGACCGCCTGCGAGACGGCCAGCGAGTGCAACGCGTCATTTGAGGCGCGTCCTCCGGCGTTGCGTATGACGTGAGCGTCCCCGGGACGCAAACCGAGCAGCGCGCTGACGTCGATGCGGGCGTCCATGCAGGTCAGGATCGCGAGGTGCTGCACGGGTTCGATGTTGCGGGCGGCGCTGCCCAGGTAATGGAGACGCGTATTCATCAGGACTCGGTCGATCGCGTCCACCCAGCGAATCTACACGATACGTTTGGCACCAAACGTGCCTTTGAACTCATCGATTTGACACGGCTGGCACCTAACGTGTCCTTGAGCGCGCCTGGGCGGAGGTCCTAGCGGGGAGGCGGTAAGGAGACAAGGGCCGCGGCGGCGGCAAGCACCGCCATCAGCGCGGCCAGCTCCCAGCGCCGGCGCGCTCGCCAGGCGAGCCACAGCGCGGCTGCCACCAGGGGCAGCTTGACGATGAGCGCAAAGCCATAAGCAGTGGTCATCGTCTGCAGCGGACTGGCGAAGTGGAGAAGCGCGAGCGCTGCTCCGCTCGCCATGAGCAGTCCGGCCGACCACACGGCCACTTGCCGGAAACCGCCCGCCGGCGTGATCGCGAACGCGGCAAGGCCGCCAAGCCACAGACCCATCGTGGCGACGTGGACTGCGTTCAGCGCCAGGCCAAGCGGCTGCGGCAGCGCGGGTATGGCATGCGCGGCTGTCGCGTCGACCGTGGCGAGGACAAGGCCCAACCCCGGGATTGCCCAGCGCAGCCAGGGTGCCTGGCGCAGCGCGCCCAGCAGAGCCCAGAGCAGAAGGACTGCGGCCACGCGCAGTCCAAGCACCCGGCCGAACGGAGAGGCCAGAGCACCGGTCAGCGCGTCGCCATCAAAGATTTGCGCCGGGTCGAGGCTCGCAGTCTGCGCGAGCAGAGCCAGTGGCTCCGCGACCAACAGCAGCGCGATGCCGGCGCCGGCGAGGCGCAGCGGCCGCGGGTCCCGCGCGACGAACAGCGCGTAGGTTGCGGCGCCGAAGCCAAGCGCAAAGCCGGCGAAATGCAGCCAGCGCCCAAGCGCTTGCAGGATAAAACCGAGCGCCGAGACAAGGCCCACATCCCCACCGCCGAGGCCGGGCGCTCGCACCGCGCTTGCGTGGCCCACGCTGAATGTGAGGATTCCGCGCGACGGGTGGGTGTCGGCGGCGATCACGGTCCAGATGACCGCATACGTGCCTTCGGTCGCCGCTCCCAGAGGCACGGAAAGCCTGATGCCCTGAACGCGAGCAGGTCCGTTCTGGACCAGCCGGCCGTCCGGCCCGTAGACGCTGATGCCGCGACCGGCGGGCGTGACGGTTTCAGAAAAGAAGAGCTCGACCGAAGCTGGGGCGCTGTCGAGGATCGCGCCGGGCGTGGGGTTGGAGCCGATCAGCTGCGCGTGGGCTGAGACCGCCACCGGGAGAAACGCCATCACGACCGCGGCCAAGATGGCCGGAACGAGGCGCCTCAGTACGAGGGCGCGGGCACCGGCGGCACCATCACCACCTCTGGGCCGCTGGCGCGGCGGATACGGATCACGAGACCGGCGGCGAGCAGGCAGAGGAGCCCGGAGGTCATGAACGCGAGCCGGTAGTCCCCGAAGTAGGTCCGGACCGCGCCCGCGGCGAAAGCCGCCGTGGCAGCTCCCATCTGGTGGGACGCGAAAACCCACCCGTAAACCACACCGAGGTTGCGCCTTCCAAACGTGTCCGCCGTGAGGGCCACGGTCGGCGGCACCGTCGCCACCCAGTCGAGGCCGTAGAAAACGATGAACAGGAAAAGACCGAAGTACTGCATCCCGAAGGCGTAAGGCAAAAAGAGCAGGGAGAGTCCCCGCAGGCCGTAGTACCAGAACAGCAGCCAGCGCGAGTCCCAGCGATCGGTCAGCCACCCTGAGATCATCGTCCCGGCCACGTCGAAGATGCCGATAAATGCCAGCAGGCTGGCGGCGGTCACCTCCGGCATCCCATGGTCGATGGAGGCTGGAATCAAGTGGGTCCCGATCAGCCCGTTGGTGCTGGCTCCGCAGATGAAGAAGCTGCCCGCGAGCAGCCAGAAGTTGCGATTGCGGATCCCCATCGCAAGTCCGCCGAGCGCGGCCCCTACGGGGTTGCGCAACGGCGGCGCCGGCTCGTCGGCTTCGGTCGCTCCGTACGCACGCAGGCCGACGTCCGCAGGGCGATCGCGCATGAAGAGCGCAACCAGCGGTATGCCGAGCAGCGCAGAACCTGCCACCACCAAGGCCGCGAATCGCCAACCCATATTCACGGCCAGCCATGCCAGTGCTGGCAGAAAGATCAGCTGTCCGGTGGCGCCCGCGGCTGTGAGCGCGCCGAGGACCAGGCCGCGTCGCTGCACGAACCAGCGGTTCGCGACGATGGCGGCGAGGACGGTGGCCATCGAGCCGGTGCCGACGCCGACCACAACGCCCCAAAGCAAATCCAGCTGCCAGGGCTGGTGCATGAAGACCGTGAGGGCGGATCCTGCCGACACTGTCAGCAGCGCACCGACCACCACCCGTTTGACCCCGAAGCGCTCCATCAATCCGCCGGCGAAGGGAGCGAAGAGCCCGAAGAGAAGGAGGTTGATGGAGACCGCAATCGAGATGGTCGCGCGCGACCAGTGGAACTCCTGCTCGAGGGGAACGATCAGGACGCCGGGCGTGGATCGGAACCCGGCCGCGGCTAGAAGCGTGAGCCACGTGATCGCGGCCACGACCCAGGCGTAGTGGAGGCGCCTCACCTAAACCCCGAACGCCGGCGGCGGCAGGAACTATTCCGTGCGATCACCGTCTGACATTAAGGGAACAGCGCGAGGGCGTTTATCGCGAACACGTAGGCTAAGCGCCGATGTCGGATCAGCAACCCTGGGTCATGGCGGTTCAAGCCGGCGCCGCCGGCGCGAGCGAACGCGATCGCCTCGCCCGCTCGCTGGAGGGCAGAGTCCCTAGCCATCCGGACTGGATCTTATTGAGCACGTGCCACCGCGTCGAGCTCTATGGATTTGGCGCCGTGCCCGACCTCGATGAAGGGCTGCACCTCGCAACCGGTGACCGCGCCGTTCGGCACCTGATCCGTGTCGCCGCCGGTCTCGAGAGCGCGATCGTCGGAGAGGACGAGGTCCTCCACCAGGTGCGCGAGGCGCTATCCGAGGCGCGTGCCGCCCGGTCGCTCGACGGCAGGCTTCAAAGGCTGTTCGAAACCGCAATCGCCGCCGGTCGCCGTGCGCGCGCGGGCCGGACCGCCGCGAGCGGCAACCTCGCGCAGAGCGCGATGGCCTGGCTGCAGCAGAGGTCGAACCTGGCGGGCAGCACCGTTCTGGTCGTGGGCGCCGGCCGCATGGGATCCGCGCTGGCGCACTCCGCCCGGCTCGCCGGCGCCGAAGTCACCATCGCGAGCCGCGACGCGGCAAGGGCGGATCGCCTGGCACACGTTTATGGAGGCCGGGGCACCGACCTCGCGGGCGGTGCCGAGCTGGCACCCAAGTCGTCAGCGGTGGCCGTTGCTCTCGCCGGGACCTGGCACGAGTTCCAGCCAGAGCAAGGTGACCTGCCGCCGATCGCGGACATCTCAGCGCCGCCTGCGGTTCCGGCCGCGGTCAGAGCCCGACTCAACGGGGGCTATCTCGGCATCGACGATCTCTACCTGCGACCACAGTCCCTTCCGAGCGGCTACATCGACGAGGCCGACCGTGTTGTCGCGGCGAAGACGCGCGAGTACGTCGAGTGGCTCGACGGCCGCAGCTGAGTGACTAGCGCCACTTCTGCCAAATGGCGGGAGCGAGCGGCCAAGCTCTTTCCCGGAGGCGTCAACAGTCCGGTCCGGGCGTACCGCGCGGTCGGCGGCGAGCCTCCGATCATGGCCCGCGGCGAAGGCTGCTTCGTCTGGGACGCCGAAGGCAAGCGGTACATCGACTATGTCGGCGCGTTCGGTCCGCTGATCCTCGGCCACGCTCACCCTGCGGTCGTCGAGGCGATCCGGACCGCGGTTGAAGCCGGCGGCTCATTCGGCGCCACGACTCCCGCGGAGGTCCGGCTGGGCGAGCTGATCCGCGCGCGGATGCCCTATATCGAGCGTCTGAGGTTTGTGAACAGCGGCACGGAGGCGGCGATGAGCGCGCTTCGCGTGGCCCGCGCAGCGACCGGTCGCGATCTTGTCATCAAGTTCGACGGCGGCTATCACGGCCATGCGGACTCGCTCCTTGTCGAGGCGGGCTCAGGAGTAGCCACCCTTTCGATCCCAGGCAGCGCCGGCGTTGGTGCGCCGGTGGCGGCGCAGACGCTGGTCGCGACCTACAACGACCTCGACTCAGTCGCAGCGCTTCTCGACGCGCATGCGAAGGAGGTCGCCGCGGTGATCGTCGAGCCGGTCGCCGCCAACATGGGCGTCGTCGCGCCCGTGTCCGGTTTCTTGGCGGGGCTGCGGCGCCTGACCGAATCGGCCGGCGCCCTTCTCATCTTCGATGAGGTGATCACCGGCTTCCGGGTTGCGCCAGGTGGTGCACAGGAGCTTTACGGCGTGCGACCCGACCTGACAGTTCTCGGCAAGATCATCGGTGGAGGGCTGCCGGTCGGTGCGTACGGTGGGCGTGCCGATCTCCTCGACCTGGTTGCACCTGCCGGTCCCGTGTATCAGGCGGGGACGCTGTCCGGCCATCCGGTGGTGATGGCGGCGGGTGAAGCAACTCTCCTTCAGCTGACGCCGGACGTCTACATAGAGATAGACGCGCGCGCGAAGCGTCTCGAAGAAGGACTGCGGCGGAAAGGCGTGAGCGTCGCTCGCGTCGCCTCGCTACTCACGCTGTTCTTTCGCGATTCGCCACCCGCCAACTTTCACGAAGCGAAGGAATGCGACCGCGAAGCGTTCGGTCGTTTTTTCCACCGTATTCATGATGCGGGCGTCCTGCTCCCGCCATCGCAGTTCGAAGCGTGGTTCATTTCCGCGGCGCACGACGACGAGGCCATCGACGCGACGCTGGCGGCGGGTTCCGGCAGCACCTAAACCCTCCGGATACGTGCCGTTGGCGCCAACGCC
>DASRWV010000114.1:0-3362 GCA_035687505.1 Nitrosotalea sp.
GGTCACCAGGACCAACCGGGCGCAGCTGATCGAGCAGCTCGATGCCATCACTGCCGAGCTGGCGCGCCTGCGCCGGCACCTCGAGGCCGACGACCCGCGCCTGGTAGAGCTGTTCGAGGAGGCTCATGCCGTTCGGGAGAAGTGGGCGAAAGGGCAGTAGGTTCGAAACCCCACAAGTGGTGCGTCCGTTACCGAGATGATGAGACGACTGGCGTCGCTCGCTCTGCTGCTTGTCGCTTGTTCGGCTCAACCCTCCGGGACTATTCCGACGCCGTCTCCGTGGTCGTGCCGGCTGGCGGTCATCCAGGGCTCGCCTGGTCAGGGCAGCGGACCTCAGACGCCGGGTTTCCTCACCCTCCCCGGCCTCAGCTTCACTCCGGCGACCGACGCCGGTAACGGCATGTATTACGACAAGCCGCTGAAGCGCTGGGTGCCGTGGGGTCCGCCGGCGCTGTCCAGCGACGGCGCGAGCTACGCATACGTCGACGGCGTCCAAAATTCGAGCCGAGTTCACGTGGTCGACGTTGCGACAGGCCGCGACACGGTCCTGACGGAAGGCGGTCCGTGGAAGCTCGTCGGGCTGACGTCCGATGCCGTCTACCTGATGCACATCGAATTCCTGCCCCAATCACAAGCCTATGGAGTAATCGCTGCAGGTCGCGGGCTGTGGAAGCTGCCCCTGACCGGGGGCGTCGCTCAGGAGCTGACCAAGGACACCAGGTACTGGACGCTTGGCCCCAAGGCCGCGTGGGGCGGCGCAAGTACCGTCGATGTTGCCGGGGGCCCGAACGACATCGTCCGTTTTGATCTGAACACCAAACAGTCGGCGGTATGGTTCGCGCAAGGCAAGCGATCGCTGGTGCTCGCCATCGATGCCAGTGGCGTGCCGCTGATCATGAGCGAAGCAGACTCCAACGAGATCTGGTTCGTGCCGTCACCGAATGGTGGGGTCAAAGTCTGGTCATCGCCAGCCAACGACCTGGGGCCTTACGCTCCAGTCGCGGTCGATGGCAGCGTGATCTGGTTCAGCGGCCGCAGCATGACGCGCGAGTGGGGCGCCTACCGCTACTCGGCCGCGAAAGGCGTGGAACTAACGGCCAGCTTCAAGGACTATCCAGTGTCGGTCGCGGGGCCATGCGCGTGATTCCGGCATCATTCGGTGCGTGATCGCGACAGTTAGAAGAGCACGCCGCCTCGAGGGCGAGGTCAAGCTTCCGGGCGACAAATCCATCTCGCATCGGGCGTTGATCCTCGGCTCCATCGCATCCGGGCAGAGCCGGCTGCGCGGGCTGTCCCCTGGCGCGGATGTGCTGTCGACCGCCCGATGCGTGCAAGCGCTGGGGGCCGGGTTTGATGGCGTGATGCTCGAGGGCCACGGCCTGCATGGGCTGCGCCGCGCGGCGGGCCCGCTCGACTGCGGAAACTCCGGGACCACGATGCGCATGCTCGCCGGCCTTCTTTCGGCGCAGGACTTCGAGAGCGAGCTGACCGGTGACGAGTCGCTCTCGCGCCGGCCCATGGATCGCGTCGTCAAGCCGCTTGTCGAGATGGGCGCTGCTGCCAGCTGGCCGCCGCTGCGAGTCGGTGGCAGGACGCCGCTGCACGGTTTCACGTACGCGATGCCCGTGCCCAGCGCGCAGGTGAAGTCCGCGATCCTGATCGCGGGACTGTTCGCCGACGCCCCCACCTCGGTCGGCGAAACAATCAAAACGCGCGATCACACGGAGTTGATGCTGAAGGCGATGGGGGCCTTGGTCGAGGTCGACGGACTGCACGTCCAGGTCGGCCCGGCCACTCAGCTCGAACCGTTGGACATTGACGTTCCTGGAGACCTGAGCGCCGCGGCGTTCTGGCTGGTGGCCGGGGGTCTGGTGCCGGGTTCGCGGATCCGAATCGAGGGTGTCGGCATGAACCCGACCCGGACGGCTTTCGTCGTGCTGCTCAGGACCGTGGGGTTCAAGATCCACGAAACCAACCGGCGCAAGGTTGGCGGTGAAGTGGTCGCCGACCTGGACGTGACACCTGCTGCCGGCCTGCGGCCGATTCAGGTCAACGGGGGCGCCGCGGCCGAGATGATCGACGAGCTGCCCGCGCTGGCGGTCGCCGCGACGCAGATGCCGGGGCGGAGCGTCATCTCGGGCGCGGCTGAGCTGCGCGTGAAGGAATCGAATCGCATCGCGGCGATGGAGGAGGGGCTGGCCGCGATGGGTGCGGACATCACCGCCGCCGATGATGGTTGGGTGATCAACGGCCCGCGCTACCTCGAGGGCGCGCGCGTGAGCTCGCATGGCGACCACCGCGTCGCGATGGCGCTGGCGATCGCCGGCCTGATGGCCGACGGGAAGACCGAGATCGATGGTGCGGAGTGCGTGGACATCTCGTACCCCGAGTTCTTCGACCACCTCGAGTACCTGTGCTGAAGATTCGCAGCGAGATCGAGCTCGAGCCGGTCGCGTTCGAGCTGTATGAGCTCGAGGTCACGCCTCCCAGAGAGGACTTCGAGCTCGAGATCGCTCGCACGATCCAGGTCGCCAAGTCAAACGAGGCACCCGCCGTCGGACGCGCGCGCGAGCTCTACCGCCGCTTCGGCCTCGACCCGACGCGCGTGCGGCCATCGTCGGAAGCGTTGTTGCGCCGCCTGAAGAAGGGCGAGCCGATGCCTCGAGTCAACTCGCTGGTCGACGTCGCCAACGCGATGTCGGTCCAGCTGCAGGTGCCGGTCGGTTTGTACGACCTTGCCAAGGTCAAAGGCGATGAGCTCGTGATCAGGCTTGGTGCTGACGGAGAGGGATATACCGGCATCGGAAAAGAGCATGTGAACGTGGCCGGTCGCATCTGTGTCGCCGACGCCGAAGGGCCATGCGGCAATCCGAGCGCCGACTCGGCTCGCACCATGATCACCACGGAGACCGAGCGCGCGGCCTGGATCTACTTCCTTCCTGTGCGCGAGGATGACGTCGATCGCACGGCGGAGCTGGTCGCGGTGTTCGGGCGCGGCCTGATCCGGATGCTATGACGTCAGAACAGGTCTTGTGCGTCAAGCGGGAGGACATGTTTCCCGACGGCGCGTGGCATGGATTCGTGAGCAAGGACCTCGACCGTCACCAGGCTGTGATCCGCGAGCACCACTTCTTCATGGCGCGCGACTCGGTGGAGAACGACCCTGCGTACCAGCAAATCATTCCCTATGTGGTGTTCCGCCACGACCCTCATTACTTCCTCACGCACCGGCTGCGTGCTTCGTCAGAGAAGCGGCTGCGCAAGCAGTACTCGCTTGGCATCGGCGGCCACATCAACCCGGGCGACCTCGAGGCGGGAGACCCGATTCTGGACGGGCTGAAACGGGAGTGGGGCGAAGAGGT
>DASRWV010000115.1:0-39095 GCA_035687505.1 Nitrosotalea sp.
TGAGTTTTACTCGAGGTAAAGGGAGTTTCAATTGGCAATAGACACACAGATGACAGTCACCCCGCAGGTCCGCAAGCTCGAGACCAGCGCGAACTACGGCAAGTTCGACATCGAGCCGCTGGACCCGGGATTCGGCACGACGCTTGGAAACACGCTTCGCCGTGTGCTGCTCTCGTCCCTGTGGGGCGCGGCGGTCACGTCGATCCAGATCGATGGTGTCGCGCACGAGTTCACCGCGATCCCCCACGTCAAAGAGGACGTGACCGAGGTCATCCTCAACCTCAAGAAGCTCTGCCTCAAGAGCTTCACCGAGGACCCCGTGACCTTGCTGCTCGACGTCAAGGGCCCGGCCGAGGTGCACGCCTCGCATATCCAGGCTTCGTCCGACGTGGAGATCGTCAACCCAGACCTCTACATCTGCACGCTGGCCGCCAAGGGCCACCTGCGGATGGAGCTCAACGTGGAGCGCGGCAAGGGCTACGTGCCCGCCGACCGCAACAAGCGCGAGGGCCAGCCCATCGGCGTGATCCCGATCGACGCCATCTTCTCGCCAGTCCAGAAAGCCAACTTCACGGTCGAGAAGACCCGTGTCGGCCAGTCGACGGACTACGACCGGCTCCTCATCGAGGTCTGGACGGACGGCACGATGTCGCCCGAGGAAGCGGTCAGCCACGCGGCTGAGCTTTTCACCCAGCACCTGAACCTGTTCGTGAAGTTCCGCGACTCGATCGAGAAGCACGAGGCCGAGATGCGCGGCGAGAAGGGCAGCCAGAACCGCCTCATGGACACGCCCATCGAGGAGCTGGACCTCTCCGTCAGGGCATTCAACTGCCTCAAGGCGAACGAGATCCAGACCGTCGGCCAGCTGCTCCAGAAGCGAGAGGAAGAGCTGCTCGCCCTCCGCAACTTCGGACGCAAGTCCCTCGATGAGATCAAGGAGAAGCTCGTCGAAAAGGGCTTCATCAAGCCCGAAGAGATGGGCACGGTCCTGCGCGGCTAGGTCTGAATGCGACACCAAAAAGCCGGCCGCCACTTCAATCGAGACACCGACGCTCGCAAGGCGCTGATGCGCAACCTCTGCACGTCGCTGCTCGAACACGGCCGCATCACCACGACCGAACCGAAGGCCAAAGAGCTGACGCGGTGGGTCGCCCGCCTGATCACGACCGCCAAGGGCCAGGACGTCAACGCCCGCCGGCGCGTGGCCATGGACATCTCCAAGGCGGACGTGGTGGAGCGGCTGTTCTCGAACCTCATCCCGCGCCTGGCCGAGCGGCCGGGCGGTTACACGCGAATCATCCACAAGGGTCCGCGGCTAGGCGATGCCGCCCCGATGGTAATCATCGAGCTGGTCGACTAATCGGAGAGTTTCCCCTCTCCCCATCGGGGAGAGGGCTAGGGTGAGGGGCTTAAGACCTGATCACCGCCAAAGTTAAAAAGTGAATATCAAAGTCGTGCTGGAGTACGACGGAAGTGAATTTGCCGGCTGGCAGCAGCAGGCACACGGAAGGACGGTCGAAGCCGAGCTGAAGCGCGCTCTGCGCAAGATCACCGGCCAGGACCTCAAGGTGTACGCCGCCGGTCGAACGGACGCGGGTGCGCATGCCGAAGGCCAGGTCGTGAACTTCCAAACGGACGGCCGCATCTCGCCGCACCGGATGGTGGCGGCGCTGAACGCGAAGCTTCCCGCTGACGTGGCGGTCCTCTCGGCAGAAGAGATGCCGGACGAGTTTCACGCTCGCTACTCCGCGCGCTGGCGCCGCTACCGCTATCGCTACCTGGACCGGCCCTCGAGGCCGGCTCTGGAGCGGGGTCGCTGCTGGCAGCTTCGCGGTCCGCTCGACGTGGACGCGATGTCGCAAGCCGCGAAGGCGCTCGTCGGCAAGCACGACTGGACCAGCTACTGCTCGGCGTCGGAGTCGCCCGCGGACAGGGTGCGCGAGATGCGCTCCGCCCGCGTGACGCGAAAGGGAGACGTCGTCGAGCTGGAGCTGGTCGCGGAGGGCTTCCTGCGTGGGCTGGCGAGGAGCATCGCCGGCGCGCTGGCCGAGGTCGGTCGCGGGCGAAAGCAGCCGGAGTGGGTAGGAGAGGTCCTCAGAGCGCGCGACAGGCGACAGGCGGCAAGATCGATAAAGACGGCCCCGGCCGGGGGCCTGACGTTGGTAGAAGTGATTTACTAGGGAACCCAAAAGTAGGAAATGAGCAAGCAGAAGACGTGGACGGCGAAAGCCGCGGACTTGAAGGGCCGGGCGCGCGCAGGGCGCACTAATTAAAAGAGAAGATGAGTAAGCAGAAGACGTGGACGGCGAAAGCCGCGGATCTGAAGTCGGACTGGTTTGTGGTCGATGCCACAGACCAGGTACTCGGCCGCCTGGCCTCAGGCGTGGCGAAGGTCCTGAAGGGCAAGCACAAGCCCACCTACACCCCCCACCTGAACACCGGCGACCACGTGGTCGTGATCAACGCCTCCAAGATCAAGGTGACGGGCGCCAAGCTCGGCGGCAAGACCTACACGCACTACAGCGGCTACCCCGGCGGCCTGCGCACGCGCACGCTGGAGAAGGCACAGCAGATCGACCCGACATTCCCTTTGATGAACGCGGTTAAGGGGATGCTCCAGCGCAACACCCTCGGTGCGGATATGCTCACCCGACTTCGCGTCTACGCCGGTGCCGAGCATGGGCATCAGGCCCAGAAGCCGAAGGCACTGTCCTTCGACGCCAAGGGAGACCTAAAAATTGGCTGACGTATTCACCAGAGGAACCGGGAGGCGCAAGAACGCCGTCGCCCGCGTCCGCATCCAGCCCGGCGAGGGCCGCGTCCTGATCAACGAGAAGGACACTCTCGCGTACCTCGGACGCAGGGTCCTCGAGATGGCCGCGCTGGCACCGCTCCGCATCACCAGCACGCAGCGCAAGTTCGACATCAGCGTGAAGGTGGTCGGCGGCGGCACGAGTGGCCAGGCGGGCGCGATCTCGCACGGCATCGCCCGGGCCCTCATCAAGTACGACCCGGACTTCCGGCCCGCCCTCAAGAAGGCCGGCCTTCTGACGCGCGACCCGCGCATGAAGGAGCGCAAGAAGTACGGACTGAAGAGAGCACGGAAGGCGCCGCAATACACGAAGCGGTAATCGACAAGTCTGCTTCCCCACTTGTGGGGAAGGCGGCGCCTAGCCTCCCCACTTGTGGGGAGGTGCCCGGCGAAGCCGGGCGGAGGGGAGCCGGGATTGAGTGCTTCCCCTCGCGCCGGATGGGGAGATGGAATTGGCAATAGCCGCGCGCCGACTCGACTGGCCCGACTGCCGGAACACGCGCGACCTCGGAGGTCTCCCGCGGGCGGGCGGCACCACCCGAATGGGCGTCCTGGTGCGCTCGGACAACATCGCGCACCTGACTCCCGCCGGACGCGAAGCGCTGATCGCCTACGGCGTGACGACGGTCATCGACCTGCGGACGATTAGCGAGGTGGCGAGAGTGCCGAACGCATTCGCCGGCGGCGGCGGGGCCCTCTACCGTCATCGCCCGCTGATCGACGACTCGATGATGGTCGAGCTGGGCGCGGCGTCGGGGATGTTCGAGCGGTACCTGATGATGCTCGACGGCCGGCCGGAAGCGTTTCGCGCCATCTTCGAGGCGGTGGCCGAAGCCGAGGGCGGAACGGTCTTCCACTGCTTCGCTGGCAAGGATCGCACCGGCCTGGTGGCCGCGATGCTGCTCTCCCTCGCCGGCGTGCCCGACGACGCGATAGCAAGCGACTTCGCGGAGACCGACGCGCAGCTGGCAGTTAGCTATCAGGAGTGGATCGCAGCCGCCTTGCCGGAGCGTCGCGGCGAGATGCGCGAAGAGTTCCACTGCCCGCCGGACCGAATCCTTGGCGTGCTCGAGCACCTGACCAGGAAGTGGGGAGGAGTGCCCGCCTATCTCGAGGCCTCAGGCGTGAAGCCGGAGAGCATCGACCGCCTGGGCGCGAAGCTGGCTTAGGCCAGCATCGACTCCACGCTGCTGCCGAGCGACAGCAGCGACACTCGAAAGCGATCCAGCCGCCGGTGCTTTGCGCTTCCGGGCTGCACTTCCAGCACGATCCATTCGTCTTCGACCCGCGCCACGCTCGTCAGCTCCTCACTGGGTATGAGCAGGCAGTCATCTTCGAACCGCCTCGCATCGCGGTTCCATCCCATCACGCAGATGTAGGTCGAGGGCGCCGGCCGGAAGCTCGACCGTCGTACGTAGACCTTGTTTTCGAGGTGGCCCCGGTCCCACCCCACCGTCTTCAGCTGCAGCCCGAGAAATCGATGCGACGTGACGTGCCGGGCAAGAAGCTCCACGGTCTCGAGGTCTGGAAAGGGCCTGAAGAGATTGAGCAGCTCGGCCTCTGCCAGGCGCCGGATGGCCTCGCTCTCGCCCAGGAAACCGACGCGCCCGCGATCGACCCTCAGGTCGAGCCAATCCTCAATTGGCTGGGCCTCACCTAAGGCCAGCGCGCCGAACCGCTCCGCCAATCGCTCGCGAGCGACCATGTACGGTGCCCATCGCGTCCTGCCGCCTTCGTGCAGCTGGAACGCCGCGGTCAGGTATTCCTTTCCATCGACCACGTCATGCGCGGCGAGAGTGCGGAAGGTCCGCTCGTCAACGACCAGGACGAAGCGACCCAGCTGCTCTCCATCCACGAGCGTGGCCACGATCAACGCGTCGTCGTCAATGAGGCTGCTCGCCGTTACGGTGATGTGCACCTGGCCCTGCTCAGTGAGGGACGTCCGCCCCTTCGCCTGCACCGGCAGATACGCACCATCGGCCAATCGGTGCACCACGCCATCGATCCCCAGGTCCCTGAGCGGCAAGAACATGTGCAGGCCGCCCATCGACTGGCGCTCCAGCTCCGCCCACACCTTGAACTCCACCACTTGCCCCGCGGCCAGGGTCTGGCCGTGGTGCCAGCGCGCGTCCATTTTCAACTCGCCGAGATTGTCCTTTACAACCTGGGTTGGCGCCGGCCGCTGCTCGCCTGAAACTGAGGCATCGCCAAACCAGCACCCATTAAGGAGTCACCAATGAAGAAGGAAGCGCCGGTGGTCAAGCAGCTCTACAGGCTCAATGTCGAACCTCGAGTCGTCGATCAGCTCACCAAGCTCGCGTCGCGGACGGGCGAGCCCAAAACGAGGCTCGCGACGCGCCTTTTCACCGAGGCGGTGATGGGGTTCAAACCGCCGGCGAGGACCTCAACCAGGGGCTAGTCCGAAAACTCTGTCGGCGGCAGCGGTGCGTCCTACGATTTGTCCGTTTTGAGCGGTGTCGGGAGCTCGTCGAAAGCGGATGCGGTCCGTTTGCGGCCGGCGACGTTGATAGACGTGAAGTTGCTCACGCTCTGGCAGTCGTCGACGTTTTACACCGGCAAATTCAACGACTTCGGGTTGACGGCCCGGTCGCCGTTAGAAGACGCGATCAAGAAGAACGGCCTCATTGGTGAGTTCGGGGGAACGTTAATCGTTGAGAGCGTCGTGGATGACAAGCCGCTCGGCACAGTTTCTTGGCATCTGGTGCACCACGGCCCAAACCCTGAGTCTTCAGCGTGGAACATCGGTATCGCGCTTATTCCGGAGGCGAGGGGGCGGGGGTTCGGGACTCAAGCTCAACGGCTTCTCGCGCAATATCTGTTTGCGACAACTTCCGCGAACCGCATCGAAGCGTCCACGGACGTTGAGAATGTCGCCGAGCAGCGCGCCCTGGAGAAGGCTGGGTTCAGCAGGGATGGAGTGCTGAGAGGAGCTCAGTACAGGGCGGGCGAATGGCGAGACGTCGCCCTGTATTCAGTCGTGCGAAATGCCTGACAATTCCGCCCGTTAGGCGGGTCGGCTCAATGGGTCAACGCAACGCCTCGTGAGATCACGAACCAAGGGCGCCAATGAGCAGAGCGGAAAAGAAAGGACAGTGCAATGAAGAGGGTGTTGGGTCTCGCCTGGGTTTAGTCGTTGGCGCAATGGCGGGAAAGGCCCGCCTGGCCGGCACAAACCGGCCTGGATGCGCTGGATTCGACACGTCTGGCACCAAACGCGCCTTTGAACTCGCCGATTCGACACGTCTGGCACCGACCGTGCCACCACCGCATGAGACCACCCGCCAACGGTGCTTGGGCGGAAGGACTTGCTACTCAGCCGTCTCGCGCGCCGGGTCCACCGAATGCCCGCCTGGCGAATCGCCGTACATCGCGTCGATCTGCGCCTTGTACTTGCTGTGGATCACGCGGCGCTTGAGCTTCATCGTCGGGGTCAGCTCCTCCGACTCGGGCGTCCACTCGCCGGGGAGGATGGTGAACCGCTTGAACTGCTCAACCCGCGAAAGGTGCGTATTGGCAAGCGTCAGCGCGCGCCTCACCTCGTCGACCACCTGCGGGTGCTCGGCCAGCTCAGCCATCGAAGCTGCCGGCATCCCATGTGCCTTGGCCCACATCGGCGCGACTTGGGGATCCAGCACCAGGAGCACGGAGATGAACTTCAGCCCGTCACCGATCGCCACCGCCTGGCCGATGATCGGGCTGGATTTGGCCAGTGCCTCGAGGTTGGCGGGCGAGATGTTCTTGCCGGCCGAGGTGATGATGAGCTCCTTCTTGCGGTCGACGATCCGGAAGTGGCCGTTCGGCTCGAGCACCGCGATGTCGCCGCTGTGCACCCAGCCGTCGGAGTCGATAGTCTCGGCGGTCTTCTCCGGGTCGCGGTAGTACCCGACCATGACGTTGCCGCCACGCACCAGGAGCTCTCCATCTTCGGCAAGGCGCACCTCGACTCCGGCGATCGCCTTGCCGATGGACGGTGCCTGGTAATCGTTCGGCGGGACCTGCGTCGCCGGGCCGGTCAGCTCACTCATTCCCCAGACCTCGAAGATCGGCATCCCGAGCGCGCCCCAGAACTCGTGCACCTCGGGTCGGAGCGGGGCCGTTGACGTGACCGCGAGCCGGACCCTGTCCAGGCCGACCTTCGAGCGCAGCAGCATGAACAGCGGCTGCGCCCTCTCGACTCCCGCTGCGAGCTCGTCCGGCACCGGCTTGCCGTCCCGCCGCAGCCGGTAGGCGGTGATCGCCGCCGACAGCGCACCCTGCGCCATCTGGCGCTTTGTCTCGTCTGGCTCAGCCGCCAGCCCTGACTGGATGCCGGCCATCAACTTCTCCCACACCCTTGGCACGCCGAGAAAGACTGTCGGGTGAGCCTCCAGCAGGTAGGGCAGCAGCAGAGAGGGGTCTGGGCACAGCCAGACGTCGTGGCCGTTGAACATGCCGTGCCACTGGGAGCTGAACCGTTCGGCCACGTGCGCGAGCGGGAGGTAGCTGATCAGCGTGTCATTGCCGATCGGCATCGCCGACTGGTGCCAAGACCGCGTCTGCGATTCGAGCGTCCACACGACGTTGTTGTGCGAATACATCACGCCTTTCGGGGGGCCAGTAGTACCCGACGTGTAGATCAGGCTGATCGGGTCCTCGGGACCGACGGCCTTCGACAGAGCCTGGAAATCAGCGGGTGACTTCGCGTGTAGCTCCCGACCCTTGGCCACGAGTGAATCCCACTTCAGGACGCCGTCGGGCGCCGAACCCCGGATCAGCACCAGGTGCTTCAGGTGCGGAGTGTTGGGTCGAATGGCGAGGAACTTCGTGAGAAAGCCCTCGTCCTCGACGAACGCGACAGTCGCCTCGGAATGATTCGCGACGTACTCGACCTGCTCGGGCGCGAGGCTGTTGTAGACGCTGATCGCCGCTCCACCGGCGTGCACGATGCCCAGGTCGGCGATCATGTGCTCCGGCACGTTGCGCGCCATGATCAATCCGAACTGTCCCGGCCCGAAGCCAAGTGAGCGCAGAGCGAGCGTGACTGCGGCCACCTCGTCCCGGTAGCCCTTCCAGGTCAGCGTTCGCCATTCCCCGTCCTCTTTCCAGTGCAGCGCTTCCTTGTCGCCCCACTTGGAGACGGCCTCCGCGAACAGGGTGCAGACCGTCTTGCCGGAAACGGCAGCGTCAATGGATTCCCGTTCCGCGATCACACTCATACCCACCCACTCTCCACGTAATTTGGACGCGGGCCCGGCGACCACGTCCACGGCCCGGGAATACACTACTCGGTGGTGGGGCGCGCTTGATCTATGTGAGGTCACGCCGGTCGATCGTGACGCTTGGGGCTGCCGGCCTTGCCTTCGCGCTTGCCTTTGGCGCCTTGGCCGCGATCGCCATGACCCTCCCGACGGGCTGGGTCGCCGCCATCGCGCTTGCCGTCGGGTCCATGGGCGGCCTGGTCTCTGCGGCCTGGGCCGGCTGGAAGCTCAGGATGTGGCCGCCGGGCAGGCTCGGGTTCTTCCGTGACCGCCTGGTGGTGATCCAGGGGAAGCACGAGATGGGCGTGGTGTGGGGGGCGATGGAAACCGTGACGCTGTCGCAGCCCAATTCGTGGCCGAACGTGCGGCTGACAGATCGCTTGACGATCAACTTCAAGAACGAGTCGCCTCTCCGCTTCAAGCCCGCCCAGTTCGGCCTGGAGCCTTCCGCCTGCCGGGACTTGATACTCCGCCTGCGGGACGATTCGAAGCTCAGGGCCCGCCTGCCCGAGTTCGATTCCGCGCGCGACCTGGCCGTCTCGCCGGTCGTCGCCGGTGAGCTGATCGAACCGCGCCTTTAGCCGCCCTTTAGCGCCGTCTCAGCGATCATGATCGCTGCGGTGAAAGCTCTGAAAGGCCGTGACTTCCTCGACATCGCTGACCTCGACCGCGAGGAGCTGCGCCACGTGCTCGACCTTGCCCATGCGATCAAGAAGGGCCAGTGGTCAGGCCGCCCGCTCGAAGGCAGGCACGTCGCCATGCTCTTCCAGAAACCCTCCCATCGCACGCGCGTCTCGTTCGAGGTGGGGATCGCAAGGCTTGGCGGCACCACCACCACCCTGTCCGAGCAGGACGTCCAGCTCGGCGTCAGGGAGACCATCGCCGACGCCGCCCGGGTGCTGGATCGCTACGTGGACGGCGTCGTCGCGCGGCTCCGCAGCCACGACGACATGCTGCAGCTGGCAGCCTCGTCCGAGAAGCCTGTGATCAACGGTCTCACCGACCGCTCGCACCCCTGCCAGGTCCTCGCCGACCTGCTCACCCTCGAGGAGGTACGGGGTGAGCTGCCGAAGCAGCATGTGGTCTACGTCGGCGACGGCAACAATGTGACGACCTCGCTCATCGAAGCCTCGGCCCTGACCGGATTCGCCCTCACCATCGTCTCGCCGTCCGCCTATCAGCCCCAAGCTCGCGTGCTCGAGCGCGCGCGTAGCATCTCTTCCACGCCGCTCCGGGTGACGCTCTCCAGCGACCTCACGAAGCTTGACGGCGCGACTGCGATTTACACCGACGTTTGGGCATCCATGGGACAAGAGAGCGAACGAGATGGCAGGCGGAAGGCTTTTGCGGAGTACCAGGTCAACCAGGCCGTGATGGACGCCGCGCCCGGCGCGATTTTCATGCACTGCCTCCCGGCGCACCGCGGCGAAGAGGTGACCGATGAGGTCATCGACGGCCCTCGCTCGGTCGTGTTCGACCAGGCGGGCAACCGCCTCTACGCGCAGATGGCGCTGATGGCTTCCTTGTTCGGGACAGAGGCATGATTCAGTTCTTCCAGCAGATGGGCGACGTCATCCGCCACCTCGGCGTGGTCGAGGTCTTCGACGTCGCGGTGGTCGCTGTGGTGCTATATCTGCTGCTGCGCCTGCTGCGTGGGACTCAGGGCACCCAGATCGTCGTCGGCCTCATTCTGCTGGCGGTCATCGGAGTCATCGCCACGCAGTTCAACCTCGTCCTTCTTTCGTGGCTCTTCAAGAACGCCACCGCCTTCATCATCATCGCGATCATCGTCATGTTCCAGCCCGAGCTGCGCCGCGTGCTGGACCAGCTCGGCAGAATCGGTCACATCGGCCGTCCCCTTTCGGGATACAACCCCCGCCTGTACAACCAGGCGATCTCCGAGGCGATCCGGGCGGCGGAGCGTCTGAGCATCAAGAAGACTGGCGCCCTGATCGCGTTCGAGCGCGACGTGGGACTTGAGGACTACGCCACGACCGGGGTGCGCATCAATGGCGAGATTTCCGCCGAGATGCTTCAGTCCATCTTCTATCCCAACTCGCCGCTGCACGACGGCGCGGTCATCGTTCGCGGCAACCGGATCATCGCCGCGGGCTGTCTTCTGCCGCTGCCGGAGGAGGGTGTCATCCGGGAACGGCTGGGCACGCGCCATCGCGCGGCGCTTGGCCTGTCGCTGGCATCCGACGCGTTGGTCCTCGTAGTCTCGGAGGAGACAGGAAACATTTCGGTCATTGAAGAGGGAAAGATCACACGCAACCTGGATGGGGATGGACTGCGGCGCCGCGTCAGCGTCAAGGTGCCGGCGCCCCGCAACGGCAACGGCTTCTTGAGGTTCCGCAAGTGAATCTGAGCCTGATCACCGAAGACTGGCGCCTCAAGCTCCTCGCTCTGGGTCTGGCCGTCTTGATGCTCGGTGCGGTCGCGTTTTCGCAGAACCCACCCACACAGAAAGTGGTGAGGGATGTGACGATCTCCTACATAAACAGCCCAGACATCATCGTCATCGATGCTCCGACCAAGGCTAACGTGACCGTCAGGGGCCTGGCCGACGCGCTCACCACGGTCAACCCCGGCAACATCTCAGCTTCGTTCGACCTGGGCAAGGTTTCGCCCGGACCCAACGTTCCCGTCAACCTGATCGTCAGCACCCGGCTCAAAGGTGTCGATGTCGAGAAGCCGGTCGTGCCCTATGTGCTCAACATTGACACTCTCAAAGCCGTTTCGCTTGCCGTTGACGTGCGCCTCACTGCGCGCCCGGTGCCCGGGTGGGCGTGGACGAAGAAAGAGGCGCAGTGTCCCAACGCACCATGCAAGGTCGTCTTCAGCGGCCCTGCCTCGTGGGAGACGAACCTGCTCGCCTATGCCGACTTCACCAACCCTGTGTCGCAAGACCTCCAGATCGTGCCGGCCCTTGCCGTGCTGCTCTTTCAAAATGGCCAGCCCCTCGACGTGACCAAGAACACCGTCCCCGCAGTCAGCCTCGACCCCAGCACGGTGCAGGTCCGCGTCGAAGCCAAGCCAGGGACATCCAGCCGCCAGGTGGTCCTGGTCGATGCCCAGCCCACCCGTGGTCCGGCGCCCGGCTACCGGATCACCGACGTCAAGATAGACCCCGTCACCGTGGTCATCAGCGGCCCTCCTGACACGCTCACCACGATCACGATGATCACCCTGCCGGCGGTCGATCTGGGCGGCGCCACCTCGAACAGGACATTCCAGATCCCGGTCCCGTATCAAAACGGCGTCACCGGCTCGGTGGCGGTGGCCAGGGTGACCTATACGATCTCGCCCAATCCTGCAGCTTCACCCCCGCCCTAGGGGGCTCCCTGGGGTGTAACCTGCGCCCCGACCCAGCCGTTCAACGCAGCACTCGTCCAAGCATCCCGGAGTGAAATCCCCCTTCCAGGAGTTCTAGTAAAGAAATGTGCGGAATCATCGGCTACCTGGGCGATCGCGAAGCCACCCCGATCTTGATGGAGAGCCTCAAGAGGCTCGAGTACCGCGGCTACGACTCGGCCGGCGTGGCCGTCCTGGAGCTGGCGAAGCCCGGCGAGGCGACCCGGACGAGCGTGACCAAGTCAGAGAAGAAGGTCGACACCCTGATCGAGAAGCTCAACGGCAACATGCCGACGGGCACGATGGGGATCGGCCACACCCGCTGGGCCACCCACGGCAAGCCGACCTACATCAACGCCCACCCGCACACCGACTGCCACGGAAAGATCTTCGTCGTCCACAACGGCATCATCGAGAACTTCGCCGAGCTGAAGGCTGAGCTGGAGGCGAAGGGCCACGAGTTCACCTCAGAGACCGACACCGAGGTGGTGCCGCACCTGATCGAGTCCTACTACAAGGGCGACTTCCTCGCCGCGGTCCGTGCTGCACTCAAGCGCATCCATGGCGCGTACGCCCTGGCGATGTTCTCCACAGACGACCCCGAGCTCCTGATCGGCGCGCGCCTCAACGCGCCGCTCGTCGTGGGCCTCGGCGACAAGGAGTTCTACATCGCGTCCGACATCACGGCGATCATCCCCTACACCAAGCGCGTGCTCGTTCTCGGTGAGGGGGAGGTCGCGGCGATCACCCCTCTCGGCGCCGAGGTCTCAACCCTGGACGGAATGACGGTCAAGCCGAAGCTCATCCAGGTCGACTGGGATGTGACGCAGGCGCAGAAGGGCGGCTTCAAGCACTTCATGCTCAAGGAGATACACGAGACGTCAGAGGCAGTCGCCAACGCGATGCGTGGGCGGCTCACCGACGACGGCATAGTGTCCTTCCGAGAGTTCGACCTCAGCGACGAGACGATGCGCGAATTCGACGAGGTCCTGCTGCTTGGCATGGGGACCTCGCGACACGCGGCGATGGTGGGCGAGTATCTGATCGAAGACTGGGCCGGCATCCAGGCCCGCTCGCAGGATGCATCTGAGTTTCGCTACCGGCGCCCGACTTTCGGAAAGAAGACGCTGGCCGTCGTGCTGACACAGTCGGGGGAGACCGCGGACACCATGGTCGCCATGCACCGGGCCAAGGAGCACGGCGCGACGACGGTGGCAGTTACGAATGTGTTCGCGAGCTCTGCCGCACGCGACGCGGATGGCGCCATCTACCTTCACTCAGGCCCGGAGATCGGCGTTGCGTCGACCAAGACTCTCGCCGCACACATGGTCAGCCTCAGCCTCCTGGCCCTTCGCCTGGCGACTGTCAACGGGCGCGTCTCGCTCGAGCGCAGGCACGAGCTGGTCGAAGCCTTGAGGGCCCTTCCGGACCAGGTCCGTGAGCTGGTCGAGCGGGAAAAGGAGATCGAGAAGCTCGCGAAGAAGTACAGCAAGTTCAACAACTTCATGTACTTCGGTCGCGGCCTTAGCTATCCCGTCGCGCTGGAGGGCGCGTTGAAGTTGAAGGAGATCTCGTACCTGCACGCCGAGGGCGTGACAGGCGGCGAGCTGAAGCACGGCCCTATCGCCCTGCTTCATAAAGACTTCCCGGTGATCGCGATCTGCACCGCTAGCTCGACGAAGGACAAGATGGTCAGCAACGTCCACGAGATCGTCGCCCGAGACACGCCGGTCCTCGCTCTGGTGACGAAGGGAGACCACTCGCTCGATGGCGTCGCCACCGACGTGTTCGAGATGCCGGAGGTCGAGGAGTCGATGTCAGCCATCCTCAACACGGTGATGCTGCAGCTCTTCGCGTACTACGTGGCCGTAAAACTGGGCCAGGACGTGGACCAACCCCGCAACCTCGCGAAATCCGTAACAGTCGAGTAGGGAAGTCAAATTCACCTCCCCACCTTGTGGGGTGGGGTAGGAGAGTCAAATTCACCTCCCCGCCTTGTGGGGAGGACCGGGTGAGGTAGGGGAGTCAAATTCACCTCCCCGCCTTGTGGGGAGGACCGGGTGAGGTAGGGGAGTCAAATTCACCTCCCCACCTTGTGGGGAGGTCGGTCGCCGCTCGCGGCGACCGGGTGGGGGAGGTGGAATGTCTACTAACCGCACAATGGAGTCCATGCAGCGCATCGGGGTTGACGCGGTGTCCGTAGATCGGATCGCCCTCGCGGTGAGCCGCTCAGGCCCCGGCTTCCTGAGCAAGGTCTACACCCCCGCCGAGCAGGCCTACTGCGCCGGCAACGCCGAGCGCCTCGCGGGCCGGTGGGCGGCCAAGGAAGCGGTGATCAAGTGCTTCGACGGCACCGGCATCTGCTTCCCTCGCCGGCGGATCGAGGTCCTCCCGGGACCCAGGGGCGCCCCGCGAGTGCGCCTCCTGGGCGACCACAAGAACGCCCGGGTCGAGGTGAGCATCACCCACCACAGCAAGCTCGCGGTCGCCACGGCCCACCTGGAGATGCCGGACGTGGTCGACGACCTCCTCCCGGCCCCTGACGCCGTCCTCCTGCCCGAACGGCCTCGCGACGCCCACAAGGGCACCTTCGGCACGGCGATAGTGCTGGCGGGCAGCCTCGGCTTCACCGGCGCCGCCTACCTTGCCTCCACCGCGGCGGCCCGGACAGGCGCAGGCCTCGTGAGGCTGCTGGTCGCCCAGACCATCTATCCGATCCTCGCCACCAAGGTCACCGAGGTCATGGCGACTCCCTTGGCCGAGGTGGCGCCCGGCGCCGTCGGCCACGCGGCCTACGACTCGATCCTGCGGCAGCTCTCGAGCGCCGAGGTAGGCGTGGTCGGCCCTGGGCTCGGCCGGGACAGCTCCACCTGGCGCCTGGTGCTGGACCTCGCGCTGCATGCCGCCTGCCCCCTGGTGATCGACGCCGACGGCCTCAACGCGCTGGCAGAGTCGCCGCGATCAAAAGGCAAGTTGGGCAAAAACCGCGTCCTGACGCCGCATCCGGGCGAGCTGGCGCGCCTGACCGGCAAGACCATCGAGGCCATCGCCGCCGACCGCACCGCGGCCGCGCGCAAGGCGGCGAAAGAATGGGGCGCGGTCATCGTCCTCAAAGGGGCCCACACAGTGATCGCGCACCCCGACGGCCGCATCAGCGAGGACCCTCACGAGGTCCCTGCTCTCGCGACTGGCGGCACGGGCGACGTGCTCGCCGGCATCATCGGCGGGCTCATCGCACAGGGCTCCGATCCCTTCTCGGCCGCGGTCACCGGTGTGTACATCCACGCCTCGGCCGGCCGGCGGATCTCGCAGCGCCTGGGCGAGTCCGGTCTTTTGGCCGGAGACCTGCTGCTCGAGATCCCGATCGTGATGAACGTGCTCCGGCAGGGCGGTCTCTGACCACCTCTTTGCGGTGGGCAGACGTCGACCTCGGCGCCGTGCGCGCCAACTGCGACCGCATCCTGGCGCACCTGCCGAAAGGGTCCCGGCTTCTGGCGGTCGTCAAGGCGGGCGGCTACGGCCACGGCGACGTTCCAGTGGCGAAGGCCGCGCTCGAGGGCGGCGCTACGGGACTTGCCGTGGCCACCCTGGAAGAGGCCCATGCCCTCGACGGCTTGATCAGCGCGCAGGACGTGCTGGTAATGGGCGGCCTGACGCCGGCCCAGGCACACGCGGCGGCCTCCGGCGGCTGGAGCATCGCCGTCTCGAGCCGCGAGCTCGCGTCCGCGCTAGGCGAATCAGATGAGGCGGTGCCGGTGCACCTGAAGATCGACACCGGAATGGGGCGCTTCGGCTGCCCGCCCGAGGACGCACCGGGATTCGCCAGGTTCATCGACGAAGCGCAGGGACTGCGCCTGGCCGGCACCTGGACGCACTTCGCCAGCTCCGACTCGGATGACGCCATGACGAAAGCCCAGTTCGAGCGCTTCACAGCGGCAATCGACGCGTTCGACGTCGATCCCGGAATGCGCCACGCGTGCAACTCGGTCGGCGCGCTGCGCCATCCGGAGTTTGCTCTCGACGCGGTCAGGTGTGGCATTGGCATCTACGGCTGCGAGTGGCCTGGTACGCAGCCGGCGCTCAGCCTGCGCTCGGTCGTGACGCACGTCAAAACCGTCGAGCCGGGGGCGACCGTGGGCTATGGCGCGACCTGGAAAGCCCCTGAGAAGAGGCTGGTCGCGACGGTGGCCATCGGGTACGCGGACGGCGTCCACCGGGCCCGTTCCAACCGAGGCGACGTCCTGGTGCGAGGCCGGCGCGCGCCCCTGATCGGCGTGGTCAGCATGGACGCCATCACGCTCGACGTCACCGACGTTCCCGAAGTCCAGGCCGGCGACGTCGCGACCCTCATCGGGGCTGATGGCGACGAGAGGATCACCGCCGAAGAGGTCGGGAAGTGGTCTGGCACCATCTCCTACGAGGTCCTGACCTCGATCGGCCCTAGGGTGGAGCGCCGGTACTCGGAATAGCGGCCACCCCACTGCCGTTCCAGATGGCACAAGGCAGGTGAATCTAAACTGGCTGTATTAATGGCGGAAAGCCCAGCCCGGACTGCCTTCGCTGAGGAGGCATTGACGCATCTCGACACTTTGTATCGGGGCGCCTTACGGCTCACCCGGGATCCGGACCAGGCCCAGGACCTCGTCCAGGAGGCCTACTTGCGCGCCCTCCGCTACCAGCACAGCTACCAGCAGGGCACGAACATGAAGGCCTGGCTCTTCGCGATCATGCGCAATCTCTTCTGGGACCGCTTCAAGGGCTCCCGGAAAGAGGACGTGAGCCTCGACGACGTCGGCGAGTTCGTGCTCTACGAGAAGCTGCGCGACGAGGGGGCTCGGCCCGAGGCCGACGTGCTCGACAAGCTGGCCGCCTCCGAGGTCGTGACCGCGGTCGAGAAGCTTCCCCCGCTGCACCGCGAGGTCGTCCTCCTGGTCGACGTCGAAGGGTTCTCCTACAAGGACGCCGCCACGGCGCTCGGGGTGCCGATAGGGACAGTCATGTCCCGCCTGCACCGGGCGCGCCAGCAGCTCCAAAAATCCCTCTATGACTATGCGCTGGAATCCGGTATCGTCCGCGCCAACGGCGGACAGCAGGTGCAGACATGAAATGTAGTGAGTGCTCGGACAAGCTCGATCGTTTTGTCGACCGCGAGCTGAACTCGACGGAAATCCTCGAGATGCAGCTCCACCTCGAAGCATGCCCGGACTGCACCGACCACTACGAGTTCCAGGCTCACCTCAAGCGGCTGGTCAAGCATTCGTGCGAATGCGACGCAGCGCCTGTGGCTTTCCGCGAAAAGCTTCGCCAGATCCTCTCCTAAAGCGGCTCCTCGCCGCTCACCTTTACGTCATCACACCCGACGCGCCTCCGGACCGTGTCATCGAGCTGGCCGAGGCAGCCGTGCGCGGAGGAGCGGACGTCCTGCAGCTTCGACACAAAGGACTTGCTCGAGGCGAGCTGCTAGCACTGGCGCGCCGCGTTCGCGAAATCACGGCTGGATCGGGTGTGCTGTTCGTCGTCAACGACCACGTCGACATCGCAATGCTGAGCAAGGCCGACGGGGTTCACCTGGGGCCGGATGACCTGGGCATCGCGTCGGCGCTCCGCGTCACCGGCGACCGGCTGTTGATCGGCGCGTCGGCGTCCACACCCGAGACAGGGCGAGCAGCGATCGTGGAAGGGGCGGACTACCTCGGGAGCGGCCCAGCATTTGCGACCCCGATCAAGAGCGAAAAACAGGTCATCGGACCCGCAGGTGTGGCGGCGATCACCGCCATGGCCACCTCCAAGGTGCCCGTCTTTGCGATCGGTGGCATCGACGAATGGAACGTCGGGCAGCTGACCGCGGCGGGATTGCGGCGCGCGTGCGTCATCCGCGCGGTCGCTGAAGCGTCCGACCCCGAGCAGGCCACGCGGCGCCTGCGTGCGATGCTGACTGAATAGATGAAGGTAGAAGGCTTAGGAGAGTTCGGCCTGCTCGAAAAGATCAAGCCATATCTGGCACAGGCCAAAGCGATCGAGGTGCCTGCCGGGGCCGACGACGCTGCCGTGATAGCGGAATCGGGCGGCTTCACGGTCGCCAGCTCCGACATGTTCGTCGAAGGCATCCACTTTGACCTCGGCTGGATGAGCGCTCAGGATGCGGGCTGGCGCTCGCTCGCCCTTGCGCTCGGCGACCTCGCGGCCAAGGGCGCGACGCCCATGTGGGCGCTGACCTCGATCGCGATCCCGAACACCTGGATGGTCGAGAACCTCATCGGGCTGTACGACGGCATGGCGGCCATCGCGCAAACGACGAAGACGCTCATCGCCGGCGGCGACATGAGCCTCATCGACGGGCCGGCGGTGCTTTCCATCACCGTCGTCGGGCGCACCGATCGGCGGCCGCTGGCCAGAAGCGAAGCGAAGCCGGGATGGGCGGTTGCCGTTTCCGGCCCGCTGGGAGCGGCTGCGCTCGCACTTCGTGAGCGGAGTCCTCTACGCCTTTTGCCGAGGCTGGATGAGGGCCGTCGCCTGAATGCAGCCGGTCTCTGCTGTGGCGACATCTCCGACGGGCTCGTGCGAGAGATGCAGAAATTCGCCGCCTTCTCTGGGGCCGGATGCACCCTTCAAGCGGCCGATGTCCCCATTGCAGAAGGCGCGACTCTGGAGGACGCGCTGACGAGTGGGGAGGAGGTGGAGCTCGTGTGCGTCGGCCCCGAAGATCTCATCCGCAGCGCAGGCTTGCGCACGCTTGGCGTCCTCACCAAAGGCCCCGCTGTGGTGGTGATGGGTGCCGACCGAAAGCCAGTGAAGCTGCAGCTGAGCGGCTACGACCACTTTGCCTGACCACGTCACGAAGTCGCCCGCGGAGACCGAGGCCTTCGGCGAGCTCTTTGGCAAGCGCTTGCGAACGGGTGACCTGGTGCTCCTGACCGGCGAGCTCGGAGCAGGTAAGACGACATTCGTCCGCGGCGTGGCTCGCGGTATCGGTTCGTCCGCGCCGGTCGCGAGCCCAACCTTCCAGCTCGTTCGCATGTACGCGGGGCGAGTGCAGCTGGCCCACATCGACCTGTACCGAATCGAGACGACCTCCGAGCTCGCGGACCTCGGCCTGGACGAGCTGCTCGACCAGGGCGCCGCAGTGGTCGAGTGGGGCGAGCGGCTCGATGCGCCCAAGGCTGCGTTGGTGCACCTCGAACACCTGGAAGGAGATCGTCGAGTGATCCGGGTCAAGCGCGACTTGAGTCGGTGATTCTCGTCATCGACACCTCATCAGCGATGTCCGCGCTCGCCTTGCTCGATGCATCGCGTAGACCGGTGCGCGAGGCCATGTACCCCTCTGGTCGGACATTCGACCTCCCGGCGGCTTTCCGCGACCTCGCCGGGGACGAAGCGCTGACTGCGGTTGCAGTGGCGACCGGACCGGGCTCCTTCACCGGCCTTCGCACTGGCGTGTCCTTCGGTCTTGGTCTGGCGATGGGCCTTCGGATTCCGATAGTCCCGCTAGCCACCCTGGGCCTCCAGTCAGCCCGGAGCGAAGAGCCGGCGCTCGCGGTCGCCGAGGCGGGAAGGGGACGGGTCTACTTCCTGACTCCGGGCGGGGAGGAGGGGCTTGCCGAGCCGGGCGAGCTGCCTAAGAACATCCCGCAAGACCTTCCGGTGGTCGGCTGGTTGCGACCCGCGACGGTGGAGGCGCTGAGCGCCGCAGGCTTTCGTTTCAAGCCGGAATCGGAGCTGCGATCCTTCGCCTCCGCCGCCGCCCATGTGCTCGAGTCGGCGGACGAAGTTCCCTATGGTAGTCTCAGGCTCAAGTACATGCAGTCCTTTTCTGCACCTCGCGCGTGATGGTTCAAATCCGCCAGCAGCTGGCGATCGAAGTGATGCGTGAAGCCGACGTGGCAACGGTCCAGGAGATCGAACGCGAGATCTTCGCGACGCCATGGCCGCGGAACGCCTACTACCGCGAGCTGGCCTCGCGGTCGAGCGCGCACTACGTCGTGCTGCGCCAGGAAGGACTCGTCGAACGCCCGGCCGGATTCAAAGCGCCGGACCTCGACCCGACGATCATCGGATACGGCGGCATGTGGCGCATGTACGACGAGGCTCACGTGACCACGATCGGCGTCCGTCAGGACCTTCAACACAGGGGTTACGGCCGCGTCCTCTTCGCGGGTCTCGTGCAGGCGGCCTACGACATGGGCGCGAAGTGGGTCACGCTCGAGGTGCGTACGAGCAACGAGAACGCGATGCGCATGTACGAAGGCTTCAGCTTCAAGGTCATCGGCCGGCGCAAGGGCTACTACACCGACAACGGCGAGGACGCGATTGTGATGTGGTCGGACTCCATCCACTCGCCGCGCTTCCGCCGTGCGTATGAGCTGAACCTGGAGCGGATCGACGCGGACGTCCGCGGCCTCCGCCGCGACCTGATCACCAAAGGCGACTGATAATTTCTAACAGTCTGCTTCCCCACTTGTGGGGAAGGTGGCGCCTCCCCATTTATGGGGAGGTGGCGCGAAGCGCCGGTGGGGCGCGCGCCGGATGGGGAGGTGGAATCTGGCCCTGACTCTCGGCATAGAAACCAGCTGCGACGAGACATCCGTCGCGGTGGTGGATGACGGCCGGCGAATCCTTGCCAACGTCATCCACTCCCAGGTCGACCTGCACAAAGAGTTCGGTGGCGTCGTCCCGGAGCTTGCGGCGCGCGACCACCTGGAGCGGCTGCCGCACCTTCTCGACCTCGCTCTGGAGCGGGCTGGAGCCAAGCCTGCCGACGTGGACCTGATCGCGGTCACCCGCGGTCCCGGCCTGGCCGGCTGCCTCCTTGTCGGCGTCGGCGTGGGGGAGGGCCTGGCGGCCGGCTGGTCGCGCCCGCTGACTGGGGTGAATCACCTGTGGGGCCACATCTACGCGGCGATGCTGACGCGGCAGGACCTCGAGCCTCCGCTCCTGGGACTGGTCGTCAGCGGCGCGCACTCGGATCTGGTCAGGATGCCCGAGCACGGACGGTTCGAGGTCATCGGCCGCACGCGGGACGACGCCGCAGGCGAGGCATTCGACAAGGCAGCGCGCATGCTCGGCCTTGGCTACCCCGGCGGCCCCGCGCTGGATCGGTTGGCCCGAACAGGCGACGCCCGCCGGCAGCCCCTGCCCAAGCCGTCTCTCCAGGGCCTGGAGTACAGCTTCAGCGGACTGAAGACGGCCCTGCTGTACCGCCTCCGCGACTTAGGAGCGTCGGTGACCGGGCCGGACCGGGCCGACCTGGCCGCCGCCTTCGAGCACTCTGTGGTCGAGTCCCTGCTCGAGAAGCTGGATGCGGCCCTCTCCCAATCGCCCTATCCGGAGGTGGTTGTCTCCGGCGGGGTCGCCGCGAACACGCTGCTGCGCAGGCGGGCGGTGGAGGTGGTGGGCGACCGGGCGCGGCTGACGATGCCGCCGCTCGAGCTGTGCACCGACAACGCGGCCATGATCGCCGCCGCCGGTTATTACTCCGAACGTGTCTCGGGCCTTCAGGGATCAACCGTCGACCCGTCGCTTGGCTGGTGAATACGTTCGGTTGGCGCAAAACATCCCTAATCCGAAACAAATTCGGTGCGTTTGGCGCCAAACCCCCCTAATCTTCGCTACCGGATGGGAGTCAAGGGCTGGGCGGTCGTGTTTCGGGGCGAGCGGATCCAGGGCGACCTGATCGCGGCGGTCCTGCAGGCCCACGGCCTTCGGGTCGAGGTCTTCGGCGACCACAGCTACGGGGTGGGAGTCAACTTCACCGACGCCCAGGTGATGGTCCCCGACGAGCAGGCGGGAACCGCCCGGGACCTGATCCGCCAGGCCGAACAGGAGCCTGAACCGGAGCCGGACGAAGTAGACGACCCGGACGAGGTTTAACACTCAACTCCAGGCGGGTATTAGAATTAGCAGTCAGCACCCGTGAGTGCTAAGCGCTCGGGTACGGGGAGTGCTAATCAAAAAACAAGCTCGCTGAGGAGGGCGCACATGAATCTGAGACCGTTAGGCGACCGTGTCGTGGTCAAGCCGGTCGACAAAGAGGAAAAAACCAAGAGCGGGATCTTGCTTCCGGAGACCGCCAAGGAGAAGCCCCAGGAGGGCATCGTCGAGGCAGTCGGTACCGGAAGGATCCTGGACAACGGCACCAAGGTGCCAATGGAGCTCAAGGTCGGCGACAAGGTGCTTTACGCCAAGTACGCCGGAAACGAATTCAAGCATGACGAGATCGAGTACCTGATCGTGTCGGAGAAGGACGTTCTCGCCGTCGTCTCATCCAACGGCAAGAAGAAGTAAGAGGGGAGTTATATGGCAAAGACAGTCACATTCGACGTAGAGGCGAGGCAAGCCCTCAAGAAGGGCATTGACATCGTCGCCTCGTCAGTTCGTATCACGCTCGGCCCCAAGGGCCGCAACGTAGTCCTCGAGAAGAAGTTCGGCGCCCCGACGGTCACCAACGACGGTGTCACCATCGTGCGCGAAATCGAGCTCAAGGACCCCATGGAGAACACCGGCGCGCAGCTTCTGCGTGAGGTGGCGACCAAGACCAACGACGTGGCCGGTGACGGCACCACCACGGCGACGATCCTGGCGCAGACCATGATCAGCGAAGGCTTCCGCAACGTCGCCGCGGGCGCCAACCCCATGCAGCTCAAGCTCGGCATCGAGGCGGCCGTCCTGGCCATCGTCGATGAGATCAAGAGGCTATCCGTACCGGTCAAGGGCCACGAGGACGTCGCACACGTGGCGGCGATCTCGAGCCAGAACGAGCAGATCGGAACCCTGATCGCCGACGCGATGGACAAGGTCGGCAAGGACGGAGTGATCACTGTCGAAGACAACCAGGCCATGGCCACCGAGCTCGAAGTGGTCGAAGGCATGCAGTTCGACCGCGGCTACGTCGCCGCTTACATGGTCACCAACCCCGAGCGGATGGAAGCGGTGCTCGAGGACCCATACATCCTCATCACCGACCGCAAGATCTCAGCCATCCAGGACTTGCTCCCCGTTTTGGAGCGCGTGGTCCAGCACGGCAAGCCCCTTTTGATCGTCGCTGAGGACGTCGAGGGCGAGGCGCTCGCCACACTCGTCGTCAACAAGCTGCGCGGCACGTTCACCGCCGTCGCCGTCAAGGCGCCAGGCTTTGGTGACCGCCGCAAGGCGATGCTCGAGGACATGTCCATCCTCACCGGCGGCCAGGTCATCTCGGAAGACCTCGGCCTGAAGCTCGACCAGACCAAGATCGAGCAGCTCGGCCACGCGCGCCGCGTGACCGTCACCAAGGACAACACCACCATCGTGGAAGGCGCCGGCAAGCCGGAAGCCATCCAGGCTCGGATCAAGGCGATCAAGGCTCAGGTCGAGGAGACCACCTCTGACTTCGACAAGGAGAAGCTGCAGGAGCGGCTCGCGAAGCTCGCCGGCGGCGTCGCCGTGATCAAGGTCGGAGCGCCCACCGAGGTAGAGCAGAAAGAGAAGAAGCACCGCATCGAGGACGCGCTGAGCGCGACCAAGGCCGCGGTGGAAGAGGGCATCGTCGCGGGCGGTGGCACCGTGCTGCTGAACGCGCAGAAGAAGCTCGACGGCGGGCTCGGCCTCAAGGACGACCAGGCGACCGGTGTCAACATCGTTCGCAAGTCGCTCGAGGAGCCGGTCAGGCAGATCTGCCTGAACGCCGGCAAAGAGGGCTCCGTCATCATCGAAGAGATTCGCAAGGGCAAGCCCGGTATGGGTTACGACGCCCTCAACGACAAGTTCGTCAACATGTTCGAAGCCGGTATCGTCGACCCGGCCAAGGTGACCCGTTCCGCGCTGCAGAACGCAGCGTCGATCGCCGCGATGGTGCTTACCACCGAGGCGATGGTGACCGAGGTTCCCGAGGACAAGCGGGGCGGCGGCGGCGGTGGCATGGGCGGCATGTCCCCGGACATGATGTAAGCGAGGCTATAAGCCTCGCTTCTAAGTTCGACTGACACGGGCCCCTCGCTTCGGCGAGGGGCCTTTTTACTTCCCCGCTTGAGGGGAAGGTGGCCCGCCGCGAAGCGGCCGGCCGGATGGGGGCGATCGACGTGGTTTTTCCCGGCCAGCCGGTTCGTCGACCGGGATGATCCCGCCGATGCCTGCGATCCGGCGCCCCGCCAGCGTGACGGCGAAGGGGAGCACGATCATGAACGTCGCCACGACTACCGAGAGCGAGTCAGGCAGGTGCTTCGGGTCGCGAAGGCCGAGGTAGGTCAGATAGCCGCCGCCACCGGCGGTGAGCAACACGATCAGCACGGCGACGCCGATCGCCCACCAGCGGTACTCGCGGTACAGCGGCGGTGCGGTGCGGCTGGCCAGTCTCAGCAGCCACCACGCGGTCAGGCCGTTGAGCACGAGGCCGCTCACCAGTGCGCAAGCCGCGATGCCGATGCGGAACTGGTCGAGGTGCGCCATGACGAACGCGGAGGCGTTGACGGCGAGGATGCCGATCGGCGTGATCACGCCGAGCGTCAGCAGGACGATCTCTCGCATCCGCCTGGATCTCAGCATTTCCCTAGAAAAAGATAAGGCGCCGGGAGACCGGCGCCTTGGTTAGGTTCTTAGAGAGTTAGTGGCCGCAGCCGCAGGCTTTCGCCCCGCCGGCGTCTTCGCCGGTGTCGAACGAGGTGCCGCACGAGCACGAGTGCACCGCGTTTGGGTTCTGCACCGTGAAGCCGGCGCCCATAAGGCTGTCGACGTAGTCGATTTGTGAGCCCCGGATGTACGGAGCGCTGAAATCGTCAACGATGATCTGAACGCCATCCTGGTCGATCACGAGGTCGTCGGGCCGGCGGTTGTCGTCGAACGCCATGCCGTATTGCATCCCGGAGCATCCACCACCGCTGACGAAGATGCGGAGCGCGAGCTGCGGGTTGCCTTCCTTGGCGAGCAGGTCCTTGAGGCGAAGCTGGGCGTCGGAGGTTAGTGAGACGACAGTTTCTTGTTCGATCACGCCCCGGATGTTACCAGCCCGAGGGAGGGAAAATCGAGCGGTTAACCCCGGCCGAGCTTGAATCCGCCCTTCTTGGTGTCTTTCTTGCCCTCGGCAGCCGTCGACCCGGCGATCAGCTGGGCCAGCTGCTCGGCGCCCCGCGAGATGGCGCTCTTGGGGTCGGTCAGCACCAGGATCTCGCCCTTGACCGCGGCTTCGTCCGGCTTGGTCCCGTCGAAGTCGATCTCGACGGCGAGCTCCTGCTTCAGCGTCCGGACGACGTCCTCTCTGCTCACCACCGACTTCGGGACCTTGTTGTTGAGCGCGAGGATGACGCGCCCCGGCACGATGTTGAGAACGTTGGTGAAGATGTTCAAAAGCTCGCCCACGTCCTTCAAAGACGAGAGCTCGGGAGTCACCAGTACCAGCACCCGCTGCGAATGGTCGAGCACGCTGATCACGATGTCCGTGAATGCGACGCCCAGGTCGAACACGATGTAGCGGAACGCGTTGACCAGGATGCCCATCGCGCGGTTGACCAGGTCGACTGTGATGAGGTCGGCCTGCTCGGCGCGCAGCACGCCTGGAAGCAGCATCATGCCGCCGGGATGGTGGAGGATCGCGCCGAGCACAGCTTCTTCGAAGTTGGCCGGCGGCACCTGGCTCGCGGCAGCGAGACATCCCGTCGGCGTGAGGTACGAGATCAGTGCCGCGTGGTTGTACGGCAGAGCAAGGTCGACCAGGAGCACCTCGCCCGGGAACCGCTTCCCAAGTGCTGCCGCCAGGTTGACCGAGATGGTGGTGCGGCCGGAACCACCCTTGGGCGAGTACACCGCGACCGTCGAGGCCGCCTGCTCAGGCGCGACCATCCGCGCCCGGGCGATCAGGTTGGGGAGCGTGTCCTTGCGCTGCTCGACGAGCTTGGTCAGCTCGATGATCGCGTCTGAGTCGGCGGGCAGCGTCTCGTAGAGCGTCTTGCGGTCGAGGGTCAGCAGCCTGCAGTCCTCGAGGGCGCGGACGCTGGCGGTGCGGGTTTCCTCTGAGATCAGGGCCATCTCGCCGAAGAAGTCGTCGGGCCCCATCAGCGCGATGGTGATCGTGTGACCGGGAGACTCCTCGACGAAGACCTCGCAGCGGCCCGATTCGACGACGAACATGGTGTCGCCGGGGTCGCCCTGGTGGACGATCACCGAACCCTTGGTCGCCGAGGCCGGAGCCAGGCGGCGGGCCAGGGCGTGGAGCACGTTGTCGGGAAGCGTGAAGAAGATTGCAACGCGTTCCAGGATCTGGAACCGCTTCCGGAGTTCGTCCGGAGACCCCCCTCCAAGCCGGTCTGTGTCGCTCACGCCCTTGGAATTATAGGTATGGGGTTGGCGCGCCCCGCCTAAACGATGCCTAAACCGTGTGAGTCGGGCCTGGTTACCGGCCGTTGGTAGACTTAGCCGCTGTCGGTCCCGTGGTGTAGCCTGGCCAAACACGCGGCCCTGTCAAGGCCGAGAACGCCGGTTCGAATCCGGTCGGGACCGCCATCTTCCCCCCGCCGAGCGTAGGTACGCTCACAAACCCCCCGGAGAGGTGGCTGAGCCCGGTTGAAAGCGACGGTCTCGAAAACCGTTATGGGTGCAAGCCCATCGAGAGTTCAAATCTCTCCCTCTCCGCCACCCTCCCTCAGGTCTCGGTGGTGCTCAGATTGTCCCTGGCGGCTTTTGGCAGATCGCGGGTAGCAATGAACCTCGAGCGTCGACCGCGATGAGTCCTGGTCCGCTTCTGAGTGCGATCGGTCTGACGGCCTGGCTCGGTGTCCTGGTCGTCGCGACGACCTACGTCCCCTGGCGTATGCGCTTTCCGAAGTCCATGTTCATTTCAAATCCAGCTCCACCGCTGGCAACGCGCGTGATTGGCACCCTGGTTGGCCTCGGACTATTCGTCTATTACGCTTTCTCGGCCCCCAGCGTCGCCCTGGCCGGGGACGTGATCGCGTCCGCCATCGTTCCGTACGTTTTGGTTGCCTACGCAGTTGCGTTGACCATCGAACGGCGCCGGGCGAAGGGGCTCGGCCTCCCGGAACCTGGCACAAGTGGAACGATGAGCGGCGCCGAAGGCGTTGTCTTGTTGGCTGTGGCAGTGCTGTTCGCTGCAGCCGCGACACTCTTCACGATTTATGGAATCAAGAATCAGCTTTGGGGAAACCGTGGAGAAGGCGTGGCCGGGCTTGTTCTCGGCGCGATGGCCTGGGTCATAGCCCTCGTGACCGGGCTGTTTGGTCAACTTTCGGTGCGGGTCGTGCGATCCCGCCGTTGAACGTGAATTAGAGCTCCCCTAGCCGACGGTGGACCTGCAATCCGGGAGGTAGCGAACATCGGTTGTAGCGGAGCTAGTTAACGCCTTTGGGTACCGGCCGATTCCGCCCGTTTGGCACCAACGGAGTCTTTCCAAACCACGGATTACGCACTTTTGGCGCCAACGGTGCCTTGTAGGCCACGGCATACTCCGGCTGTGAAAAGACTGATCGCCATCCTGAGGTCGCCTGGCGGCATGGTGGCGATCCTCGGTGCGATCTGTGTCCTTGTCGGCCCCAGCATCAGCACCATCGCGACGGACTCGAACCCGGCACTGGAAATTGTCGGCGTCGCGATTCTGCTGGCCGGCTACCTCATCATCGCGGTCGGCATCGTGATGATCGTCGTCGCCGTGCAGCGCGCGCGCAGCGATTCAGGACCGAAAAAGACCTAACCGCCGGCCGGAAGCAACCGGCTGAACACCACCAGCCGATGGTCGTATGTGCGTGTGTTTCTCAAGTACTGGCCAAAGCAGGTGATCAACACCAGCTGCTGCTGTGTCGTGGGCCCGAAGACCTCGAGCTGGGTCGCCGTGCTCAGGTCGAGCGATGCCACGCGCGTCACCTGGTAGACGAGCTCGCCACCGCCGGCGTCGGAGACGCGGATACGGTCACCGGGCCGCACGTTCTCGAGGTGGCCGAAGAGTCCCGGAGTCCCGATCCCACGATGTCCGGCGATCACCGCGGAGCCCGCCTGGCCCGGCCGGGCACCGCTCGACAACCAGGCCGAAACCCACATGTTGTCGGGAACGGCCATCGAGCCGTCCGCGAGCAGGCCGACGCCGGCCACCTGGGCGTCGACAGCGATCGACGGAATGCGCAGCCGCGCAGGTGTGATCGGGCCGCCGGCCGAGTGGAAGCTCTCCTCAACCGGCGGCGAGGCAGGCTTGGATTGCGTGACGACCGTGGAGGCGATCAGCTCGGTGCCCGGCTCCTGGGCGATTGGCGCCGGCGAGCCCACCGCGGCGGGCTGCGTCGGGAACGAGCTGATTGCGAGCCCGCAGGCAATCACACATAAAAGGACGGGAATCGCAGCCAAGTTCGGCCTGCGTCGGCGCTGACGGAACCGGACCCACCGGACGCGGGTCGAGATCACTCCGATGCCGGCGATCAAACCGAACGCGGCAAGAAGCAGCAGCAGGTTGGAACGTCCTGTTGCATCTCCGATCGCTGGACCGGAAGTGTTCGGCAATCCGGGCAAAGAGATGATGTTGGTCGGATCAGTGGCGAGGTTGTTCGCAGTGTTGGTTTCGCCGCCGCCACTCACCGCGGCCTGGTTGACCACAGAGTTCGCGGCGCTAGCAAGAACGGTCACCGTCACCGTAATAGCCGGATATGAGGCACCCGCGGCCAAAGCGTTCGCGCGGGTGCACGTCACTGTCTGGCCGACCGGCGCGGGGCACGTCCATCCGGTGCCCGCGGCGGCGGTGGGTGTCAGCCCGGCCGGCAACGTGTCCGTCACCGTGACCGGGGCGGTGGTCGTCGCTCCGCCAATGTTGGTCGCAGTCAGCGTGTAGGTGGAGGTTGTCGATCCGCGCACAAATGGATCCACGTGGCTCTTGGCGATGGTCATGTCAGGAACGCCGACCGACACACGGTCAGGGCCACCACCTGGATAGGTCGAGGTCGAGGTTGCAGTGGTGGTCGTGCGCGTCGGATCGAGGTAGGTGGCTGTCGCCGGGTTGTTGTAGGTCCCGTTGGGGACAGTCGACGCGATGTTGACGGTGAACGTGATGACCACCGAGCCCGCGCCTGGGATCGAGAAGGTTCCGAATGTGGGGTTGGTGTCGCCAAGGGTGGGATTCACCGTGGCCGTACGTGCCGCGCCTCCGTTCAGGACGATGCTCACGGTGGTCGCATAGGTGAACCCCGCCGGCAAAGCGTCTGAGACGTTGACGCCGATCGCAGTGCCCGAGCTTGCAGCGTTGCTCACGGTGATCGAGTAGGTCGCGACGGTTCCGGTCGGAGTGTTGGTCACGTTGGGGGTGCTGGTCGACTTGGCGACCGTGAACACCGGCAGGCACTCGGCGCCTGAGGACGATCCCGGGATCGCGCCCAGCGTCGTCGTCTGAACAGCTCCGGGATTACCGTCAGTGGATCCATAGGCATCCGACAGGGTGGTGGTGATCCCATGGGCGCCGCCCACGACGCTGGTCTGGCCGCCAGGGAGCGCGTTGGAGGTGATGATCACCCCGCCGCCACCACCGCCCCCAGGACCATGGCGAGCGGGCAATCCGCCGGCATTGGCCGGCCAGGCGTCTGTTCCTCTGCCCCCGTTCGCGGCAATGGTCAGGCCGTTGACCGTCCCGGTGTTGGCGCTGACGATGACGCTGCCACCGGCGCCACCACCACCGCCACCGTCGTTATCGGGCGTCACGCCGACCCCTCCGTTGGCGGTGATGGTCCCGGTTCCGGCCAGCGAGCCGGCCCGGATCATGACGATCCCGCCACCCGTGCCGCCCGAGGATGCAAACCCGGCGGAGTTGTTGCGGCTCCCTGCGCCACCGCCACCGCCGAGCACGATTCGGCCGGCAGTAGCCGGAAATGCAGCGCCTCCGAGGCCGCCCCGCGGCAGGTTCGAGTTCCAGCTGTTGCCGCCCAGGCCGCCCTGTCCTCCGTTGGCCCCGCCGCCGCCGCCCGAGTTCTGATCGTTGATCGCTGGGTTCGCGTCGGTTCCGCCACCGCCCGCGGTGCCCGGCGCACCTCGGGCCGCATCACCGCTGGGGTAGCCGTCCGCCACGGCGGCAACTGACGCGCCAGCGATCGCGTCGTACAGAAAGTGCGGAGTGCCAGCGATTCCTTCCGCCTTGTATCCGTGGAACAAGCTCGAGCTGGGGACGACGTAGTCCGTGCCAGTGCCGCCCGCTCCCCCAGTCTTGACGATTCCAAGGCCACCCTTGAAGCCCAGCTGGTTGACGCTGATGGTCTGGGTGTTGAGATTGAGCGCGCCCGCGACGTCGATCGCGAGGATCCCACCGGCGTGCGCCGCTCCGTTCCACGCCGCAGCGGTGAGGCCGGCGGTCACTGTCGCGCTCGAGTACTGCGGAACCCGAATCACCTGGAAAGTTCGGAAACCGTTGGTCGCCGTGATCGCGGTGGAGAAGTCGTAACTGTTGACCAGGCCTCCGCCGCCGCCCGTCCCGGCGATGGTCACCGTGCCGCCGGCGACCGGCACTGCATTAGTTGCCGCGACGTACTCGTACAACCCGGTCGAGCGCATGGCGGTGAGGCCGCGTCCGGTGGATCCGTCGCCATAGGCAATCGTGTTGGAGCTGTTGATATCTGCGTCCTGCGTCTGGATCACGAGAAGCAGGTCTCCTGGCGCGATCGCGGTCAGCGAACCAGCCGCAAGTGCAGACCCCAACGAAATTGAAGTTGTCCCGCTAGCGGCGCTCGCGTTCGCTGGGTAATAAGCGTTGACGACGCCTGTCAGCGTGGCCGCAGGCCCGGTGTTGCCGGGCGTGACGCAGCCTCGCCCTGCCGCGATGACCAGTTGCGGCGACTGGGCAACGAAGGCTGAGACCGCGAGCATCGCTGCTGCTCCGACGGCCGCGCTCGAGCGCAAAACGCCACGCCTGGCGTTCTGGTTCCCTCCCGCCATCTGTTTGGCGGGATTCTATGCGCCCGGACGCCAATACGAACCGAATTCGCCGATCATGGGAAATTCGATGGGTTCATTTCCGCCCGAGGTGATCGAGGCCGCGAAGCGCGAGCGCGAGGTAACGCTGACGACCTACGGCCGCAAAAGTGGCAAGCCGCATGACGTGACGATCTGGATCGCCACCGACGGCATACACCTATACATCCGATCCGGGCAGGGTCTGCGCCGGCAGTGGCCGCAAAATCTCATCGCGCGCGGTCATGGCCTTCTTCGCCTCGGCAAGCTGACGGTAGCGGTCAAGCCGCGGCTCGTCACCGATCCGGCCGAGGCCCGCGCCACCTCGGGGCTCTACAAGGAAAAGTACGGCCCGTTCGTCAAGGCGTCGAAACCGAGCCAGCCGCTCACGCCAGGCGAGCAGGCAACCTTTGAGTTGCTCCCTGGCCTCCCCGCCTAGCGGGGAGGTTCCGCCGAAAGGCGGGGGTGGGGCTGAGCCGTCTACACCGCCAGGCCGCAGATAAACCGGATCACGGCGTCGATCCCGCGGTGGTAGTTGTCGACAACGATGCGCTCGTTGGGGGAGTGGATCGCGGAGTCGGCTTGCGCGATGCCGCTGATCACGAGCGGCGCACCGACAGCCTCCTGGAAGTCGATCGACACGGGTATCGAACCGCCCACCCGAACCAGCGAGGTCTCCTTGCCGAATGCCTCCTTGTAGGCGGCGCGCATCGACTGCGCTGCGCGGTGGTCGACCCCACACAAGACCGGTGGGGCGGCGCCGAGCATGTCGACCTTGATCTCGACTCCTGGGGTCGTCAGCTCCTGGACCTGCTTTTCGAGCGCGGCCAGAATCGCCTTCCAGTCCTGGTTCGGCACCAGCCGCATGCTCACTTTGGCGGAGGCCCGGGCCGGGATGACCGTCTTCTTGCCCTCGCCGGTGAAGCCGCCCACGATCCCGTTCGCGTCGAGGGTCGGGCGGCTGCCGGTCCGCTCCAGAGCGAGGAACCCCTCCTCACCCTCCAGCGCCTTCGCTCCGGACATGCGCTTCACCGTCTCCGCGTACCTCGCGTCCTTCTTCTTCCAGGCCGCGAGCTCCTCGGCACTCGGGTTTGTCACAGCGTCGTAAAAGTGCGGAATCGTGATGTGTCCATGACGGTCCTTCAGCTCGCCGACGATGCGGGCGAGGGTGTTGATCGGGTTAGGGGCGACGCCGCCGTACATGCCCGAATGCAGGTCAACTGCCGCGCCCTGCGCGTGGAGCTCGACGTAGAGCAAACCCCTAAGGGCAGTTGCCAGCGTCGGGTGGCCGTCCTCGTCGAAGCCGCTGTCCCAGATGAGCACCGCGTCGGTCTTGAGCTTTGATCCGTTGGCGCGGATGTAGCGCGGCAGCGATTCGCCGCTGATCTCCTCCTCGCCTTCGATCACGAACCGCAGGTTGACCGGGGGCCCGCCCGCGGCGAAAAGGTGCTCGATCGCCTTGACCGTTGCCATGTGGTTGCCCTTGTTGTCCGCGGCGCCGCGCGCGAAGAGAAGGCCGTCGCGAACCTCAGGTTCGAAGGGAGGCGACTTCCACTCGTCCATGGGGTCGGGCGGCTGGACGTCGTAGTGCCCGTAGATCGTCAGGTGCGGCTGCCCAGGCCGGCCGTTCCAGTCGGCGACGACCACAGGCAGGCCGCCTTCCATGACATCGATGATCTCGGTCTTCATGCCGAGCTTCTCGAAGCGCTCGCGCAGCCACTTCGCGTTCCGCAAGCAGTCCTCGCGGCGCTCGGGCAGCGTGCTGATCGACGGGATCCGCAGCTCCTCGATCAGGTCCCCGAGGTCAGCGTCGCGCCCGGCGGCGGCCCTGTCGAGCGCGTCTTGCAGCACGGTGTTCTTTGTCGTGGCCATATTCAGGAAATCCCCCTTGAGCGCTTGATCTGATCGGCATGGTCATGGGCGTGAGCGGCGTAAATCGTGAGCCAGTTCTCGGCGGTGTATGGCCCGCTCTCGGAGTGCGTGCCCGTGCGTTGCCAGTCCTCAGCTGTCATCCGCTCGAGGAGCTGCGCAGACGTTTCGCGCGCCCAACGCATGGCTTCGAGAGATGGCTCGATGGGACGGTCGGAGGTCAGCTTGCGGGCGTAAGCCTCCTCGTCGTAAGCGTGGATGACCGGCTTGTCCTCGGTCAGCAGGCGGCGGATCCGGATCGCGGCCGTCATCTCGCTGTCCGCGAGGTGATGAGCGATCTCGCGCGGCGTCCACTCGCCGCTGGCGGAGCGATCCAGCTCCTCGGGCTTGATTCCCTTCAACGCGTCCATCACCACGCGGTGGCCGTCGCGGTATCGCTCGACCAGCCGTGCTCTCTCCTGAGCTTCCATCGCGTCGCCTCCCCGAACCAGCCGAATGAATCCGCCACTCGTAGTTTGACTAAGCCGCGGGTACGAGGTCCCTGGCGCGGATCAGGGCGACGCTCGCGATTCCGAGCCAGATCACTGTCAGCAGCACGCCCAGGAGCAGCGGGAGCATGAAGAAAAAGCTCTGTGGCGATAGGAGGCTCAAGGAGCCAAGCACCAGCAGAACACCGGCCACGAGCCCGAAGCGTCCGACCCAGCGAGGCAGCAGCCGCGCGCGAGCGAGCCCGTTAGCGCCCGCGGCGATCATCAGACCGAGGAAAGGCATCCCCGCGAGGTCCATGTTCTCCCCGACCGTGGCGAGGCCGAACAGGACCGGGACGGCGAGCTGGCCGGCCACGGAGACCAGCGCCTGGAATGTGGCCACGTAAACCATCGTGATCGCGACTTGAAGAGTTCCTGAGACCAGGATCAGTCGCGAGATCGTGTGGTCCTTCTCGCCACGAGCGGCCAGCGTGGCCAGCCCGACGGCGAAACCAACCAACACCACCTTCTGAATGAGCAGGAAGGTAGTCGCCAGTCCAACTGTGACCTGCCCATTTTTGAAACTGGCCGACATCTGGTCAGGCGTCATGGACAGATTCGGGCCCATCGTCTCGAACACGATGCCAGCAATCACGGAGGTCAACAGAACCACCCCGGCGATCCCTGTCCAGCGTTCCGTCCGCACTCCCAACTCTCAGTCGAGGCTCGGTCAAGCCTCGCTAAAGGCGCAGATTCTGGCGGGTCGAATCTACTACAAATTCGGGCCGTGAGGCGCGGATTTCATAGCCGCTTGAAACCGTCCTCTTGCGGCCCCAGCGATAAGCTCAGAGGGTGGGCTTGGCGAAACGTCGCGGCAGTGCGCCTCCGACCCCAATCGAATTGGCGCGGCGATGGACGAATCGCATGTTGGACGTGTATCCGCGACCGATGAGAGCGTATGTGCGACTCAGTCTCCAGCTCATCGCCGCGATAGTTCTTCTCTCGGCTGGGCTTCTGATTGTGGCCGGCCTCGTGAGCTTCATCGAGTGGCTGATGGGCCCGCCGTCATACCAGGCAATCTAGTCGCTCAGGCCGTAGCCGACTTGCCTTCCTCGCGTTCCTCGCGCGCCCAGTCAGCACCGCAAAGCTGTGCCTCCTGCGGGTCCCGGTGGTCATGTGAGCACATCCAGACCGGCTGACGGAATCGGTCTTCTGGGTCGTAAGCAACAGCGCGATAGATCCACGGCGGCACCAGTGCACCCGGATGCGCTCCATGTGATGCAAGGACGCCAACTCGAGGACGCATCCGGGCCACGGTAGGCAAAGAGTCGTGGGTCCGTCATCGTCCATTTGTAGTACCCGACGCAAACTGGAGCCGCCGACAGGAATCGAACCCGTAACCTGCTGTTTACAAAACAGCTGCTCTGCCAATTGAGCTACGGCGGCGTCATTGGGAAGGGTAGCGGAACCCTCTTCGCACTCATCGGGGAAGGCGAAGCGCACCGGCCAGGATGATCACAACGATGGCGGCAAGTAGCGGGATGCAGATACCGAAACGTAGCCCGGCATGGTCGGCGACTGCGCCAATCAGCGCCGGTCCGACAATTGAACCTACGTAGCCTGTCGAGGTCACCAGCGTCAGCGCGGTGCCGCTCTCGCCGAGGTTCGCAGCAGCGCTAAAAGCGAGCGGAACCAGCACCGCGGTTCCCACACCGGCGAGGGCGAAACCAATCAGCGGGCCAGGGAGAGCTGGAAAGGCCACGGCGAGCGCGATGCCACATGCAGCCACCAACGCACCAAGCCTTGCGACCGAAGCGGGGCTCGTATACGCGGTGAGGAGGTCCGCCCTAAATCGAGCCAGTGTGGAAGCCGCCCAAAAACATGCGAAGCCTGCCGCCGCGACCGCCTCGCTTGCCTGGCTGAACTCGCGGAGGTAAAGCGCGCTCCAGTCCGAGGCTCCTTCGACCAGGATGCCGCACATGGCGATCGCAGCTACCGATGCCACTGAACCAGTCCACCGCAAACGCCCCGCAGCCAGTGACGTCGCGTGGATCGCGCCGGAACGCGTGTCCGGCAGATCTCTTAGAAAAGCTGCCGACGCTGCCGCGATGAGGCTGCCCGCGGCGATGAACTGGAACAGCGGCGCCACACCCATATAGGCGGCCGCCCCCGCAGTGACCGAACCCAAGATTGCTCCCAGGCTCCAAAAGCCGTGAAAGCCATTGATGAGCGGTCGGCCCGTCTTGCGTTCGAGCTCGGCCCCTTGCGCGTTCTCGAGTACGTCCAGGAAACCAGCGCAAATGCCCATGACAACGAGCGATGCGATGAGCGTGTTTAGGCCCGTCGCCAGTCCCGGCCCGACCAGAGCCGCGCACAAGGCCACAGTCCCCACCCGCACAAAGCGCCTTGCTCCGCGCGCGAGAATCATCCGAGATAACGCAGCGCCTGCAACCGCTCCAGCTGCAAAGGCCAGCAGCGCCAACCCGACTTGGCCGTCTGTGAGTTTCAGCTGATCCTTGATCGCAGGCAGGCGCGGCACCCAGCTTCCGCAGGCGGCGCCAAAAGCCAGGAATGCGATTGAGATGGCGAGCCGCTGTCGGCTCATCAGGTAGCAATCACGATCGGAACAACAGCGGACACCTGCTTACAAAAAAGCTGCTGAGCTACGGCGGCGCCGTTCCCGAAGGTTAGCGCAAGCCTCCTTCTTGGAGGCCCGCGCCAAATTTGTCCCTTCAGGCGGCTGCAAGCAGGTCGACGTCGCTTCGGCTGAGCTCAATCGACGCCGCGGCGATGTTCTCCTCGAGATGCTCAACCGACGATGTCCCCGGGATAGGAAGCACTACCGGTGACCGCGCAAGCAGCCACGCCAGCGCCAGCTGGCCTGGCGTCGCACGGTGCTCTGACGCCACCTCTTCCACGCGGTGCTCCTCGCGCGTCAGCTGGCTGGCCGCCAGCGGAAACCAGGGCAGGAACGCGATGCCCAGGGAGTTGCATTTGTCGAGCACCGCCTCTGACGAACGATCCGCAAGGTTGTAGCGGTTCTGCACCGACACGATCTCGGTCATGGCCAGTGCCTTGTCGAGCTGCTCAGGGTCCACGTTGGAGAGGCCGAGGTGCCGAATCTTCCCCTCGTCCTTGAGGCGCACCAGCTCGCCGACCGACTCCTCATATGGCACAGCCGGGTCAGGGCGGTGGAACTGGTAGAGGTCGATACGTTCGAGGCCCAGCCGCTCGAGGCTGCCTTCCAATGCAATCCGCAGATGGCTCGGCCGGCCATCGGGGCGCCACTGATCAGGCCCGTCGCGCAGCAGCCCGCCCTTGGTCGCGATGACCAGGTCGGCGGGATACGGCCACAGGGCCTCGCGGATCAGCCGCTCGCTGACCCTCGGTCCATATGAATCGGCGGTGTCGATGAAGTTGACATCCAGCTCGAGGGCCCGCCGCAGGACGCGGCGTGCCTCCTCGGGGTCCCTGGGCTCTCCCCAGATGCCCCGGCCGGTCAGGCGCATGGCGCCATAACCCATGCGGTTCACTGTCATGTCGCCGAGCGTGATGGTCCCGGCTGCGCTTGCGGTGATCTTGCTCATAACTCTCATATCTCCTAGGAAGCCACCGCCAGGGATTCTTGCTGTTCACTGATCGACTCTAGTTCCCTGCCTCGGGTCTCCCGAATCAAGCGGACGACGAAGAAGAACGAAACGAGCGCCGCAATGGCGTAGATGCCATACGCGTAGAACAGGCCGGCGCTCGCAAGCGACGGAAACGTCGCGGAAATTGCGAAGTTGGCGATCCACTGCATCGCCGCCGCAAGGCCCAGCGCCGCGGCACGGATGCGGTTGGGAAAGATTTCGCCGAGCAACACCCACACCGCGGGACCCCATGACATCCCGAAGAAGAAGACGTAGGCGTTAGCTGCGACGAGTGCGAGCGGCCCCGCCATACCGGTCAGCACCGGTTTGCCCGCGAGCACCGGCGCGGTGCCGAAGATGAAGGCCATCGTGGCCAGCGTCACGAACATGCCGATCGAGCCGATGAGGAGCAAGGGTTTGCGGCCGAAACGGTCGATGCTGGCGATCGCGACGAGTGTCGTGACCACGTTGGTCAGGTTGGTGATCACAGTGATGGTCAGCGACTGCTGCTGTGTGAACCCGACGGCCTGCCACAGCACGCTCGAGTAATAGAAGATCACGTTGATCCCGACGAATTGCTGCAGCACGGACAGGCCGATTCCGATCCAGACGATCGGCAGCAGCCCGAACCGGCCGCGAAGGTCCCTGAAGCGAGGCTTGTGCTCAGTGGACACGGTCCGCCGAATCTCGGCTGCACGCCTCGCCGCATTTGCCTCACCGACGATCAAGGCGAGCACGCGGCGGGCCTCTGCCATGAGGCCGTGCGCCACGAGGTAACGCGGGGACTCAGGAATCTGAAGCGCTCCGACAAGGTAGGCCAGTGCCGGAATCGCTTCGACGATGAACATCCACCGCCACGCCGGCACGCCGAACAAGAGCGGTTGGTTGGCGCCGCCCGCAATCGCCGCAATGACGAAGTCGGAGAGCGCAGCGACGAAGATGCCAAGGACTATCGCCAGCTGCTGGAATGAGCCGAGGCGGCCGCGCAGCAGTGCGGGCGACGACTCGGCGATGTAGGCGGGTGCGATGACGGAAGCTGCGCCGACCGCGATGCCGCCGATGAACCGCCAGATGCTCAAGTCGAACAAGGTGGCCGCAAAGCCGGCCCCGAACGACTGGACCAGGAATAGGAGGGCGGCGATCACCATCACGGTGATGCGTCCGTACCGGTCGGCCAGCCAGCCGGCGCCCAGCGCTCCAACGGCGGAGCCGATGAGGGCGGCGGAGACTGCAAGGCCGAGTACCACGCTACCGGCGTGGTACACACTCTGGATTGAGTTGATGGCGCCGTTGATGACAGCGGTGTCGAATCCGAACAGAAAGCCACCGATGGCGGCAACCGCGGCGACGAGCATGGCGCGACCTGTGACTCCGCGCACCTCGGGCGACATGACCTTCATTTCCTGTCGAGCCTGGACGATGCTCATTTCTTTTCCTCCTGCGCTTCGCGCAAAAAATTTCTGTGCGGACTGGCCCGCCGAAGACTCACGACGACCATGACGACGACGAGGACCGGAACCAGCCACCACGCCGCGACTGCGCGCGCGTTGAGAAATGCGGTGGCCAGCAGGCCGAAGACAACCGCGGCGGCCACGGTCCAGTCGTCCCCGACGATGAACCGGTACCAGAAACTGCCGAACGCAACGACCGACGACCAGATGGGCTTCATGCTTTCCTCCAGGGAGAGAATCCGAATGCGTGCCGGCGCTCGATCGAGATGAGCGTCACGGCGGTTAGCACGTAAAGGGCGAGCAGGGCGAGGATCGCGGCGTCGCCGGCCGGCCAGACGACACCGATGCCCTCAACTGCCCAGAACGTTCCGAACGTGGTCAACATCGTGCCGACCACCAGCTGCAGCAGGCTTCGCGGAATCCGTGACACCACAGGCTGAATCGCCGCACCGATGGCACTGACGACGACCACGGCGGCCACGCCGCCGATCACAGCGGGACCAAGCAGGTTGGCGGTGACACCAAACGTGACGACGATGAACGCGACCTCTAGTCCTTCCAGGACGACGCCCTTGAAAGCCAGGACGAAGGCGGTCCAGTCGAACCCTGGTCCTGTCCAGGCCAGTTCCTCATCGGAGTGACCGGCCTTTATTCCCGCGAATCCGTTGGCCGCCACGCGCGTCACGCCCTTCCGGAACCACTGCAGCCCGAAGACCAGCAGGAGGGCGCCCACGATCAGCCGAAGTGGACCGATTGGAATCGCGCTCAGCGCCAGGCCGAAGACGGCGACGACAATCGCCAGCACCACGAAGCCGGAGGCCGCACCGGCAAGCGTCGCCCGCCAGCCGCGGGTCGCGCCTACGCCGACCACTATGGTCACCATCTCAATGGCCTCGACTGTCGAGGCGAGAAAAGTGGTGAGCAGGACGAATCCGATTCCCGTTGACAAGTTGTTCATGCACCGATCATCGATCGGGTCTGGGTGCACCGGCATCCCGCAGGAGGAGCGAGCCGTGACAGTACTTTCGGGGGAGTACCTACCGATGCGGCGACCGCGATTTCCGCATGGAAACGACACATGAGGGCCTCGAACTCGGCACTTTCCGCGCGGAAAGTAACTACGGGGGACCGGTCGCTACGCAGCCAGCTGGATACGCGTGTCCGGATTCTTCGCGACGACGTGGAATCCGTCCATGTCGGGCCGTAGGACCGCATAGATCACCGCACTCGACTCCATGACGGAGTAGGCGGGCAGGGCCACCAGCTGGAATAGGTAGTAATAGAGCCTCTTCCAGCCGTAAATCCCATGGTCGTTCAAATTGACGTAGAGGCCGACCAGGTAATGAGTTGCGTAACCGGCCAAA
>DASRWV010000116.1:0-37350 GCA_035687505.1 Nitrosotalea sp.
GAAGAGGACTGTCGCGTAACGACCGGCAAACGGCTCCAGGGCGCGCGCCGCATCGGCTGCCGTTCTGATCTCTGTGTGATGGGAGAAGAGCACAGCCCCGGTCGCGACGATGATGAAGAAGGCGACCAGGTTCGACCAGACCATGCCCATCGAGATGTCAAGGTTGGTTCGGCTGAGAGATTGCACGCCACGACGCTCCTCCACCTCGCCGCTCGCCTGCCAAAAGAACAGGTAGGGGGTGATCGTCGTACCGAGCAGCGCTACGGCTCCCAGGAAATAGTCCGGGCTCATCGAGATCCTTGGCACGACCGCGCTGCGCAAGACGTCGCCCCAGTCTGGCCTCGCCATGATCGCGGCGACGATGTAAGTCGCGAACACCGCTACGAGCCAGAGCAGATACTTGCTGACCGTCCTGTAGTCGAGAAATATCGTCACCCCGCCCATCAATGCCACCAGCGGGACGATCCAGTAAATGAACTTGATTCCGGTCAGCAGCTCGACGGCGGCGCCCATGGCAACCAGGTCGGCGCCCATCGTGATCACGTTGGCGGCGACCATCAGCACGACCGCGGGCGTGGCCACCCGCCGGCCGAACTCCGTTCGCAGCAAGGTCGCCAGGTCGCTCTTCGTTACGTTGGCAACCTTGGCTGACATCTGCAGGACGACGATCAGCATCGGCGTCGACAGAAACAGGAGCCAGTTCTGCGCGAACCCGACCGTCGCACCGACAATCGAATAAGTCGCGATCCCGGCCGGATCGTTGTCCGCTCCGCCGGAGATCACTCCTGGGCCGATCGTGCGCAGGATGTCCCTGAAGGTCAGCCGACTTTTGGTTGCGTCGCGAGCCGAAGCCGGGCGCGACTCCCGTTTGGTCCAGCGTGTGACGTCTGACACCTAATTCCTCTCCGTACTCAGGGTTGGCGGTGTAGCGACCGTCCATTCGCTGCGCGTGTCTTCCTCAAGCAGCTCACGGACCTTGAAGGCCTCTGTTTCGTCGACGCGCAAGACCAGCAGCGCCTTTCCTTTCTCGAGCGCTTTGCGCGCAACGGGAATGAAACCCGCAGTCACCAGGTCAGTCATCCCGTCCGGATGATCCGGATCCACTATGTGGTCCTCCTTCGGCACCACGCGGCTGTGCTCGACCACGAAGGCGCGCGCATACTCGGCGGCCTCTCGATTCGGGAAGGCCGACATCAAGGTCTGGTCGAGAATCCCGCGCTGTTCGTCTCGCTTGGCGAGGGTGAGGTCGGAGGTGTCCACGCGATCGATCCCGTGGCCGACGCGCTCTCGCGCCTGGCGGATCAGCTCCGTTCGATCTTCCTCTGACTCGAGCTCACCGGAAATCCGCAGCCGGTTTCCGTCCAGCCGGACCTTCACATCGGGCCCATGAATCGGATGCGGTGCATAGACATTTCCCGCCAGGACCGATGCCCACCAGGCGTCGGCCAGCGACGCGCTTGCACCTGCCGGCTCAACTGCCTGGACCGCGCCGGCCTGGGCCTGCTCTTTCGGCGGCTCGATTGGGTGCATCATGCAAAATCACAACGCAGGGTTCCGAGCCGGTACCGCCGAGCTCCAGTGGCTGAGGCCGCAGCCCCTAAATGGTGGAGAGCCCGGCCCTTGCAGGCCAGGCTCCCCACTCATCTCAACGCGTTCCACTCCAGGGATACTTATCGAGACACTTACGCGACTCCTATTCAAATGCTCCAAAGTAGTTGACAAATTCGGTGCGTTTTGAGTAAGAATGGAGATTGCGGTCACCTGTCGGAACATGTGGACCGCAGAAGGGGGATTCGGCATCGACGCATCGCTCGAGCCGGCGATCGGGGGTGGTCGCGTTTACAGCGACAAGCGCCTCGTGGTCACACGCACCCTCAGGCCGTATGGGCTGCACTTCTCAGGCGAGATCGACCTCGCCAACTCACACGCCGTGGCCGAATGCCTTCGTCTGACGGTCACGACGGGTGCAGACCTCCACCTCGACGTAAGCGCCCTGATCTTCTGTGACATCAGCGGAATCAGGTCCTTCGTCGAGGCGGCAGAAAACCGGGTCGGCGGCAGGTTGATGCTTCATGGGCTACCCGAGCTGCTGCAGACCGTGATGAGGGTGACCGGCTGGGCCGACCTGCCGAAGCTGGTCATCTGCCGCTGTAGGCGCGCAAAGCCATGAGCTCAGCCGCTCCTCACGTTGAGCACTTCAGGCACGAAGCCTTCCTCTATTCGGGCTGGGCTGAGTTCGTGGCCGGCACAGTACCGTTCATCCGGGACGGTGTGAGAGCCGGTGAACCCGTGCTGGTCGTGGAGTCGCTCGAAAAGATCCAGATGCTTCAGGTCGCGCTCGGCAAGGAAGCAGGCGCTGTCTTGTTCGCCGACATGGCGAACGTCGGTGCGAATCCCGCGCGCATCATCCCCGCCTGGCACGAGTTCGTCAGCCGGCACGGTGCCTCGGGCCAGCAGTTGCGAGGGATCGGCGAGCCGATCTGGAAGGAGCGTTCACCCGACGAGCTCGTCGAGTGCCAGCGCCACGAATCGCTTCTCAACACAGCGTTCGGACGTGGCCAGCCGTGGTGGCTCCTCTGCCCTTATGACACCGAGAAGCTGGACGGTGCAGTGATCGAAGAAGCCCGCCGGAGTCACGAATACGTCACTGAAGGCGGCAAATGGGAACGCAGCAACATCTTTCGCGGATTGGATGCGTCGGGCGCGCCGTTCGCTGTTCCACTGCCCGAACCCCTGACCGGCATAGTGCGGCTTGCTTTTGCGTCCGAAGACCTCGTCGCGGTGCGCGGTTTGGTCTCGCGGGTCGCTTGCAGTGCGGGTCTCGCCCGCCGCGCCGGCGAGCTGGTGACGGCCGTGAACGAAGTCGCCACCAACAGCATCCGCCACGGCGGCGGCGGCGGCACGTTGCGGATCTGGCAGGAGCAATCCGGGCTGGTATGCGAGATCAGCGACAACGGACGCTTCGACCAGCCCCTGGTCGACCGGCAGCGCCCGACCGCTGAACTATCCGCGCCGCGAGGCCTATGGCTGGCGAATCAGCTCTGTGACCTCGTCCAGATCCGGACCCTGGCGGAGGGAACGGTTGTTCGCCTCCACATGCATCTAACGCCCCCCGAACGCCACCTGCACGTGCTTGCGGACAGCCCCGCGAGCGGGTCCGAAGGGGCCGACTAACCCCGTCGCCAAGGGTCTCGGTTAAGACCCGCCACGGGTCCCTGGAAGCGTTTACCCTGTCCGGACCATGGTGGTCCGCAGCGAGCTAACCGGGTTCAGCGCCGCCGAGGCAAGGCGAGCGCTGGCTGGCTTGCCGCGCTGCGATTACGAGATCCTGGTCAAGCCTCTGCGCTATCGCTGGTACCCCCACCTCGCGGCGCTGTGTGAGTTCGAAGACCGGCGCATCGTGCTCCAGGTGCCGATCCCATGGAAGCCCTTCAAGGAACCTGTGATCTTCGCCGCACGCCGCAAGCGCGGGCAGGGTTTTCGCTTCGCGTGGGCTTCGGAGACGGTTTCCTTTCGTGGGCGCCGCGACGTGCTGCGCTTCCTTTACTGCCACGAGTGGATGCACTGGTATCTGCATGAGGTGCTCGGTAAGCCGTCGGCGGCTGAGACCGCGTGCGACCGCTTCGCGTTGAGGAACTTCCGGCGCAGGATCGTGACGACGGATGACGCCGATGAAGCGCTCACGCGGCGGACGCGCCTGCTGATTGCGCGCGGTTAGATTCACCTAGAGGCGTCTCGTCACGTGGCTTGCGCAGCAGCAGGAAGACGACGATCGGCAGGACAACGTTCGTCATCAGGGCGACTGGGCCATGGTTGGCGCCGATCGGCAGCACCAGCAACAGCAGAGAGCCGATCAGGCAGGTGACCTCCAACGCGATGACCCACCGTCGGGCCCATCGGCGTCGCCAGAGAACACCGATCGCGAGCAGGCAGGTGGCGAGTGCTAGCAACAGCGAAGCAAGACCGAGTCCGAGCATGAAGATCTCGCCGGCGAACACGAACGGTATCGCGGAGAGGCCCGCGATGGCCCAGAACATCGACTGCATCAAGAGCAGAACGAAAGCAGCCTCGGGCCGGCTGGAAGTGCTAGGCGCGAACAATTCTCTTCACCACCTCGTCATCTATATCCACCGCGAACGGGCCGCCTTTGGGGTTGTCCACGATCCACACGTGGAGCATCGGCGACGCGCTGATGTCGATCGCCCCCAGCGGACAAGTTGCGAGCGGAGTCATGAAGCTGAATTCGAAGCCGAACGGCGTAAAGCAGATGTTCTCGTGCTGGTGCCAGGCGGTCAGCGGGCCTCCGGGGTCAGGACCGAACTGGCCGAGATTCTTCATCTGGAACATCGCCCCCAGCAGGACCGGACCGTGCTTGGTGTTGGCATACACGAGTCCCTGCGGACGATGTGGGTCCAGCACGTAACCGGCATTCACATAAGCCTGGTTGGACCAGTGCTGGGAAGGCATGTTGGCCGCTCCTTCAGGTCGGTAGCCCGCGGTCCATGCCCTGTGCCAGTCCTGGTACGGCTCGAGGGCGGCTTTCGTTTGTGAATAGAGCTGCGCCGCCGCCACGACCTGCTCCGGCGTTGCCACTTCGTTGGTTGCCTGGAGGAGAGCCCCCGCGTGGACATGTCTGGCGTCGGGCCGCGCAAGGTCGACGATCCAGACGGTCGAGGTCGTGACCAGGGTGAACAGCGGAAGCGCGATACCGAGCGACGTCCACCGTAGCGATCGGCGCGGTCGCCCTGCCTCGCCTGGAGCCGGCACGAGGACCAGTCCGAGCGCCGTGAGCTCGAGCAGCTTCGTTGCCAACCCAACCTGGTCGGGCGATTCGAAGCCGAAGGCTATGTACACGAGGTACCCGACCAGCGTCGCCACGAGCAACGATGCGGAGGCCAGGCGCCACCACCGCCATGTGAACGCCAGCGATAGTCCGATGAAACCGATTCCGTTCGCCAAGAACAGCAGCGCTGTGATCGGTTCGTCCGGATGGGCGCTGATGAGCGCCAGGTGGACGACTCCCGAGACCGCCATGAGGACTGCCGCGCCAAGCACGGTTCCAGGGACGAGGCGGCGAGCCGGTCGGAGCCTGATCGCGATCAGCGCGAGGGGCAACGCGACAAGAGCAGCGTAGAGACCGATCGCATGTGGAAGGGCGATGTCGAACATGTCATGAGCGTCGCGGCTGAACCTAAGAAGGTCGTAAGAATTCAGCAGGTCCCATCGTCATTGCCGCTCTTCGTGCACGGGCAGGTCCACATACATCGCCGCGCCGCCACCAGCCGACTCGCCGGCAAGGATGCGGCCGCGATGCTGTTCCACAATCCACCGCGCGATCGACAGTCCGAGCCCTGCCCCCTGCGCCGTGCGCGCTGGATCGGCCTGGTAGAAGCGCTCGAACACGCGCTCACGGTCCTGTGGTGCGAAGCCAGGCCCATCGTCTGCGACGACTAGACGGGCCCAACCTCCTTCCAGAGATAGCGTCACTGAAACGCGAGAGTGCGAATGGCGCAACGCGTTGTCGAGCAGGATCCACATCAGTTGCCGGATGGCGTCCTCGTCGCCCGCGATGCGCGCGTCGACGGTCGTGCACTCCAGCGCCCGGTCGATGTGAACGGTGCGAGCCTGGCGGCAAACCTCGGTGACCAGGGCGCCCATCTCGAGTGGGGCGAGCTCCAGACTCAAGCCCGCGTCGGCTCGGGCCAGCGTGAGCAGCCGATCGACGAGGCGCGTCATACGAGCTGTCTCGGCGCTGATGTCTTCCGCGGCTGCTCGACGCGTCTCATCGGAGACGGCTGGTCCCCGGGCAAGCAGTCCCGCGTTGCCCTGAATCGTGGTCAGCGGTGTGCGCAGCTCGTGCGAGGCATCCGCCACGAATCGCCGTTGAGAGTCGAACGCGTCCTGGAGCTGATCCAGCATCCGATTGAAGCTTGTCGACAGCAGCGCCACCTCATCGCGGCTTCGACGTCCTGGAAGGCGCCGCCCAAAATCCCGAGTCCTGCCGATTCCATCGGCGGCGCCGGCGACGTCCTTCAGCGGCTTGAGTGCACGGCCCGCGACAAGCCATGAGCCGATGAGGGCCGCGATCAGGGTGGGGATGCTGGAGATGATGAGAAACCCGACGACTCCCGACAGGCTCGACTGTGGCACTCGCGTCGACTGTCCCGTGACGACAAAACCGGTGCTGAATTGCAATGCGTAAAGCCGGAAGCCACCCTCGGTGCCAAATGCCGCCGGCGTGGCCGCCATTCGCAGACCTTGAGATGGCGTCGGTGCCACGCCGCCCACCACTCCGGTCGAATAGACGAGTGACCAACGCTGGTCGAACACTTCGACAAAGATGTCGTTGCTCGTTCGTAGGTCCACGGGCACAACCGGAACTCGGGGCGTGAGGTCAGGAGCGAGCCCCAGCGCAGCGATAGCTTCGGCGGCTCGACCGCGGAGAGCGGTGTCCTGGTCGCTTGTCACGCTTCGCCCAAGCAGTCCATAAAGCAGCGCGCCGAAAAGGACCAGAGTCAGGGCAACCACTGCCGCGCCGTAGAGCGCGAGCCGGAGCCGGAGGGGCACTACTCGCGCAACGAGTAGCCGGCGCCTCGGACAGTGTGTAGGAGCCGCGGTTCTCCGCCCTCCTCCAGCTTCTGCCGCAAGTAGCCGACGTACACCGCGACCACGTTGTCTGTCTCGGGCTCGCCATTCCAGACAGCGTCGAGCAGCTGCTCGCGCGTGAGGACCTGTCGCGGATGGCGGAGGAAATGCTGCAGGAGCTCGAACTCCGTGGTGGTGAGCGTGATCGACCGCTGGCCGCGCCACGCGCCTCGGCTTTGCGGCTCGATCAACAAGTCGGCGAAACGCAGGTGGTCGTTGGGAGCTGACCGGCGGCGCAGCGCCCGCACCCTGGCGAGCAGCTCCTCATAAGCGAACGGCTTGACGAGATAGTCGTCGGCCCCTGCGTCCAGCCCGCGCACGCGCTCGTCAGTTCCGCCAAGAGCGGTCAAGAGCAGGATCGGGACCTGCCCGGTTGCGCGCAGGCGCCGGCAGACGCCAACGCCGTCAAGGCTCGGCAGCATGATGTCCAGCACGACCAGGTCGAAAGGTTGCTCACGCGCTCGCCTGAGCGCCTCCAGCCCATCACCCACCAGCTCGACCTGGTGACCTTCGGCGGTCAGGACGCGCTCCAGCGTCGCGGCCAGGCGCGTGTCGTCTTCGACCACCAGGATCCGCGAGGTCACCACTGAACCGATATATAAGGGATTGGTGTGAATCCGATATGAGCATGTCGAAATCGGCCCTCGCCGTTCGTCGTTTGAGTGAGGCCGCAAATCAAGGTCATCACTTTTAGAGGAGAGCAAACATGGCGAATTTTGTTCTGTTGTTCACCGGGGGAAGCTCCGGCAGGACCGAAGCCGAGCGGGCGAAGGTAATGGAGGCGTGGGGTGGCTGGTTCGGCAAGCTTGGCGACAAGGTCGTCGATGCCGGAAACCCCTTCGCCGCGGACGCCAAGATGGTCTCGAACGGCGGAACCGTTCACGACGGAGCACTCGGGGACCCGGCCACGGGCTACTCGATCCTCAAGGCGAGCTCACTCAGCGCGGCGGCCGACCTCGCCAAGGGATGTCCCGTGCTGCAGTCAGGCGGCAAGGTCACGGTCTACGAAATCACCCCTATGTAATGCAGAACGGGGCCCGTCTTTGGGCCCCGTTTCAAAACCCCTTTATTGGGCCCGCCGGCATCAACCGCCGTAATCGAGGTCGGTCAGTGTGACCCGTTTGCTGGTCAGCAGGCGTCCCTGCGCCGAGGACAGATACGTCCCGGAAGTGGGCGCTACATCGGAATAGTCCCCACCGACCGCGATCGTCACGTAGCCAAGCCCACCCCGGCTCGCGTGCGTTGGATCGAACGTCGAGGCGATGGCCTCTCCGGTCCCGTCATTGGTCGGAAGCACTACCTCAACCCACGCATGTGTCCCGCCCTGTCCAAGGAGGTGTCCCGACACGTAGCGAGAGGGCAGGCGGCAGGCTCGGCAGACCGCAAGCATCACGTGTGCGTAGTCCTGGCAGACACCCGACCCTAGCGCCAGCGCCTCGGCGGCGGTGGTCCGCACACCGGTGACACCGTGCTGGTAGGTCATCGATTGATACACCCAGTCATTGATCGTGTCGGCCAGCGGTAGCCCCCACTGGGCCGACTCCGCCAGCTCCTGAGCCGCTCGCTGAATGCGCTCGTCGGCAGATGTGAGGGGCGAAGGCTCGAGCAGGTAGCCTTCGCTGAGCCAGCCGTCAGGGAGCCGGTTGGGCTCGCCGGCGTGCCGCTCGACGGTGACCTCGGCCACGAACTCGATCTCTTCTGACACACGAGGGGCGAAGACGTTGACGATCATGTTTCCGAAGCGGTCCCGCCCGTTCTCGAATTCGACGCCGTCCCGATCCACCGACACCTGGTGCTTCAACCGCATCTGATCCCCGAAGCGCTCTGGCGGGATGACGACCAAGCGGTGGCTCAGATCGCGGACGGGCTGGGGGTATTCGTAGCGAAAGGTCTGGCGCAAGGAGTAGGAGACGCGCCGGGCGGACGCCCAGTCGACAGAGGCAGGGTCGATCATCACGAGTCTTTGGCGACCTCGGCGACGTCCGCCCAGACGGTCATCGACCGGAACGTCGCCGGCCCGAAAGTGGTGAGCATGGCGACGTCCAGCGCGTCGCGACCGCGCCCGATCAGCACGCGCCCCGCGCGGCGCGCATTGTTGCGCGGGTCGAAGGTCCACCATCGATCGCCCAGGTAGACCTCCATCCAGGCTGCGAAATCCATGGGATTCGGGTCGATTGGGACGTACAGGTCTGGCAGGTAGCCAAACACGTAGCGGGCTGGGATGTTCATGGCGCGGCAGAAGCTAACCGCGACGTGAGTGAGGTCCCGGCACACGCCGATCCGGTCTCTGAGCACGTCTGCGGCTGTCGTCAGCGGATTGCTTGTGCCGTACTTGAACTTGATGTTGTCGTGCACCCAGTCGCAGATCGCCTGCACTCGGGCGCCCCCCGGCTGCGTCTGCCCGAACAGCTCCCAGGCCATGCCCATGAGCTCATCCGAAAGGCAGTAACGGCTGGGCAGCGTGAAGTGGAGGACCTCGCCGGGCACCTGGTCGACCGCAGCCTGGGGCACAGTCGAAGCGTCAGGTTCGGGCCCGTCGGGGACCGCGCAGATGGCGTCGTACCGCAGAACCAGGGGTCCGGGGGGCATCACGAAGCGCTTGACCGGGTTCCCGTAGATGTCGCTGTACTCGTCGATGGGCACCGAGGGCGTGGTCGACCAGGTCTCGCTCACGAGCTTGTGACTCGAGTCCGACCGAGGCCGGACTTGCACCGTGGCGGGGGTGGGCGCGCTCACGTCGTAGCTGAACTCACAGCCGACGCGCAGGTCGATTGTCCGGCTACTTTCTGTCGGGATGGCGAAACTATAACGGTGGCCTCCATGAATTCCCTCGACGCTGACTACAAGGTCAACGGTTTCTACGACGAAATGCTTGCGGCTCCCGGCCAGCCCAGGCCGGCCTACCGGCGGCTCTACGAACACCTCCACCAGCTCGGCCCGCGGGAGCTGGCCCGACGCCGCGACCTGGCCATGCAGATGTTCCGCAATCACGGGATCACCTTCGCCGTGTACCCGGACGCCCAGGGGACCGAGAAGGTCTTCCCCTTTGACATCATCCCGCGGGTGATCTCGGCACAAACCTGGCGGCGCCTGGAGGCCGGTCTCAAGCAGCGCATGGCCGCCCTCAACCTCTTCCTGGACGACGTTTACAACCGCAAGCTCATCCTCAGGCAGCGCGCCATCCCTCCCGAGACAGTGCTGACCAGCCCCCAGTACCTCAGGGAGGTCGAAGGCCTGCCCGTCCCCCACGGCATCCATTGCCACATCGCGGGCGTCGACCTCATCCGCGACCACACCGGGGAGTTTTACGTGCTCGAGGACAACCTGAGGACGCCGTCAGGAGTCTCATACGTTTTGGCCAACCGTCACGTCATGAAGCGCGTGCTGCCCGACCTGTTTGCCGGTTATGCCGTCAGGCCGGTGGAAGGCTACATTCACGACCTCCTCCGTCACCTCCGCTGGCTGGCGCCCGATGGCGTGGACGATCCGACGATCGTCCTCTTGACTCCTGGTATCAACAACTCGGCCTACTACGAGCACCTGTACCTGGCCAAGCAGATGGGCATCGAGCTGGTCGAGGGCACCGACCTGGTCGTCGATCAGGACCACGTTTTCATGCGGACCACCCACGGCCTGGAGCCGGTGCATGTGATCTACCGACGGCTCGATGACGAATGGCTCGATCCGATCTTTGGGCGCCAGGAGTCGCTGGTCGGGGTGGCCGGGCTCGTCAACGCTTACCGTGTCGGAAACGTGGCGATTGCCAACGCGTTGGGGAACGGGGTCGCCGACGACAAGGCGGTTTACGCGCTGGTCCCGAAGATAATCCGCTACTACCTCGACGAGGACCCCATCTTGCCCAACGTGCCGACCTACCTGTGCGCGGTGGACGAAGACCGCCGATACGTGCTCGACCATCTCGAAAACCTGGTGGTCAAGACCGTCGACGGCTCAGGCGGATACGGGATGCTGATCGGCCCCGAATCGACAAAGGCACAGCGCGAGGAGTTCCACCAGCGCATCACGATGTGGCCCAGAAGCTTCATCGCCCAGCCGGTCGTGAATCTTTCAGTGCAGCCGATCTTCGATGGCGGGCGGTTTCGGCGCACGCATCAGGACCTGCGTCCGTTCGTCCTCACCGGCCCCGACGTGCACGTCACGTCGGGCGGGCTGACGCGCGTGGCCCTTCGCGCTGGGTCCCTGGTCGTGAACAGCTCTCAGGGCGGCGGGAGCCGCGACACGTGGGTGATGTCGGAAGACGAAGTGGAGAGCACCGATGCTTAGTCGAGCCGCCACCTCGCTCACTCTGCTCGGGCGGCATCTCGAGCGCGCCGACCATCTTGCCCGCATCCTGGGCGTGCACGTCTCGCTTTCCCTGGACCGCACCGATGAGCCGGGGCCGGAGTTCTGGCATCGGTTCATGGAGCTGGCGGGATGGCAAGGCGCCGACACCCACCAGCGCGATCAGGCCATCGAGGTTGTCATCACCGGGTCTCTGGGACCATCCGTGCGGGCAAGCGTCGCCGCCGCCCGACTGGCTGCGCAGGCGGTCCGGCCCTCGCTTCCCACCGAGTTGTACGAGCAGGTCAACGCGCTCAACTGGCGACTCCAGGAGCCGACCTGGCAGCCGGATCTGTATCCGTTTCTCACAGACGTTCAGCTGAGCATCAAGCTCGTCGATGGCCTCCTCGAGGACACGATGCCGCATGACGAGGCGCGCGATTTCGTTCGCCTCGGCAAGTTTGTCGAACGCACCGCGAATGTGACGTCCATAGTCACGCGTAAGTCCGCCGAGCTAGCCGATGAGCCCGAGGACGCCCTCGAGTGGTCGGCGGTGCTGAAGTCTTGCTTTGCGTTCGAGTCCTACCAGGCGCGGTACAGCGGGGGCGTGACTCCCGAGCGGGTGATTGAATGCCTCCTCCTCGACTCCACACTGCCGCGGTCGGCCCGCTTTTCGGCGCGGGTTGCGCTGGAAGCGGTCTCGAGGATCGACGGTCCTGGCAGGCGCTCCAAGCCGAAGCGCTTGCTGTCACTGCTACACGGCATGTTCGAGGACGCGGGCACGCAGCTCGTCACCGAACACCCTCGCGAGTTCGAGGCCGAGTGTCGCAGCGTGCTGCGCCAGCTCGAGCTGGCCCTGCGCGAGACCTACTTCCATCCGAGCAAGGTCCCGGCGAACGTGATCGGCGACGAGGGGCGAGCGATGCCCCAGCAGCAACAGCAATGAAGCTCGAGGTCGTGCACAGCACTCACTTCCGATATTCAGGCCCGATCGCCGAAACCGTCATGGAGGTCCGTCTGAGGCCGATGGACGGCCTCGGGCAGCGATGCCTCGAATTCGAGCTCGACGTCAGCTCCGGGGTCAAGCCCCGCTCCTACCGGGATGGCTACGGAAACAACGTCCATTACTTCAACCTCGTCCGCCCGCACACCCGGCTGAGCGTTACCAGCCGGTCGGTGGTGGAAACGGGTGGCGCGCCCGACTCCGATCCTGGCGAAGACCTGGTGCAGGATTTCTGGCGGTTCCGCTCCCCGGTCAAGGACGTGCCGGGCGTCCGCCAGCTTGCAAGCCGGCACCGGATCGCCGACCCGAGCTCGGGCCCAGCCGTGGAGCAGGCGCTCGACGAGCTGACTCTGGCGATCAGCAAGGACTTCACCTACGACCGGGCGGTCACCAACGTGTACAGCGCCGTCGATGAGGTGTTGGCCTTGAGAGCGGGAGTGTGCCAGGACTTCGCTCATCTTCTGATCGCCGTCGCAAGGGCAATGGGCGTGCCGGCGCGGTACGTGAGCGGCTACATCCACCAGCCAGGAGATTCGGGTACTACCACTGCCTCTCATGCCTGGGCGGAGACGTGGGTGCCAGGGCGCGGCTGGGTCGGGTATGACGCGACACATCCCGTGCGGGCTTCACAGCACCACGTTAGGCTCGCCGTGGGACGGGACTACAGCGACGCCGCCCCGACCCGGGGCATCTACGTCGGCTCGGCCACGGGCACGATGGACGTGCATGTGAGCACTCGCGAAGTTTCCAGTTGAGGTGTCTGCGTGCCACTAACTCAGATGAGCCGATTTGGTGGCGGGCTCCATACGCGTGTTGGGGCCAATGCTCTAGCCTTCCCGACACATGAGCAGCCGGATCGGAATCGCGATCGAGATTATTCGGGGAGGTCCCCCGACTTAAAGCGCTCCGCTTAGAGTCGTGTGACCTCCCCGCCAAATGGGCCGGGAGGTTTTTTTATGTCCAATCGACGGATCGTGGTCTACGACACGACACTGCGCGACGGCGCGCAGGGTCCAGCCATTTCGTTTTCTGCGGCGGACAAGGTGCGCATCGCCAGGACCCTCGACGACCTCGAGTTTGACTACGTCGAGGGCGGCTTCCCGGGCTCCAACCCCAAAGACGAGGAACTCTTCGCCGAGCTTCACAAGCGTCCCCTCAAGCAAGCGCGGCTGGCTGCATTCGGCGCGACGCGACGCGCGAACGGTAGTTGCGAGGACGACGCCAACCTGGAGGCCCTGGTGCAGAGCGGGGCGCCGGTCTGGACCCTCGTCGGCAAGAGCGACTCATGGCAGGTCAGCACCGTGCTGCAGACGACCAACAACGAGAACCTGGCGATGGTTGAGGAGTCAGTGGCTTACGGCGTCGCCCGGGGTAAGGAGCTGATCTTTGACGCGGAGCACTTCTTCGACGGGTTTGCGCGCGACTCGGAGTACGCGGTCGAGGTATGCCTCACGGCCGCTCGCGCCGGAGCTTCTTGGGTTGTCCTGTGCGACACCAACGGCGGCAGCATGCCCGCCGAGATCCGTCAGGGCGTGGAAGCAGTGCGCAAGGCGTTGGCGGACCTCAACCTTCCGGTTCGCGTCGGCATCCATACCCACAACGACTGTGAGCTCGCGGTGGCCAACTCGATCGAGGGCGTGCTGGCCGGAGCGGAAATGGTCCAGGGCACCATCAACGGATATGGCGAGCGCTGCGGAAACGCAAACCTCGTCTCTGTCGTCGCCAACCTCGTCGTGAAGCTCGGCTTCGAAGCTCTCCCGACGACCTCGGTAGCGCGTTTCAGCGACCTTTCGCGCACGGTGGCGGAGATCGCGAATCTCGCCCTCCCATTGCAGCAACCGTTCGTCGGCAACGGGGCGTTTGCGCACAAGGGAGGTCAGCACGTCGCGGCTGTGCTCAAACACAAGGACTCCTACCAGCACATCGATCCCGCCGTGGTTGGCAACGAACCGCGAGTGCTCGTCTCGGAGCTTTCGGGCCGCGGCAACGTGCTCGCCAAGGCGCGGGAGTTTGGTTTGGAGCTCGACCGCGACGACCCCCAGACGAGATGGCTCGTCCAGCACCTCAAGGAGCTGGAGCATCGGGGCTACTCATACGAGGCCGCTGATGCATCGTTCGAGATGCTGGTGCGCCGCCTGCAGCCTGGCTACAAGGCTCCCTGGACCGTGGCCGACTTCACGACGCAGGTCCGCAAGAGCGGCAGCTCAGTCAACGCCGAGGCGACAGTGCAGGTCGAGGTTGGGGGCACCGTGTATCACACGGCCGCCACCGGCAACGGGCCGGTCAATGCACTCGACGCCGCGCTGCGAAAAGCCCTCAGCCCTCGGTTCCCAGGCCTTCGCGGCGTGACCCTGCACGACTACAAGGTGCGCATCCTTGATGGCGACGCGGGCACCGCCGCGACCACGCGGGTGCTGATTGAATCGGGCAAGGGGCTAAAGCGCTGGACGACCATCGGCTGCTCGAGCAACATCATCGAAGCCTCCCTGCTCGCGCTCGTCGACGCGCTGGAGTTCGCCAGCCTGAAGAGCTAAGCGATATCTGTTACTTGACGGAGCTGAATTGACGACGCTGAGTTGGCTGTTGGCTCAGAAACAGCAGGGCGGCCACCACGCTCCCGACCTTGTCGACATGGCCACCAGGAGGATCGTCGCCACGAGGGCGGCAAAAACAACCGGCGCATTCAAATCACCGCCCTTCGCGGCGCAGACGAGTGCTGCAAGGGGCTCCGGGCGAGACCTAGGAGTTTTCAATTGGCGTTCTGAGTGACTACCCGGGCGGGGTACGCGCTCCACATGTACGCCACCACGCCCCAGGCGCCGGCGGCCAATTTGAGGCTGAAAGTGACCCCCACGAGTCCCCCGACACCTGCGGCCACCCATCCCACCGGCACCGTCGGAGCCTGAAGCACGACCGCCGCTGGAAGCACGGCCAGCAGCGCGCCAACGACAACCACGAGGATCACGGCAGCGGTCGAGCCAAGTCCAGGTTCGGCTTCAGACTCTTGCACATCGACCGCCGCGGGCCGAAGCTCCAAGTCGCCTTCTCCGCCTGCTTGCTGGATGGCAGTGCCTCCTGAAACGCGTCGACTCACCCCTCGCAGCTCGGCTTAACTGCTGCCTGGCTCATGTTAAGTGATCCCGCGTTGAATTAACACGAGTTAGGCGAAGACTCGCAAAGGGGTCGCTGCGAACCGACCGGCAGAGTGCGGTCTAGCTCTTGTCCGCCAGGTAGGGTCTGATCATCCGGCCAAGCTCCTCGAGCTTGGCCAGGGCCTGGTCTCTGCCGTCGGGTGGCACATAGTAGATACAGCGCTCGACGCCTGCGTTGGCCATCCGCTCGATCTCGCTGGCAGTCGGCTTGGGGTAGAACGACACGGGGATGTGTGCGCGGCCCGCGGCACGTGCCATCTCCTGAAGCTCGGGTATGCGTTCCACGGAGTCGCCGCGGTTCGGCATCCAACCGTCCGCATAGCGGACGACGCGCTCGAGGATCTTCGGTCCGCTGCCGCCAAGGAGAATCGGCGGGTGGGGTTTCTGGACCGGCTTCGGCCAGCTCCACATCGGACCAAAATCCACCATGTCTCCGTGGTACTCGGCCTCCTCCTCCGTCCAGATGGCCTTGACTGCCTCGACCCTCTCTCGGAGAAGCTTCCACCGTGTGCTGAAGTCGGTGCCGTGGTCGGCCATCTCCTCTCGATTCCAGCCCGCGCCGACACCGAAGATGAAGCGACCGTTGGAGACCAGATCGACGCTGGCGACTTCCTTAGCGGTGTGGATGGGGTCGCGCTGAATCAACAGACAGATGCCGGTGGCGATCCGAATCGTTTTGGATGCAATGGCGGCGACTGTGAGGGCGACGAATGGATCCATGGTGTGCCAGTAATGTTTGGGAAGGTCCGCTCCACCAGGCCACCTGGATAGACGGCTGACCGGGATGTGTGAATGCTCGGCGACCCACAGCGACTCAAAACCCAAGTCCTCGGCAGCAGGCGCCAGCTCTGACATCGAGATCGCGTAGTCAGTGGGAAAAATCGCGACGCCGAACTTCACCCAGTCATCGTGACCGATCCCTGCCGAGGGCGGTTTCTAGGCGAGCAGGAACTTCCGTGGGGCCGGCTGCGCGGGCCGGTTCACGTGGACGTCAATTGCGTCAAACATCGCGGACACCACCCTGGCGTCAAGCCGGCTTCGGGCTTCATCCAGCAGCACCCGGCGCGCTTCCCACGGCGTCCGAGCCTTTCGGTAAGGCCGGTCGGAAGTCAATGCGTCGTAGGTGTCGGCGACCGCGACGATGCGCGCCTCGATCGGTATCGCTTCAGCGCCGAGCCCGTATGGATATCCGCTGCCATCGAGACGCTCGTGGTGATAGAGCACCCCGAGCAGAGCCCTTCTCGATTGACCGTCGCCCAGGATGGACAGGCCAATCTCCGGGTGCGACTTCATCAGGGTCCACTCGGATTCATCCAGGGCAGCCCGCTTGTCCAGGATCTCGTCGGGAATTGCGAGTTTGCCGATGTCGTGCATGAGGCCCGCGCGGGCGAGCACGCGGAGCTCGGCGGTGGTCATCGCCAGCTGGCGCCCGATCTGAACGCAAAGCTGGGCAACTCGCTGATTGTGGCCGAGCGCTTCGCGGTCTTTCACCATGAGACCGAAGACCACGACCGCGTCCAACCAACCTTTGACTTGAGAGACCGGGTGTGGAACCACTAGGGACCCCCTCCCAGAGGTTTACCGGCGCATTACGGATGACTTACAAGAACGCTTAGTTAGGACAACGGTCTGAAGATCCGTTCTGGTCGCTGGTTTTGACGGGCGAACTTCGATGAGGTGCGGCTACTTTGGGTAGCCGTTGATCGTCGACCCTGATCAGAGCGCCGCGACGAACTCCAGGCAGCGCATGCCCCTCAGGTCGACCCAGTAGCGACCGCGTCCTTGCACGATGCGCATGAGGACTTGTTCGCAGCTCGGGCAGCGGACGACCACGCCCGGCGCGTTGACATAGACGTCTACGTGTCCCACCGCGTGGACGGCGCCACATCCGGCACAGGTCGTCTCGGCGGTGGTCATCTCCATCGTGAAGATCTCGCGCAGCAGCCCGCCGATCGCGTTTCCATCCACCTTCATTTCGGACGTTTCCATAGTCATCCTCCTGTGGCTCCAAATCTCTCGGTCTTGATCCATGACGGGTCATATCCCAGATCCACGAGCAGTCCCCCGGCCGTCTCGACGAATGATGTCGGCCCGCAGATGAAAACCAATGGCGTCGGCTCCTCTGGCCAAGCGACGTCGCTCGCCATCTCGCGGTCGATTCTCCTCGCGTAGCCCTTCCAGCCGGGCGGCTGCGCCCGGGTTAGCACGTGGGTCACGGCGAGACCGTCGCCCGCTGCGGCGAGCCGGTCCAGCTCTTCCTTATAGATGACGTCCTCGAGTTTGCGCGACGAATAGAGCATTCGCGCGGGCGGTTTCGCCGCCGCCGCCGAGCGATGCCTGAGCATCGCCATCAAAGGCACGACTCCGGATCCCCCAGCGATAAGAAGCAGCGGATGCGCGTCGCCCGCCTTCCACACGAAATAGCCGCCGATCGGCCCGCGCAGCTCGATCCTGTCCCCCACCTTCACCTCTCCCACCAGGTACGGCGAGACCTCTCCGTCCTCCAGCCGCTCGACGGTGATCGCCAGCCTGGAATCTTCGGGTGGGGACGCGATGGAGTAGCTGCGCTGCGCCTGGTAGCCGTCCTCAGCGGTCAAGCGGACGTCGACGTGCTGCCCGGCGTCATGCCCAGGCCAATCGGGCACCTTCAGCACAAGGCTTGCCACACGCGGCGTCTCCGGGATCAGCTCGGCCACCTCGGCGAGCTGCCACATCAGGGGCCCCCGCGAAGTCACGGCGTCACGTCGTTGGGATTTCTCGGTAGGAGGTGAATCTCAGTCGCCCCAATAGCGCTGCTCGCGCCAGGGGTCGCCCCGCATGTGATACCCGTTCGACTCCCAGAACCCCGGCTGCTCCTCGTTCTGCAGCGTGATGCCCCGAACCCATTTCGCGCTCTTCCAGAAATAGAGGTGTGGCACGAGCAGGCGCACCGGACCACCGTGCTCCGGGTGAAGCGGCTGGCCGTCGAATTCGTATACCACCCACGCCTTGCTGCCGGTCAGGTCATCCAGCGGCAGGTTCGTCGTGTAGCCGCCGTCGGAGAAAACGGTGGCGAAGTCGGCGGCCGACTCCACGCCTTCCAGGAGAGTGTCCATCGAGACGCCCTTCCAGGACGTGTCGAGCTTGGACCATTTGGTGACGCAGTGGATGTCCTTCGTGACCGTCTCGCTGGGCAGGGCGCGAAACTCCTTCCAGGTCCACCTCTTCGGCTCGTCGATCTCGCCGACGATGGAAAACGTCCACTCGTCCAGCGCTGGACGCGGCGTCGGTCCGGCCGACAGGACAGGAAAGTCGGCGACGACGTGCTGACCGGGCGGCACGCGCGCGCTCGAAACGTTGTCGCGACGCTTGCCCCGAAAGCCTCTCGAGATGAACCCCATCAGGTCGACTTTCCACGCCATTCGAGCGCGGGACCGAGTTTCTTCTCGAAAAGTCCGGCCACCTCACCAGGCTTAGGAAATCGACCAGCCGCCTTTTTGCTGAACACGCGCTGGCCGTCGAGGTAGATGTCGTACGTGCCGCTGCTGCTGCTGGTGAGCTCAACCGAGCGCATGATCGGCGCCCAGCGGCCAAGCAGCTCCGAGGCCAGGCTCACGGCCTGGTCAAGGTAGTCTCAAGGAACGCAGTACTCGATCCGCGCCTCGTGAAGCGGCGTGATCACGCCCCGATAATACGGACCCTTACAACGCCCGCATGCGGTTGTTCTTCGGGTTGTGCTCGACCTCAGCGAGGCCCAACGCTTCGAGCAGCGGCGGCATGTACATGCCAAACCGGCCGCGCAACCCCTTCTTGAGGCCGTACCACCCGCCGACTGGATTCTTCGGCGACCTGCCCCATGCCTCAACGGTGCCCTCAGCCGCCGGCTTTTGCTCGTCGGCGCTGCCCAACGGCATCCAGTCGCCGTGCTTCTTGAGCATGGCCTGGAGGTCCTCGATGGCGCGAAGCTGATAACGGAGCTCGGTCTTGCCGACGACGCAGACGATCGCCGGCGGGTCGAGACTCTCGTCCTTGTACATCAAGTATTCAGACGACCCGCTGGGAGTCGTCAGCTGCCACGGGGATTGTTTTGTACCGGATCCCTTGACGCTCGTCTTGGCCACTCAATCTTCTCCTTGTCCATCCGTAACTAATCCGTTACCGTAACGCCCCCGTTACCATACTCCAACATGAAGGCACAGGCCGCCATCCGCAAAGATCCATTTGACGCGCTGGGCAATCCGCACCGGCGCGCCATCCTTGAGCTGCTGGCGAAAAAGCCACGCTCGGTTCAAGAGATCGCGGACCAGCTGCCCATCAGCCGGCCGGCTGTCTCACGCCACCTCCGTTTGCTGAACAGCGCGGGACTCGTGGCCGATCAGCAGATCGGGAACCGGCGCCTTTACCGCCTCGATGAGCAGGGCGCCGCAGCAGCTCGGCAGTATCTGGCGCAGGTCTGGGGAGACGTGGGCACGCGCTTCCGAATCTTTGCCGAGAACACGAAACCGACCAAAGCCAGGCGATGATCGAGCCGCTCCGGATGTCATTCGTCGTGGCGTGTGACCCGGATCATGCATTCGCGACCTGGACGGGCAAGGCATCATCCTGGTGGCCCGTCGAGCACACGGCGTCGCACGAGCCCGGAACAAAGATCGTATTCGAGCCACGTCGGGGGGGAAGGATTTTCGAGCGCACGCCTGACGGTCGCGAGATCAGGTGGGGCGAGATCCTCGATTGGGATCCGCCGCGCCGGCTGCGCTATTTCTGGCACATAGCCACCGATCCAGCAAATGCGACCGACGTGGAGATCGTCTTTCACGAGCTCCCCGACTCGTCGACACGCGTCGACATAGAGCACAGCGGCTGGGAGCGCCTCGGAGAGATCGGCACTGCGTGGCGCGACGCAAACCACGCGGGGTGGGATGGCGTTCTGCCGTCGTACACAGCGGCGTGCAAAGTGGCTTGATCAAAAGGTAAGTCGAACCAAGCGCCACAGACGACCTGGCGGATACAGCGGGTCAGTGGTGACGAGCGGGACGTCCAGGTTGTAATCGCCAAGCACGATGTGCACGTTGCCCCTCTTGGTCCCGGCCGGGATCGGGCGGTCGACCACGACAGGGAGCACGTCCAACCTCTGCCGCAGCACCATGCCCGGCCATGCCAGGACACTGACGTCGACCGGCGAGACCAGGTCGGACTGATTGCCCCAGGCCGTGACGTAAGTTGCGATTGTCTGGTTGCGGGTGATGACCGGTCGTATGTGGAGCGTCGACTGCAGGGACGCGATCAGGGCTTTGGAGGTCGCGAAGGCGATGTCCAGAGTCGGCTGCCCCATCACACATCCGAACACGACTATCGGCTTGCCGTCCACCGTCACCGTCGCGCCGAAGAGAAAGTTGGCGCCCGTGCTGAAGCCTGACCCGGTCTTGATGCCGAAGATCCCGCTCTGCCCGAGCACGTGGTCTGTGCTGTAGACGACCCCGACCACCGGTAGCTGCGCTTGGCCCATGCCGACGATCTGCGCGAAGACGTCCTGCTGCATGGCGGCAATGCCCAGCAACATGAGATCCGTCGGCGTGCTGACGCTCCCGGGGTCGGCTCCACTGGGGTCGGCGAATCGCGTGTGCGTCAGGTTCAAAGCCGCCGCCCGTGAATTCATCTTGGCGACGAACGCATCGATCGAACCTGCATCCCAGCGGGCAAGCGTTTCGGCGAAATTGTTCGCGGACGGGATCAGCATGCCTTGCAGCAGTTGAAATTCCGTGAGCTGTTCGCCGATGCGGACCTCGAGCACAGACTGGTTGCCCGCGATGTCGGCGACATAGGCCTGCACGTCAACACTGGTGATGGTGATCGTCGCGCCCTGCTCGTCCCTCTTCAAAGGTTTGTCCTCGAGGATGACCAGCGCGGTCATCACCTTGGTGACGCTGGCGGCCGGTATGGCTTGCTCGTTGCCCGAGCTGCCGATGACCCCAAGGTTCTGAGCGCTCAGGGCCGCGGAGCCTCGGGCCGGCCAGGGCAGCACCGGCGGCGTACCTGCGATCACCTCCGATGCGGGAAGCGACCCTGTGGCCGCTACCGCAGGAATGGGGCGAAGGTAGCTCCAGGCCGCCACTCCGGCGACCACCACCAACAGCAGCAAGACCGCAATCCGAACCCGCATAGCTGGAAAAACATAACCGACCGCAAAGGCCGCTCAGACCTGCGGGGCCTTCCTATGCATATGGCTGATGCCAAGGCTGACGATGAAGAATCCGAACGCCAGGGCGGTGATGAAGAAGCTCACAGGGTAGGAGATGTAGAACGCCAGAGTCACCCCCAGCCACACCGCGAGCACTGCCACCGCGGCCGACAGCGCCATGCCCGCATATGGGCTCGTCGTCAGGTTCTGGGCCACTGCCGCGGGCGTCACCAGCAAAGCGAACACGAGGAGAGCTCCGACTGCCTGAACCGACTCCGCGACGGTGATCGCGACCAGCATTAGGAACAGTGCTGTCAGAACGCGGATGGGTACGCCGCGTGACGTGGCGACTTCGGGGTCGAGGCTCACGAACAAAAGAGGCCTTGCGATCGCCAGCAGGGCGATACACGTGAGCACGGCGGCCGCCGAGACGATCACAGCCTCGGCGGGCTGCATCCCGAGGATCGATCCGAACAGCACGCTGATGCCCGTGTTGCCGGCGGATGCGCTGTGTGAAGAGGTAAAAATGCTGAGGAAGAGCAGGCCCAGCCCAAGCACCCACGCGAACACGGTGCCGATCGCCACGTCGCGGCCTCGCCCGCGCCCTCCGAGCGATCCGATCGCGAGCGCGACGGCGATGCAGCCGGTGAAAACGCCGACCAGCAGGTTGAGACCTATGAGGAGGCCACCCATGCCGCCGGTGAAAGCGACGTGTCCGAGCGCGTCGGTCGTGAACACCTGGTTGCGCAGGACCACGAAGTACCCGACGAGGCCGGCCGCGGCGGCGATGCATCCTCCCGCGATAAAGGCGTTGCGCATGAAGTCGTAGGCCAGCATCGCTTGCAGGTCCTGGATGGGGTTGAGAGAGAAGGACGCCGTAGCGAACATCACGCTGGTTCGCCGCCAAACGAGTCAGAGGTGCGCCCGGCGTGCGCCTGGCCCGTGGGTGTGCGAGAAATCGCCTTCGCACCTCGGATCGCGACGTAGGTGGCGAATGCCAGGCTGGTGATGAAGAAGCCGACCGGGTAGATCGTGAAGTAGGCCACGGCAAGTCCAGTCCACGTGAATAGCAGCGAGAGGACGACCGTCAGCGCGAGCCCACGAGCAGGGCTCGCGGTCAGCTGCAGGGCGCAGGCCCCAGGCGCAACGAGCAGGGCGAAGATCAATAGAGTGCCGACGATCTGGACGGTCACGGCGACGGCCAGCGCCGCCACCAGCAGGAAGGCGATGGAAATCGCGCGTACCGGCACACCCCGCGCCTCGGCGACGTCGGGGTCGACGGATGCGAATACGAGCGGACGTGCGATCGCAGCCAACGCGACAAGGCAGACCACCGTCGTGACCACCGTGACGGCGACATCACGATCGGTGATGCCGAGGATGGTGCCGAATAGAAAGGCATAGACCGCCTGCGCACTGCCGGCGTAGAGGCGGAAGAACAGCAAGCCCAGGCCAAGGGAAAAGGCGAGGACGCTTGCGACGACGGCTGACTCCATCCGGTTTCCGGCATCGAGCCGCCGGCCCACTACACCGACGGCGAGGGCGCCCGCCGTGCAGAAGGCGGCAAGCCCGATGACGGGTGGAAAGTGAAGCAAGACGGCGGCGGCAGCGCCCGGAAAGCCGACCTGCGACAGCATGTGCGCGACAAAGCTCTGGCCGCGAAGGACCACGAAGTAGCCCACCGCGCCGGCCAGGATCGCAACGAGGGTTCCCACGACGAATGCGTTCTGCATGAAATGAAACCGCAGCAGCAGCTGCAGGTCGGCCAGCAGGTCCCAGGTGAGCGAGTAATCAGACGTCGTGGTCATGCGTGTGATAGGTGACGGGTTCGTGCTGGCCGACCACCACTACGCGGCCGTCGCTCGTTCGAAGCACCTCGACCGGCGCACCGTAAAGCCGGCTGAGCGTTTCGGTCTGGATCACATCCTCGGGACGGCCTGACACGACGTGGCCGTTGGCCGCATAAACGACTCGGTCGATAAACGGCAGGATTGGATTGACGTCGTGGGCGACAAGAAGAACCGTGACCCGCTGCTGTTCGCAGATGTCACGAACCAGGGCTGAGATGGACTGCTGGTTGCTGAGGTCCAGGCTGTCGAGCGGTTCGTCCAAGGCCAGCATCCTCGCCCCGGTGACCAGCGCCTGCGCGATCAGCACACGTTGCTGCTCACCGCCTGACAGCTCGCCGATAGGCCGGTGCGCATATTCATCCGCACCGACCAGGTGGATGACCGAGTCCACCTGTTGGGCCTTCGTGCGGCTGCCGGTAAGCCAGGATGGGAGCGGAACTCCCCAGCGCGCGCCATCGAGCCCGAGGCGGACCAGGTCGACGGCCCTGATGCGGAGGTCCGGATCGAAGCGCCGCCGCTGCGGGAGGTACCCCACCTCGTCGTTTCCGCGGCGCACAGGCTTGCCAAAAATCCGCGCCTGTCCTTCCGCCAGGGGCACCACCCCGAGCAGCGCTTTCAGCAGGGTCGACTTGCCCGCTCCGTTGGGCCCCAGGATGGCGACGAACTCGCCGGTCTTGACCGTGAGGTCGACGCCGCGCCAGACGAACCGTCCGCCAAGGGTCACCCCGGCCCGCTCGAGCCCTACAGCCTCCTCGGCTAGGGGCCCGGCGCGCTCGGACGATTCGGGCTCAGCCACCGAGTGCCGCAAGGAGCTCCTTGAGCTGGTTGGTCTGCCAGTCCTGGAAGGTGACGTTGGCAGGAGACAGCGTCTCGGTGACGCGTGCGACCGGAATGCCCTGTGCCTTCGCCTTATCCACCACCGACTTGACGTCCGGTGTCGAGTTCTGCGTGTTGAACACGAACACCTTGATCTTCTTACCAGTGATCTGCTGCAAGACCGTGGCCTTGTCGGAAGGGCTTGGGTCGGTGCCTTCACTGATCGCCTTCAGATAGTCGTTGGGGGTGATCAGGTTGAGGCCGGTGTCGGCAGCCATGTACGAAAAGATGCTCTCGGTGGCGCCCACCGGGGCGCCCTTGTATTTCGTCTTGATGGCGTTGATCGTGTCGTGATAACCCTTGAGCCCCGTCGTCTTGTAGGCGGTCTTCTGCTGGTCGAAGTACGAAGCATTGCCTGAGTCGATCCCGGCCAGGTCCGAGGCGATCTTGTCGACGACCCGCTCGATGTAGGTCGGCGAGTACCACATGTGCGGATTGTCGCCTTCCTTCTTGCCGATGAGCTCTCCGATCGTCAGCACGACGCGGCCCGACACGGGATTGGCGCCAAGCAGCTTGGGCGCCCACGAGTCGTAGCCCGCCCCGTTCACGATGACGTACCTGGCCCCGGCGATCAGCCTCGCGTCGGCCGGAGTGGGCTCGTAGTCGTGAGGGTCGGTGTCGGGGTTGGCGATCACGCTTGTCACATGAGCGCGCTCTCCACCGACCTGGGTCGCGATGCTTCCCCAGAAGTTTTCGGCGGCCACCACCTCCACCTTGCCACCTGACGCCGGCGCCCCGGTGCCAAGGCCGCATGCGCTCATGGTCAGCCCGACCAGGCCTCCGACCACGCCAACCAACCACATCTTTGATGCCAGCCTCGACCCCGTTTTCACCACCCACCCAGCTCCGATCCCGTCCACCGGTGACGCGCACAAGTATTGCACAACTCACTTGCACAAGTATGTTGCGTATAGTGGGAGTGTGGCCAGGCCGAGCCCGGTGAGTGACCAGGTAAAGCTCCTGTTCAGCACCATTGGTACCAAGCACCTGTGGTCGATCGACGAGCTTCACGCAGCCGTCGTCAAGGTTTTGGGAGCCGCCGACTACTCGACGGTTTTCAGGGCTGTTTCAGGTTTAGAACGAGATGGGTTGATCAACCGCATCGACCTCGGCGATGGCAAGGTGCACTACGAGCTGATCGACGGGCACCACGAGCACATCCGCTGCGATGACTGCGGCCGCGTGGCCGAGGTTGCCGGATGCGTCCTCGAGGGCGCAGCTTCTGTGGTGACGAGGAGCACCGGCTTCAAGGTGACGAGCCACCAGCTGCTCTTCAGCGGCGTCTGCCCCGACTGCGCAAACCCCACGAAGTCAGAGGCTGACGCCGTGACTTCGCGGGGACCCCATTAATTCAGCGCGTCAGGCTTAGGACGTCACCGAGGACGAACCCTTTCTCGGTTATCTCGTAGCGGTGGACCACCGGGTGGTGGTGCATCGCCCGCGTTTTCAGCACGGTCAGCGCGCGAGCCAGCTCAGGTCCTTCCTGAACGTATTGCAGCAGCACGACATTGTCGGCCAGGTGCGAAAGGCCCTGCTCCGAAATCCGTCGGAGCTGGAACAGCTCCGGCACCTCGACGATCATCATCATGCTGATCCCCGCACGCTCCAACCGCTGCGTCAGGGAGAACATCCACTCGCGGAACCTGGTGGGATCGCCCGCTGCCGACATCACGTCTGGCAGGCTGTCGATGACGATTCGCCTGGCGCCGGTCTTTTCGATCAGGCCGAGCAGCTGGTACACCCACTCGTCGATGAGGACGCCCACCACGCTGCGGCTGAGGATGTGCACGCCGCTTTCCCCGAACGACCAGCCGAAGCTCTTCGCGACCCTGGCCAGCTGCGTCTCGTTCTCCTGGAAGGTGGCCAGGATGCCGGGCTCGCCTGACTCGGCGCCGCGGAACAGGAAGTGGAGGCCCATTAGCGTTTTGCCGATGCCTGAAGGCCCGGCCACCATCGTCGCGGAGCCCGACCAGTAGCCGCGCTCGCCGAGAATCTTGTCGAGAGCGTCGATACCGGTCGACGAGCGCTCGGGCACCATTGTGTAGGGAGCCCGATCCTGCGGGTCGGCCAGCCGCGGGAACACGTCAAAACCGTCGTCGGTGATCCGATATGAGTGCTCCCCCGAGCGATAAGAGCTGCCGCGCAGCTTGAGGACCTGCAACACTCGCACCTCGCGCGAGCCGATCTGCTTGATATCGAGGGCGATGATGCCGTCGGCGACCGCAAACTCGGCCTCCTCGCGTGCCTGCTCGCGGGTGTAGGGCGCGTTCCATACAGCCGTCGTCGCGCTTGCGGACAGAAGACGCGTGAGGCCATAAAGGAATCGCCTGAAGGCCGTTGCGTCGCTGGAGACCGCATGGAACGCCCTGAAGCTGTCGATCACGACCATCCCTGGACGCAGCTCTTTGAGGAACCGCTCGACCGTGGCGAGTATGTTCTCGAGGCCCTCATTACCCAGGAGCTGGCCGAGATCCTCATAGATCACGCGGCCTTGCTTGACCGCTTCGCGATCGAAGACCTTGAGGGTTTCGCCAAAACGAAGAATCTTGTCCAGCGGCTCGGACAGGGTTGAGAGATAGAGCGCGGGATGCTCCGCGCTCGCGTTGTTGAATGCGAACTGCTGGCTGAGGATCGTCTTACCGCTGCCGGGAACGCCAACGATCAGGTTGATCGAGTTCTTGAGCAGGCCGCCGTTCAGGATCTCGTCGAGCCGGTCGTTGCCGCTTGGGAGCCGCTCTATCAACGACGCACGTCGGACCGCTTGCCCTGTCGAGCCAGTGCGCTTGTCCCCATGAGGTCGCGCACGGTCGAGACGAGGGTGAGCGGATCGAGAGGCTTGTGCATGAAGGCGGCCGCGCCGGACCTCATCGCCTCGTCAGCACTCTCGATCGCTGATACCGCGATGATCTGGGCGGTCCCCTTGGCGGCGAACTCGCCGCACAACCGGAAGCCGGCGCCACCCGAGATCAGGAGGTCGATGATGACGACGTCAGGCGACCGCTCCTCGAAATGCAGCTTGGCCTGCGTCGCGTCGAGCGCTACGGCGACGTCGCAGCCTTCTGTACGAAGGAAATACTCGGCAAGGTTCGCGGCGTATGCATCCCGCTCGACGAGCAACACCAACGGGCGCGGCTCGCCGTCCGGATCGGTCTCTGCGGCGGGGATCCGGTCCGCCGAAATATCCTGGGCGAGCAGCCTGTGGGCGTCGGCAGCACTTGCGCCGGCCTCCATTCGCGACTTTATGAACCGCAGCTGCTCGACCTGTGCCCGTGAATAGAGGCGCTGAGAGCCAAGACTCCGCAAGGGTGCGATGACGGAATAGCGCTCCTCCCACGCTCGCAGCGTGGAGGTCGGTATGTCGAGCATCCGAGCGACCGCGCCGATGCTATAGATCGCGTCGTCCTGTGGCGGATTCATAAGCTCGAAACCTACTCCTGAAGAGAGCTTTCGTCGTTTACTCTACGCCTTTCCGAGATAGTCGCGTAGGAGCATTGAGCAAGTGTAGTGCAAGTATTAGGGCAATAAATGAGGTATTGCAGAGAAAATGCCCGAGTAGTAGGATTCATACAGGATCCATACGCAGAGGAAGGGCGCAGGTTTGTGGAGCTGTGAGCTTGGCTGATTTGGATGGGAATGGGTCGGAGTCGGAGGACTTGAAAAACCGGATCGACCACTGGCTCCAGGTGATCGACCGCTGGGTTCAGGACCTCGATCAAAGGATGGGAGGGGCGGCCGAAGGCGCGGATCCAGCAGAGATGCCTGGTTCCGCGCCAGAGCCGGCGCACACAACCACACCGGCGGTGGACACGGGTTGACATAAGGGAAGGGGGTTCAGAGGGGTCGACGATGGAGGGAGATCAGGTCTATACGGATAAGCAGCTCGTCATCCAGAGGACGGGCGCTCCCGGCGAGCTGAGCATCACCGGAGCGATCGACTACTACAACGCCGAGTCGGTGGCGGCGGTGGTGGCCGGTGAGCTGGCTGCCGGAGCCGGCGGCGCGGCCCAGCTGTCCGACGCAATCTCCGGCAACGGAGACCTCCATATCGACCTCAGCCATCTCGAATTCACAGACGTCACCGGCATCAGGGCGCTGGTCCAGGTCGCCGAGAACGCGGGCAACGGGCGGCGGCTGGTGCTGAGGGGCCTTCCCTCCCGTATCCGCATGGTGATGGGTGTCGTCGGATGGGGCGACATTCCGAACCTCGTCATCGAGGAGCCGCCTGAGGAGCCGACTACCGAATAGTGTCGCGGCCGTCTGGGCCGCGAAGAACCTATCCTGCCGGGAGTGAAGGCATTGGTCAAAGCCAAAGCAGAGCCAGGCCTGTGGCTGCAGGATGTGCCCGATCCCTCTCCCGCTCCAGGCGAGGTCTTGATCCGCGTCCTGCGCACAGGGATCTGCGGCACCGACCTTCACATTGAAAGCTGGAACGAGTGGGCCCAGGCGACCATTCACCCGCCGCTCGTGGTCGGACACGAGTTCGTTGGTGAGGTGGTACGGCTGGGCGATGGGGTGGCGTCCGTCTACCCGGGCGAGATAGTCGGCGCCGAAGGACACATCGTGTGCGGGCGCTGCCGCAACTGCATGGCCGGACGTCGAGCGCTTTGTGCCAACACGGTTGGAATCGGCGTGCAGCGAGACGGAGCCTTCGCCGAGTTCATAGTCATGCCCGCCGGCAACCTCTGGCCGCATCTGACGAAGATCGACCTCGACGTCGCCGCCATCTTCGACCCGTTCGGCAACGCCGTCCACACTGCCACGCAGTTTCGCGTCGTTGCCGAGGACGTGCTGGTCACGGGCGCGGGTCCGATCGGGATCATGGCCGCCATGGTCGCTCGTCACAACGGCGCCCGCTTCGTCGTCATCACAGATGTCAGCGACTACCGGCTCGACCTTGCGCGCAAGGTTGGAGTGACGCGCGCGGTCAACATTCGGACCACCACTCTGCCCCAGGTGCAGGAAGAGCTAGGCATGAAGGAGGGATTCGACGTCGCGTTCGAGATGTCCGGCCAGGCAAGCGCCCTCCGCGACATGATCGCTAACATGTCGCACGGCGGTCGCATCGCGATGCTCGGGCTTCCGGATCATGAATTCGCGATCGACTGGACCGAGGTCGTGCTCAAGATGCTCACGGTCAAGGGCGTTTACGGGCGCCAGATCTTCGAGACGTGGTACGAGATGTCTGTGTTCACGCAAACCGGCCTCGACATCTCGCCTGTCATCACACACCGCTTTCCTTACCGGCAGTTCCAGGAGGCGTTCGAGGTGGCGCACTCCGGCAAATGCGGCAAGGTCGTCCTCGACTGGACGGCGGATTAGTCGATGTTCGGGAGCATGCGATCGCACCTGGTCAGTCAGCTTGAAGAGATCCGTCGCGCCGGCCTGGAGAAGCAAGAACGCGTCCTGATGGGGCCGCAAGGGTCCGTCGTCACCGTCCTCGACCGCGACGTTTTGAACCTGTGCGCCAACAACTACCTCGGGTTGGCCGACCATCCCGCCGTCGTGACGGCGGCGAAGGAAGCCCTCGACCGGTGGGGCTACGGGATGGCGTCGGTCCGGTTTATCTGCGGCACGCAGGAGGTGCACAAAGAGCTCGAGTCCGCGCTGACGGATTTCCTGGGCACCGAAGACACGATCCTCTACTCATCCTGCTTCGACGCCAACGGCGGCATCTTCGAAGCCCTGCTCGACGAGCACGACGCGGTCATCTCCGACGCCCTGAACCACGCGAGCATCATCGACGGCATCCGCCTGTGCAAAGCGCGGCGCCTGCGCTATGCCAACCGCGACATGGAAGACCTCGAGAAGCAGCTGAAGGACAGCGCCGACGCCCGCTTCAGAATGGTGGTCACGGACGGTGTGTTCTCGATGGACGGATACCTAGCGCCGCTGCCAGAGATCTGCGCGCTAGCCGAACGCCACGACGCGCTCGTCATGGTTGACGATTCCCACGCCGTCGGCTTCATGGGCGCGAATGGCCGCGGCACGCATGAGCACCACGGTGTGATGGGCCGGATCGACGCCATCACCGGGACGCTGGGAAAAGCGCTAGGCGGCGCCAGCGGCGGATATGTGTCCGGACGCAAAGAGATCGTCGCGATGCTTCGACAGCGCTCGCGACCGTATCTGTTCTCCAACTCGGTGGCGCCTCCGATCGTCGCCGCGAGCCTGACCGTCCTGGAGCTGATCAAGTCGGCCGGCGAGCTGCGCCAGCGGCTTCGCGAGAACACCACCTTCTTTCGCAAGCAGATGACCGAGGCCGGCTTCGATATCCTGCCCGGCGACCACCCGATAGTGCCGGTGATGGCGGGCGACGCGGCTCTCGCCGCCCGGATGGCACAGGTCATGCTCGAAAAGGGCGTTTACGTGGTCGCGTTTTCGTACCCTGTCGTCCCCCAGGGCAAGGCGCGCATCAGGACTCAGGTGTCGGCGGCCCACTCGAAAGCGGATCTCGAGCGAGCGGTCAAAGCTTTCGTTGAGACCCGGGAGGCCGTGGGTCGGTAGGGCGGCGATATCGCGCGTTTTCGGGGTATGAGCGAGCACGAGGTGATGCTGGTCCAGCTCGGCCAGGCGCTTCACGAGGTTGCGCGTCCATACCGCTGCGATGCTCCGCTTCCGGGCGCAGTCCAGGCGAGCCTTTGGCGGCTGGGCGTTCCGTGCGACGAGCGGACCCCCCGCGACCACCTGGTTGCCCTGATCTGGGCGCGCAAGCGTAGCCTGTCCCAGCCGACATGGGGCGGACCTGGAGCGACACCACCCAGCGCGGCCTGACGCCTGACTCGGCTGCCGAAGCCGCTCAGGAGGCCGGGCTCGTCTATGCGTCCGACTTTGAACCTGGCATCCGTCGCGTGCGCAAGGGCAAGCGATTCATCTATTTCGACCCGCATGGGAAGCGGGTGGCCGACCGGGACACGCTGGATCGGATTTCGAACATCGCCATCCCACCCGCCTGGAAGGACGTCTGGATCTGCACTCGGCCGCGAGGCCACCTGCAGGCGACAGGCCGCGACGCCCGGGGCCGGAAGCAGAACCGCTATCACGACCGGTGGCACAAGATTCGCGACGAGGACAAGTTCGCTCGCCTGCTGGGCTTCGCCCGCGCGCTGCCACGATTACGCCGGCGCGTAACGCGTGACCTTAGGCAGCCCGGGCTGCCACGCGAGAAGGTGGTCGCGACCATCGTCAGGTTGCTCGAGATGACCTTCGCGCGGATCGGCAACGAGGAGTACGCGCGGGAGAACGGATCCTTCGGCCTCACGACCCTGCGCGACCGGCACGTGAAGATCAAGGGATCGACAGTGCGCTTCCTGTTCAAGGGCAAAAGCGGCAGTGAGGTCGAGGTCGGTGTCACCAATCGACGCGTGGCCAGCGTGGTGAAGCGGTGTGAAGAGCTGCCGGGCCAGATGCTGTTCCAGTACATCGATCCCGCGGGCGATCGCCGAACTGTCACGTCGGACGACGTCAACCAGTACCTGCGCGAAACAAGTGGCGAGGATTACACGGCCAAGGACTTCCGCACGTGGGGCGCCACGGTTCTGGCCGCGTCAGCGCTGCGCGATGTCGTGAGCTTCGAATCCGACACCGAGGCCAAGCACAACGTGGTGGCCGCCATCGACAGCGTCGCACGCAGGCTCGGGCACACACGAGCGGTGTGCCGCCGCTCCTACGTCCACCCGGCCGTGATCGACCACTACATGGAGGGGTCGCTCGAGAGCGTGCTGAGAGTGGTGGATGGTAGGACCCACCGCAATCTCAAGGCTGAAGAAGCAGCGGTCATCGCCTTGCTGAAACACAACGTGGCTCGAAGGTAGCGAACCCGACTACCTAATCGATGCGAATCTCGGTGCCGTCCTGCGCCCAGCGCGTGTGAAAGGAGCCTTCGCGATCCACCCGGTGGTAGGTGTGCGCGCCAAAGTAGTCACGCAGCCCCTGGATGAGGTTCGCCGGACCGCGCGCGCGCCGATAGCCGTCGTAGTAAGCGAGGGATGAGGCAAAGGCGGGGATCGGCACGCCCTGGTCGATCGCCTGTTTGACGATAGACCGCCAGGGCTGCTGGGCGGATGCGAGCGCCTGCTGGAAGAACGGGGCGAGCATGAGATTCGGCAGGTCTGGCGACTCCGCGTAGGCGTCCTTGATGCGGTCGAGGAACTGCGCACGAATGATGCATCCGCCCCGCCAGATCGTCGCGAGCGCGCCGAGGTCGAGGTTCCAAGCGAACTCCTTGGAGCCCGCCCGAAGGTGCTCGAAGCCCTGCGCGTAGGCGACTATCTTCGACGCATAAAGGGCATCGCGCACGTCATCGACCAATCGCGCGGCTGAGCCGGCTGACGCACCTGGTCCGGAGAGAATGGACGCCGCTTGGACACGCTCCGCCTTCTGGCTCGACAGCATGCGAGAGAACACTGCTTCAGTGATTCCGGTCAACGGCACGCCCAGCTCGAGGGCCGACTCGCTAGTCCACCGTCCGGTGCCCTTCTGCTCAGCCTTGTCTTCGATCGCGTCCACGAGCGCCGCCTGGGAGTCGCCGTCTCGCTTGGCAAGCACGTTGGCGGTGATCTCTATCAGGTACGACTGGAGCTCACCCTGGTTCCATTCGCGAAACACCGATGCGAGCTCGGCGGGGCTCATGCCGAGCGCCTGGCGCAGGAAGTCGTACGTCTCGGCGATGAGCTGGATGTCCGCGTACTCGATCCCGTTGTGGACCATTTTCACAAAGTGCCCAGCGCCATCCGGGCCGATGTAGGTGCAGCACGGAACCCCCTCGACCTTGGCCGAGATCGCCGTCAGCATCTCGGCGACCCGTGCATAGGATTCGCGCGTGCCACCAGGCATGATGCTCGGTCCCAGAAGCGCCCCCTCCTCCCCACCGGAAACACCCGCGCCAATGAACCCGAAGCCGGCGGCCTCGAGGGCCGCGGCACGCCGCCGGGTGTCGAGGAACAGCGAGTTCCCGCCGTCGATGATCGTGTCGCCCGGCACGAGCACTCGGGAGAGCGAATCGATCGCCTCGTCGACGGCCGACCCCGCCTTCACCATCAGGAGGATCGCGCGCGGGGGCTTGAGGATCCGCACCAGCTCTTCCAGCGATCTCGCGGGCCGGAAGTCGCCCTCACCCGAGTGCGCGGCCATGAAATCGTCGGTGCGCTGACGCGTTCGGTTGAACACGGCGACGCGCACGCCGCGCGAGGCCAGGTTGCGAGCAAGGTTCTGGCCCATCGTCGCGAGCCCGACCACTCCGATTTCGTGCTCAGGCACCCTCACACATTAACCAAGGGAGCGCGAAGCAAGCTGCTACCGAGCAGTTCAATCCTCGATCGAGGTCGTGATCAGGTTCCGAGTGCATGCGGTTCGATTCGCCGCCAGGCGGACGGCTTCCGAGCGGAAAAGCACGCCGACGAGCGTGCCGTCCGAGGTTGTGATTGGAGTGCTGTCCAGGTCGTGGCCGACCATGAAGTCGGCCATCTCCTTGGTCGATACGTAAGGGCGGAAGGTGCTTGGGCCAGGGCGCATGGCCTGCTCGACTGTCAAATTGGGGTCCACCTCGAGCTGTTTCGACCTCAGCACTCCAAGCAACACGCGCCGATCGTCGATGACCACCACCACATCCCAGCCCGCGGCCTTGGCTCGGTCGCGCACCTCGCCGAGGCGATCCTTCGGGCCGCTGACGACCATGTCCTTGCGCGAAGCATCACCCGCCCGCGGACAATCCGAGTTCGTGCCTTCGGTCGGGAGCCCGGCGGCGAGCCAGTCGAGCTTGCCCGCCTTGTACTGATAGACCTTGTCGAAGCCGAGACTCTCGAGCCGCGCCGCGGCCCTGGGCGCCATGTCTCAAGCGGAATCCCAGCAGTAAACGATGACCGGCCTTTGCCGATCGATCTGGCCGGCTTCCTTGTCGAGCTGGCGGAGCGGATGGCTCACCGCCCCGGGGAGATGGTCCTCCATGTACTCCTTCGCGGGCAGCACCTCGACAAGCTGCGCGCCCTGCCTGGCCATGTCCTGAACAGTCGCGCGGTCGATCAACTTTGCCATTCGTTCATCCTAGGGCCGGATGTCGAACAGCTTGGCGAGATCCGCCGGCAGGGTCAGCGCCGGGTCGAGCTCCGGCACCAGGCCTCCTGCCTGCAGGGCACGCACGACCAGGCTGGAACAGATTTCGTGATTGCGGCGGACGAGCCTCAACGGCCAGCCCAAGAGCAGATAAAGAATCGCCCCGACCATGTCGAGGTAGCCGAAGCCTTGACCGACTTGACCTTTGGCAAAGGCTGCGGCGCGGGCTCTGGCGTCCGAAGCGAACTCCGGACCCAGGTAAACCAGGTGGTACTCATCGTCGCGGTATTTGGAGATCGGGCTGAGCCTTATACCCGTCATCTCAGCCTCGACCAACGCGCCGTCTGTTTCAACTATCAACGCGGCGTGGCTCCAGTGAGCGTAGACGGCGTCAGAGCCCCTGAAACGGCGCTTCTGGGCCAGGGTGATCAGCCCCGCGACGAAGTGATGCCTGTGGGAAAGGATGAAATCGCCCGGCACGAAGTTTTTCGCTTCGTCGCCCGGTCCGAAACGCTCGACCTCAGCCATGCTTCACCGGGATAACGCCCGAACGCCGACTAAGCTCCAGCTTGCGCCACCGACTCGCTGGCGGAATCCGGCTTGGCGCCCTCCGCGTTGCGGATCCCGATCGCGTTGACCAGGGCGCCAACGAGCAGAAGACCGGCCCCAACGAGCATCGCGAGATGGAACGAAGACGTCGATGCATCCCGGACCATGGCGACGAGTTGCGGATCAGCCGGTGTGTTGAGCGGACTGACCTGGCTGCGGAAACTGTTGGAAGTGACGTCGACTCCCGGCAGACGGGAGGCCAGCGTTGCGTAAAAGTTCGCTGTCAGGAAAACAAAGATCAGCGCGCCCGCCAATTGGGGGCCGACGCGCGATATCGCATTGTTGATAGCCGATCCGACGCCTGAATTCTGCACCGGCACGGAGGTCATGAGCGCGGTGGTCAGAGGAGCCACCAGGATCATCGCGCCGATACCGAAGATGATCGACGCGGGGAGGAAGTCCGTGAAATAGGAAAGCGGTGGCAGGTACGTGCTCGGGTCAGCCGGCTGGAGCCTCCACGGCGTGCTCGTACTGGGCACCCGCGCAAACCACAGGACGCCGAGCGCCATGATCACGGGCCCGATCGCCATGAACCACCTGGGCCCGTAACGGGCAGCGAGGCTGCCGAACCGGCGCGAAAAGAAGATAAGGAAGAGAGAGCCCGGGATTCCGGCCGCGCCGGCAGCGGCCGCGGTGTATCTCAGCGTGCCCTGCTGGAAGAGCGCGAGGTAGTAGAAGGTCACGTAAAGAGCGCCGTAGATCACAAGCGTCGAGATGTTCGTGACAGTGAAGTTGCGCGAACGGAAGAGCTTCGGCGGGATCAGGGGGTGCGGCGATCGGAGCATCAGAATGGGCAGCGCGATGGTCGCCACCACCCCCGCCGCAAGCGCAACGTAACCGACCGGATCGCGCCACGCGCGCTGCTGGCCGTAGATCGCGCCGAACGCCAGCCCGCCAACCGCGACCGCGACTACCGCCGCGCCCAGCCAGTCGAAATGTGACGATGCCTGCTCGTCTCGACTTTCCGGGACGTGGCGCCATGCCGCCCAGACCGCCACGACGATGAGCGGAACGTTGATGAGAAAGGCAGCACGCCAGGAGACGGTGTCCACAAGCAGGCCGCCGATGACCGGGCCGAGAAGGGTGGTCGCGCTCGAGGCGCCCGCCCAAGTGCCTATGGCTCGCCCCTGATCTTCGCCGGAGAAGTTCGCAGTGAGCAGCGCCAGGGATCCCGGCACCAGGACAGCCCCAGCCGCACCTTGCAGGACGCGGAACAGGACGAGCAGCTCCATGTTGGGCGCCAGGCCGCACAGGACCGAAGTGGCGCCAAAACCGATCAATCCGATCAGGAAGATGCGGCGACGGCCGTAGAAGTCGCTCAGCGCGCCGGCCAGTATCAGGAGCGAGCTCAGGCTCAGGAGGTAGGCGTTGTAGACGTACGACTGGCCTTCTAGCACCCCGAGGAAGGACCGGGGCAGCTCGCGGCCCATGCGTGGCAGCGCGACATTCACCACTGTCGAGTCGAGAAACACGATCCCCGAGGCCAGGACGGCAGCGACCAGGATCCAGCGCTTGGTGGTCACAGAGCCTAGAAATCCTGGCGACCCATGAAGTGTTCCAGCACACCGGGCCTGACCAGCTCATAGAGCGCGATGCGATGACCGCTCGGCGTGGCGAACGACGAGCACGGGCCCATCGGTATCTCGAGGCTCTGCTGCTTCTTCAGGCCGCGCTTCTTGAGCTCGGCGGTCGCCTTCCGCAGATTTTCGACCCGGTACACGTGGATCGGGCGGTCACCTTCCAGGTGGTCGGCCAGCAGGATGTGCGGCGGGCCGCTGGTGAGCTCGATCATGGCGACGCGGGTCCCCATGCCTTCGATGGCAAAGCCCAACCGCCCGCCGAGCACGTCGGTGAAGTAGCGCATGTCGGCGGCAACGTCCTTGCTAGGGGTGTACAGGTAGTCGAGCTGGAGAAACGGAGTCAGGAGAGTCCGAAGTCGGTGGACACCTCGACCCCATTCCGTAGCGTCTGCAGGGTCGAGCAGTAGCGCTCCGCGCTCGACAGCAGGCGCTTGGCCCGCTCGGGGTCGACGCCGTCCTTGACCTTGACCTGGGTGCGCATCTCGATCCCGGTCGCGCCAACCGGCACCTCGCGATCCGTGCCCATCATGCCGCGGAAGTCCCAGTGGATGCGGACGTCGACGTGGACCGACTCGAGCTCGACACCCATGTTCGCGGCGACCGACCGCAACGTGCTCTCCTCGCAGATGGCCAGTGCGGCTGCAAGGATGTCGCCGGAGCACGGCGTGTCTCCGGCGCCCCCGGCGGCGGGATGAAGCCCTGCGCGGATCGTTACCGCTGGAAAATCGTCTGGCGCGACGGTGCAATGCCTGGGGTCCGACAGGTCGCTGGGGACGCTGCCCGCGGCAGTCACGACGAGCGCAGACGAGGGGTCCGAGCGGTATTTCTCTTTCAGTGGGGTTTGCACGGCTCTCAGGTCGACCTTGTATGGCATCCCCACATTGTCCGCATGCCGAGGCTCAGCCGCTACTTCAGCCCGCTCGACGGGCCCGGCCGCCAGAGATACGTGGCCTGAACCAGAACCACGGCGAGCAGGACCAGCACGCCTCCCATCACCTGGATGACGGACAGGCGGTCCCCCAACAACACCACCGCGAGCAGCACAGTCAAGACTGGCTCCACCGTGCTGAGCAAGGCGGCACGGGCGGCACCCACCCGCGGAAGGCCTGCCATGAACAGCGAGATCGCAAGCATCGTCGGAAAAAGCGCG
>DASRWV010000117.1:0-29074 GCA_035687505.1 Nitrosotalea sp.
GCTCGCCATGTGGCCACCGGGCCGGAGCACGCGGGCAAGCTCGCCGATGGTGGCTGCGGGATCGGCGACATAGCGCAAGAGATAGGTGAAGCTGACCGCGTCGAACGACTCTGACGGAAATGGAAGGGCTTCGGCTCGGGCAGGCTCCAGGTGGATGCGTTCGGAGAGGTCCGCCGTCCGCACACGTTCACGCCCGCGTTCGAGCATCGCCTCGCTGATGTCCACACCGGTGATACGCGCCTCGGTTGCAGCGGCCAGCGCAATCGCCACACCGGCGGTCCCGGTGGCGACGTCAAGCACGGTGCGGGGCTCGCGCGAGGCGAGGTGACCCACCAGTTCGCGACGCCAGCGCCCGTTCTGCCCGAACGACAGGACCTCCGCCAGCAGGTCGTAGCGCCGAGGTAGGCCGCTGAAGAGTTCGATGGCAAACGTGTTGTCGCTCACTCGCCTAGAGCCTACGGGGCTGCTTACTTGCGGAGCAGCCGTTTTGGTGCTTTCCGCCGCCAGGCCGCCTCGAGAAGCGACCTGACCATGGTCGGTGAAGCTTGTTTCAGCGACACGCGCACACCGACGAGCTGCTTCCCCCACATGAGCTCCTCGCAGGATCCGGGGTCGTCACGCAGAACGGGCTCGACATCGAATGGGTCGAGCATCACGTTCACGTGCTGCTGATCGGGCATCGTGGCGAAGATCCTGCCGCGAATTCGGAACGATGGGTTGCCCCAATGCTCGAGCTCGACGACTTCGGGTAAGGCGAGGGCGATGCGCCGAACTTCTTGAGTGGTGATCGCGCAATGATGCCAGCGCACCGCGCCGGCCAGTAGAGTCCCGGCGTGGCTGGGTCGCCAGACGGGTCGATCGCTCGCAGAGAAGGCCTCAGCTTTTCGAATCACAAGACAGACCGAAGTCGTAGCCTGCAAAATACGGGCATGCTGCTCCACACAGAACTTACCCGCCTCGAGGAAAGCCTCGACCACATCCGGGCGGCACCGGCGGATGGGGGAACCGTCGAGCTGATCGCCCGGCGCCCCGGCGAGGACGAGCGCGAGGTACTGACCGAGGCTCGCCTAAACACCCGCGAAGGCCTCGAGGGCGACACCTGGCTGGTTCGCGGCAGCAGGGCTCCTGACGGCAGCCCAGATCCAGATGCCCAGCTGACGCTCATGAACGCAAGGGTCGCGGCCGCAGTCGCGGGTGACCGCGAGCGCTGGCCCCTGGCCGGTGACCAGCTGTACGTGGACCTCGACCTCAGCCGCGCCAACCTACCCCCGGGCAGCCGGGTGCAGATCGGTTCGGCGGTGATCGAGTTCAGCGAACCCCCACACACCGGATGCGCAAAGTTCTCAGCGCGCTTCGGCGTCGATGCGCTGAAGTTCGTCAACTCTCAAACGGGACGCGAGCTGCGACTGCGCGGAGCAAACTGCAGGGTCATCGTGGGCGGCACGGTGCGCCCAGGCGACACCATCAAGAAACTGCCCAACTAAACAACGGATCTGGCAAACACCACCGTCGGACGGAGAGCGATCGACTTCCTGCGCTATCGGTGCCGCAATCAGTTTGGCGAGATAGTGACGATCACGTTGCCCTTCTTGTGACCCAGGTCGACGTAGCGGTGCGCCTGGACAATCTCCTCCAGCGTGTAGCGGCGGTCGATCACAGACCGAAGGGCGCCGCTCTCGGCGAGTTCCTTCAGCACCAGCAGGTCTGACGTCTTGGTCCTCGGGAACGCATCATCGACGGACATCGACACTCCGCCCGATGCGAGTGCCGCGCCGGCGTTAAGCATCGCCTTCGCGCTCTTCCGTTTGCCAACGGCGTCGAAGATGAGGTCGTAGCGCCTGCCGCTCTGTGTGAAGTCGTCCTTCGTGTAGTCGATCACCGTGGTCGCACCCAGCGACCGCACAAGCTCGAGGTTCGCGGTGCTGCAAACGCCGGTCACCTCGGCGCCGAGATGCCTGGCCAGCTGCACCGCAGACGTACCTATCGCCCCCGAGGCTCCATAGACCAGCAGCCGCTGGCCCTTCCGAACCTTCAGCCGACGCACGAAGAACGAGGCGATCAGCCCGCCGTAGGGCAGGGCGGCGGATTCCTCGTACGTGAGGTTGGTAGGTCGAAGTGCGAGCGCCGTACTCGCCGGCCAGCACACCTTCTCTGCGTATGTACCCGCGCGGAAACCGTCCATTCCGAAGACCTGGTCACCTGGCTTGAAAGAGGTTACCTCGCGGCCGACCGACTCGATCTCGCCGGCCGCGATCATGCCGATAATCCCCCTACGCGGCGCCCTGAAGCCGAACGCCGCTCGCATGAAGAGCCGGTAGACGCCGGGCAGCTTGAGGCCTCTCACGATGCAGTCGCTGGCTGTGACCGCGGTCGCGACAAGTCGGATGCACACTTCCTTGTTCCGGGGACGCGGGTCGGGCACAGTCCTGATCTGGAGCACCTCGGGCGGCCCGTACGCCGTGCAAAAGGCGGCTCTCATCTCGTCTCCCAAGCCCGCAGCTCAAGCGCGGTCACGAATTCGGTGACGTCGACGATGGGCGGCGGCCGAGCGACGGAAGCGGGATCCCCTGGTCCGCCGCCCGCGGTGTGGCGAAAGTGGGCCGGAAACCAACGAAGGTCACGGTGCCATTGTGCCCAAGCGGCCACAAACCTGCGAGGAGCGAGTGTCAGACACCAGCTAGCGGGCCGCATCCCGGACGGCCTGTTTGTTGTACGAATTGCTATGCATGAGCACGTCCCCACCGCCTCAACAGGTTGACCTGTCCCAATTTGCGTCGGTCGAAGATGCCATAGAGAAGGCGCGGGCGAGCTTTGCCGGATTCGTCCCGCTCGCCAAAAGAATCATGGCCGAGGATCAGAAGCGTTTACAGCTGCCGGCGATCTTCATGTTGAGCGCAATTGCGCGAGGTACCGGACTCTGCCTCGGCGTGGTCGAAGCAGTCAAGGCTGAGAATCCGCATGTAGCCTTCCCCCTGCTCCGCTCGTATGCAGACGTCGTCATGGTTGTGCTCTACGTTCGGATACGCCCTGCATACCTCGTGACTGTGATGAAAGGCCCGCGCAACCTTCCCCCCGGCACTCCCGGCCGAAAGGGGAGTCAGGCAATGATCAATGCGGTCGGAAAGGTCGCGCCCGGCTTCAAGGCGGCTTGGGGTGAACTCTCGGACATTACTCATTTCGGTTCACTCGCCATCTGGAACTCTTGGCAGCTCAAAGAAGGTCCCACGAAGCTCGGCAGTGTGAACTTCGCAACCTACCCGCGGTGGAAGAACCCATCGGATCCGCTTCTCGCTTGTGGCTGGTTGATCGAGCTGTCGGGCGCTCTCAGTGAGACTTTGGACTTGATGCTCAATGAATGGTCTCCACCGCTCTGGGACGGCGTCGTCCTCGATGGGCTGCCCGTCGAGCCTGCCTAGCGAGACGACTCGTAGTCGCCTACAAAGCGCCTCGTCAAACTCAAGCGATCCGCGCGCTCGTCTGGCCGAGGAGAAATCGGCCACCAAGCCCACAACGGCACACGGCTCGCATAGAGTCGGAGCGTAATGAGAATGACCGACGATCTCAAACCCAAGTCACGCAGAAGAACCGTTTACCTGAGTAAAGGTGCGTGAAGAGGCTGCTCGTCCTACTCACCGCCGGCCTACTCGGTATTACTGCTTGTGGTGGAGAATCCTCTGGCGGAAAATCCTCCACCCGATCGGGAGTGAGGAGCACGGCTTTTACGATCAACCTGGAATCCGGCAACTACTTCATTTCGTGGACCGAGCCGGACGCTGAATGGGAGGCTCACTGCGAGAAGGACAAGACAAGCCTACCCATCTCAATTTGGGTTTCACCGACCCTTGGTAGTGACTCGGATCAGCCTTCCGGACAGATCGAGCAGAACACTCAGGGCGGGGGCACCTACTCGTGCCAAATAACCGCAAAGGCTGGATCAGCTTGGACGATCACGTTCACCCCCGCCTAGGCCCTAGACCGGAGGCACGAATGCGTGGCCGCCCCGAACCGGTGCCCGGGCACCGCTCGCACCAGGAGCTGCCGCAAGCAGCCGATGAGAGATCGACTTAGGGTCTGATCGCGAAACGGTCGTAGACCATGCGCACGAGCGAGGCCGTCGCTCCAGTGTCTGGCCGCGGTGCAGGCAATCGGTGAAACTGCACGTAGCCCATCCGCTGCCAGAAAGCGATGCCAGCCTCGTTTTCCTCCCAACACTCGAGGTAGATGACTCGCGCTACCGCCCACGACGAGGACGCCGCTACGCCCTCAAGCAGCTGCAGGTGCATCTCTTGCCCGAAGTGACCAACTCTTCGATATGGCCTGGCGACGGCCATGTACGCGATCAACACCGCTGGCACTCGTGCAGGAACACCTGGTGGGAGGGACAAGACTTCATCCAGCACCGCCGCCGGCACGCTCCCGACAGCGGTCGTGCAGAAGCCAACGATTTCGCGGAAGCCGGGGAACGAGAAGAGGTTCGTGACGTTGAGGCCCTGTTTGCCCTGCTCGAGGGCCTCATTTCTGAGGAAGTCGGTCACCTCGTGGGACCACCACTCCTCGCCCGCGGCAAAGCGCTGGATCCAGTCTTCGTCTGACTCGTTAAGAGCTCGAGCTTCGAGGGCATAGCTGCCGGCGGCTGACGCCACGCCGGCTAGTTCTCTAGGGCGTCGGCCTCACGCGTTCGAGCCTCACGCAGAGCGCGTTTCTCCCTGGCGAGATTGTTCTGCGCAGCTGTCGGGTGATGCGGCTGCGCGAGTACCTTTCGCAGGTTCGCTCGAGCCTCCTTGTCGAAATCGAGGTTCGGCATGCGTGCAGGCTTCCGGACAGTCATCAGGGTTCGCTCCATCTCAGATCAGCCGTCCATGCTACCAGGGGAGCCCCTCCCGACCTGGCCCAGCCCTGCCGCTCGCCTGAGTATGAACCAGCCACTCTAGGAGTCAACGTTTGACGGCATGTTAAGTTGCGCCCCTCAGAAATTGTGACCATTCTGTGACCAGGAGCCGCCCGCGGAGGCCGGCCAGAAGCGACTTCGTATTCGAAAAGTGGTGCGCCTGGCAGGAATTGAACCTGCTGCCTTTCGGTCCGGAGCCGAACGCTCTATCCGGTGAGCTACAGGCGCGAGATGGCCGTTGCAGTCTAAACTGCGCGCTCCGTGCACCGGCTCATCGCGATCCTCGCTCTGAGCGCGCTTTGCGCAGCCTGCCAGTCCAACACGCATCCGGTGGCCAGCCCTCTCCCCACTCCAACCCCCCACATTGCGCCGACCGCGGCCATCCTCCAGTCGGCGGATAGCCCGGCGGGCTTGACCCCTTGCCTGGGCTCAGGCCCGATCGACGTCTACATCACCAGCCTTGCTCAATCGGATGCGGCGCTCGCCGCCCGGGTCGGCGCCCAATGGGAGCAGCTTCGCATCGCCGGTGCCACCGCCGGCGCCATCTCGCTCTTCACCGCGACTCCGGCCGCATGCAAAGCGGAGCTCGGGGCGACCTCATCCATCAAATCGATAGCAAGCTTCGTAGCGGTCTTCGACGACTCGGGGCAGGCAGATCGCGCCTGGGGATCTGGCGTTTTCGGTTTCGCCCCACCCGTGTCAGGTCAGATCATGCCTGGCGTTGTTCGCGGGACCGGCACAGGGCTCGGCCTGAACTCGTGGACGTACGACCGGCCGCCCTTGAGTCTGGCGTGCTGGCGCAAATCGGTCCTCGTCGCCTTTCTGGTCGCCAGCAATCTTGACGCGACTACATTCAAAGCCGCGACCGCGGCCGTGGACGCCCGCCTGACCTGAGATCGATTCTCAGGAAGCTGAGAAATCCCGCGCGGCGATGCCCGTCGCCGCGAGCGAGTCGAAGTCCGGATTGCGGTCCTGGCGCACAAGGCTGATCACGCTGTCGCTGCGAAACGGCAGAGGGACACGGACTATCTCCGCGAGCCGCAGACCGGCCCACACGGGCACCCAGGGAACGGCTACAAACCTGGGATGGCGGCCTTGCCGGCGGGCAAGCTCGGCCAGCAAGTCGCGCAGCGACCATGCTTTCGATGCTGCGGCGACCACCGGCTTGCCGGGGTCGAGCACTTCGCCTTCGAGAAATCCCTTCAACAGCAGCCAGAGGTCCTCTTCGTGAATCAGATACTGGGGATGCTTTCCGCCGTCGATGAGCGGGACCACTCTTCGCTCCACGCTCTTGGCCAGGCTGCCGAACATGCCTCCGGCCGTCGCGGGTCCGTCGCCATAGACGAGCCCCGAGCGCACGACTAAGGCACCGACGGAAAGCGCCGCCGCCTCGATCTCGAGCTTCGCGCGTCCGTACTTCGACGTGGCGCCTTCAAACGCGCTGATCGAAGACATGACCGCGATCCGCTCCACCCCACCGTCCTTCGCTGCCTCAAGCAGCTTCCGGGATCCCTCGACGTTGACACGGTGAATCTCGGCCGGATTCGCCGGGCGGAAGTCGTAAGCGCAGTGAACAAGAGCAGAGATTTGCCGTGTGCGAAAGATGTCCGGGGCGACGTCTTCGCCAAGTCGGAACTGAACGGTGCTCGTATCGCTGGTGGTGGCAGAGTGAGAAAGACGCGTCACGTCCCAGCCCGCATCTTCGAAGTGACGCGCCAGCATCGAACCGACGAAGCCGCTTGCTCCCGTGATCGCGACTCTTGTCATGAGTCGAGCGCGGTGCTGCCAATCCTGTGTGCGTTCGCCATAACGCTCAGGGTGATGGTCGTTGCAGGCAATGATGGGAAGACACTGGAATCGACAAGGTGCACCCGCGAGAATCCGGTTGGCCGTCCCAAGATGTCGGCTTGAAAGGCATCGGGGTTTCGCCGCATGGGAAATGTTCCGCCCGTGTGAAAGCCGCGCCCCGGTTCGCCAGGTCGAATCGCCTGGGGAACGGGAAATGCTTTCATCGAGCTCCTTTCGGCCCATAGCGTTCGCTGCAGTGCGGATAGTGCGGGTCGCATTCGCGGATTCGCTATGCCGGTGAGCTCGAGAGTTGCTCGATGGTTTTTGCTGGAGCGTCGCAGTGTTATCCGGATTCGCGCGGATAGGTCGGAATGCAGAAAGCCCTGGATCAAGAGCAGGCGGCCGAGCAAATTCCGGCGGAGCGCGTCCGGGAGCAGTCTATCGAGAGGCCCGAGCATCCTCTGGACCTCCTTCTCAAAGAGCTCGTTGTAGGTGTACACCTGAAGGTGCGTTGTCTGCGCGCCGACTGCGGTGTCCAGCATCTCGATGAAGACTTGGGCCAGCGTGTAGAGGGGTTCTTCACGGACGTCTGGCCGGCTTCGGTAGCGCAGCAGCGGCATCAGGAAATAGAAGTTGTCGATCGCCTGAATCGGTTGGTCATAAGCTTCGAGAGACGTCAGCATGATCCTCGCCGTCGACAGCACGCCGCACGCGACGAAAACCTGGTCGCCTCGGATCTGGAACGCAGCGCGATCACCCACTGCGCGGCCGCTTATCTCGACCTGTGACCCGATCTCCTTCAGCTGTTCCACGACCAGCCCCGAGCGGTAAGTGAACGAGCGATTCGCCCTGAGTTGAGCAAGTGAGTGGCTCGAGTTGTAGATGACCTCATAGGGACAGCCGTAGAGGCATTTGCCACAGTAAACGCAGCCCGGCTTGCCCTCCGAGACCTCAGCCTGAAGCGCCAAGCGCGACGTGCCGAAACTGATCCCCCGAGAAAGTAGCGCCGTTCTGTTCAGCTCCAGATCGTGGAGAAACTCGGCCGCCTGCTTGCTCGAGGCAAGCATCCCGGGCTGGTCATGGTGAAGGGGGAAATGCTCCTCCAGCGCATCGTGCCGCGCGGAGAACGGCATCAGCTTGAGCACTGCCCGATAGTGCGGAGCCAGATCCTCTGCGGTGATCGGCCACTCGCTCATGTCCTCCGTGCGGTAAGGCAAGACGCTTGCGCCCCACACGTTACTGAGGCCTCCCCGCGCGAATGAAAGCTTCGCGTGCACCCCGTCCGCCGACATCGGTTGGTCGATCGGATCGCGGTATGGAAACTGCGAGCCATAAGCCAGCTTCAGCCGTATACCGCCCGGACTTAGCTCAGCACCCTCCCGCAGCACACTGAGCGACTTCTCGTCCCAGGACGGGAAGGCCACCGACTGAAGATCGATCAGTCGCCGCCTACGGTCAGCCTCCAGCTCCAGCCCGGCGTCGAGCATGGTCACCTCCGCGCCCCTCTCGAGCAGCGCGCTGGCGCAAGCGACACCGGCCGGGCCGGAACCGATGACGAAGATCATGGGGCCATGATGCAGTCAGGTACTCTACTGAGTGCCGAGCCGCTTCAAGGGTGGGGCGATCACCGGACCCCAAACCGCGTTGCAGCTGTTCGATGGACGCGCCTGTAGCTCACCGGATAGAGCGCTTGCCTGCGGAGCAAGAGGCAGCAAGTTCGATTCTTGCCAGGCGCACCAGCGCGCCCGGTCAGTTGCCGCTCAGGAACTTCACGAGGCCGGTCTCAAGTGCCGCCGCGATCCGCTGCTGACCGACTTCGTCGCCGGCCAACCGGGCCTCGGCGGGATTGGTCAGGAACAGTGGCTCGACCAGGACACCGGGCATCTGGCTCGGTTCATCCACCCAACCGGCCGCCATCGGGCCGAGCTCGATGAGGTGACCGTACGTGCTGCCTGAGCTCGTGAGCGTGGGGGCGGCGAGCTGGTCGTCCGTCCATACGCCCCGATCGTCGGTGCCCAATGCGGTGACCAGCGCGGCCTGCAGGTTGGTGGCGAGGCGCCGGTTCGCTGCCGCAAACGTCCTCGCAGCGTCGTAAAAGGTTCCCGTACCTCCGACCGTCGGGTCGCTGTAGGCGTCGAAATGTATGGAGACGAGCGCGGCCGCGCCCGCGGCATTGGCGCACGCCGCACGCGTCAACAGGTCTCGATGCTCGGCGCTGGCGGTCAGCGAGCCCAGCACGGAATCAGCCGGATTCAGCTTGATGACCGTCGAGTCTCGGGTACGCGCCATGACCACGCGATAGCCGTCTGCTCGGAGGAGGGTGCTCAGCCGCATGCCGACGGCGAGCGTCGCGTCTTTCTCCAAGACCCGGCGGCCGAGGGTCCCCCCGACGACCCCGGGATCCATGCCTCCGTGACCCGGATCGATGAACACCGTCTGGCCTGAGCCGGCACGAGTGGGAGCAAAGCTCACGCAAGCGCCGGCTTCTAGGCCGGGCAGCAAGATGTTGCTCGCCACAGAAGCGGGAGCGGGCGACTGGTTGAGGCTCCCTGCGAGAGCTACGGGCGTGTTCGCCCGATCGAGCATCCTGAAAGCTCCGAAGGCGAGCGTCATCCCAAGCGCGAGTACGAGCGCTGTGCGAAGCAGGAGCGGAGAGCCCTGCCGGCGCCGAGTGCGTAGTGGAACGTGGCGAGCGTTTGCGATCGGCCCGGCCAGTTTAGCTGAGGCCCCGGCCAGTGCCGCTTACTTGATGCGGCTGTTCTCCGCGAGCGCGACGTTCTTGCAGGTCGGCGTGTCGATGTTGAGGATCGCGAGGATGACCATGAAAACCTTGTTCTGCCATACGGCGATGTAGAACGACTGGTTTCCGATCGCGGCCGTCAACACGATTGAGTTTGGGCTCAGCCCTGTCTTGGCGGTCCCCTCCAACACAGGAGCGCCACCGTTCTTGAGAGATGCCGCACTGAAGCCGAAGATCGACTCGGTCGTGTAGCCCTTGCTGGCGCTTGCCTCGTCTTTGAACTGGATGACGAAGTTGACCACCAGCTTGTACGTCGCCGAGCTCACGTCCGCCGAGTTGGATTCCACGTTTGCGCAATGCGCCGCACTATCGGTGTAGAAGGCCGCGTACGCGGCGGTCGCCCCCTGCTTCTTGGCGGCATCCCACTCAGGCTTGATCGTGTTGTAGTTGTTCGGATCTTTGGTCTTGACATTGTTCAGATACGTGTCCAAGTCAGCTGACTGGGAGCACTTTTTCATGTCCTTGGGAAGGTCGCTCGTTTGCACGGCGACGCTGGACGCGGTCGGACCTGAGGACAAGATCGACGGACTCGAACCACCACATGCAACGAGCATGAGGAGAGCAGAAAGGCCGGCAAATGAACGCCTCGGCATCGGGACAGTTTGACAGCGGGCGCGCGAAGGCCGAGCGCTTAAAAGAAAATCGTGCGGCGCCGCGCCAGCAGCCGGTGCAACGTGCCTTGAATCCAGCTTCGCACCTCTTCGCTCAATTCGAGCACCAGCCGCGCGTTGTTAGCGGCTTCCGGCCCGAAGTGCGAAACGTCGATTGGTTTTCCAAACGCGATGAACCATTTCGAGGGCAGCGGAATCATGCCTGCCAGACCAAGCCATGGGAACGTAGGAGTGATGGGAATGGTGGGAAGCCCGAAGAGCCTGGCCAGCGGCTGTAGGTCGAACATCACCGGATGAATCTCCTCCGACCCGACGACCGCGACCGGAATGATCGGCGACCCTGTTCGCAGAGCCACCTGGACAAAACCCCCACGCCCGAGGCGCTGGACTCGATAACGATCTCGATATCGCTTCGCCGCGCCCTTGACACCCTCTGGGAAAACGCCGACTAGCTCATCGCGTTCGAGCAGTGTCATTGCGTTGTCCGGATGGGCAAGCACGTTTCCGGTCTTGGTCAGCAGCATGTTCGTGAACGGCATCGCGAAGGCCCAATCGACGACGAGCATGCGGGCATGGCGTGGCTGGGGATGCTCGGCGAGAATCGCGGTGCGGATCATCGCCCCGTCGTACGGAATGATGCCCGCGTGGTTGGCCACCAACAAGGCGCGGCCGCGAGCCGGCACGTTGCGGATACCTTCGACCTCGACTCGCCAGTACTTGCGAAAGACCCAGAGCGCGAAGCCTTGCAGTCGCTCGGTGAACTCCAGATCGAAGCCGAAGTCGTCGCCTCGGTGCCGTGGCGCCGCGTCAGGGCTTAAGACCCGAAGAGCACTCATCTCGCATCGAGTATGGCAACATCCAGTCGGGCCTCGACATGCCACTCGATTTACAGGCCGCCGCAACCGAATATCTTGGCTGGCTTCAGCTCGAAGCGAACCGGAGTCCGAACACGGTCCGAGCTTATGAGTCCGAACTCCGCAAGCTGATCAGTTTTCTCACCGCCAACGGCCACTCACTCGCGACAGAAGAGTTGCGCCACGATGACCTTCGCGCGTATCAACGCCACCTCGCCGGCCGATTGAAGAGCCCCGCCTCACGCGCGCGGGCGCTCGTCGCCATCCGCTCGTGGCTGCGCTGGATCGCAAAGGAAGGTTTGATCGAACGCGATCTCTCCAACGGCATCACCCTGCCGAAGCTCGAGCAGCGCCTGCCTAAACCGATCGATCCAGACGAGCTCACTCGGCTTCTCGGCGCGCTGCCCACCAAAACGATGCACGACAAGCGCGACCGTGCATTGGTCCAGTTCCTCATCAGCACCGGGTGCCGCATCTCCGAAGCACTTGCGCTCGACCGGACAGATTTCCCGCGCACAGGCAACCGCCTGGTGGTGACAGGTAAGGGTTCCAAACAGCGCTCTGTCTACCTCACGACCGACGCTCGAGGTGCGCTCGAGGAGTACCTGGGCGCGCGCGAAGATGCTTGCATGGCGTTGTTCGTCAACTTCGACCGCGCCGCTCCGGACGATCGCAGCCGTCGACTGACTTCCGCCGGAGCGCGCTTCATCGTGCGCAAGATTCGACGGCAGCTCGGGGCGTGGTCTTTCAAGTCACCTCACGTCGCTCGCCATACCGCGGCTACGACACTGCTCGAGGTGACCGGCGGCGACGTGCGCCTGGTCCAGGAGGTACTAGGGCACGCAAACTTGAACACGCTGCAGGGCTACACGAAGATCGTCGACAGTCGCAAGCAGGACGCTTACCGGCGGTACCAGGAATTTCTGGACGAAAAGAAGGCCGGCCGCTAGGGATAGTATCTGCAGGTGGTCGACGTCAAACAGGCGAAGCTCTTCAAAGGACTGCCCGAGTCAGAGCTCCGCGCCATCGAAAAGCAGATGAAGATCGTCAATCATCCGGCCGGTCACGAGATCGTCGTGCGAGGCGACAACGGCGTCGGCTTCATGGTCATCCTCGACGGGACCGTGACCGTATCGACGATCCAGGACAAGTCGCGCAAGCTCGGGCCCGGCGACTCGTTCGGCGAGATGGCTCTGCTCGACCAGGAGGGCCGCAGCGCGACCATCAAGGCCGACACCGATGTCTCCATGGCAACGATCCCGGAGTGGAACTTCAAGCCCTTCCTCAAAGAGCACCCCGAGGTCGCCTACCGGCTGCTCCAGGTCTTGAGCCAGCGGGTACGTCAGGCGGAAAGCAACAAGTAAGCGCCCACGTCGGGCAGTAAGTCAGGCCCGCGGGCAGACCGAGGCCGCCACTTTGAGCGGAGACATATCCAGCTGCAGCTGGCTCTGGATTCGCCCTACAGCCGCCGCCATGGTGCGGCCGTAATCGTCCTGGCCCGTCTTCATCATCGCGATGGCACCCAGAGCCGACTTGTCCATCTCCGAGAGATCCCTGCGCACTTGCAGCAGCTCGGTCGCGATGCACTTCGGCGGGTCAGCCGCGTCAAGGTCCGCCACCGCCTTCGCGAGGGCAGGTTCCACGTTCTCGAGCGCCCTCTGGCAGGCACCCCCGGACGAGCAGGCGCCGGCCCCTTGGTTCAGCTTGTCCTGGATCACGGCGAGATGGGGAGCAAGAACCTTGTTGAGGATTCGGTCGGCACGGTCGTACTGCGAAACGAAGGGCCCTGTCGGCGTTGGAGTGGACTGGACCGCGACATCCGCGGTGGGATGCAGGAAGGTCGAATCGCGTAGGAACCAAGCGGCACCGATCAGGACCAGTGCGATCGCCCCGATGCCGGCGATCAAAGGGAGCCGGGATGGTGACGCCGGCGCCTGCCAGGGCGGGGGCGGCGCAGCAAATGGAGGCGCATTCAGGACTGGAGGCGGCACGTCAACGACCGCCACCGGATCAGGTTTCGGCAGCCAGTCGGGCACTTCCTGAGTCGAGGGCGGTCCGCCGGGTCTGCTACCCATGAAGCGGCCATCCTACGGCGCCCGCCGCCGGTGCGGAACAACTTAAGAAGGCTGGCGCCGGGTAAAAGAAGAGGCCGGGCCCGCGGGAGCCCGGCCTGTAATTGCCTCTTTTTCGGGAGCTTTACTCGTCCTCGATCTGGTTGTACATCAAGCTGTCCTGGATCTCGTACAGGGCATCCATGGCTTCCATCACGGAGCCCGGCTTGGCCTGTGCCAGGACGGTCACCTCGGGCGACTCCTCGATGACCTTGTTGATCGCGACCGACAGCACCGGCGGCATCTGCCGCTGATCCGCCAGGTTCAACATCTCGAGCTCGTTCAAGAGCCGGTCGATGTGATGCATCTTGTTCCGGCGCGCGTACTTGGCGCGCTGGATGCGCTTTTCCCGGGCGGTCATGTGCTCGATGGCGCGGCTCGCCTGCTTGATCATTGTCAATTCTCTATCTCCCGGAAAATATATTAGGGCCCTCCTAGAATTTGTCAAGGATGGCCTGTAATAAATGTCACGCCTGTGCTAGCATGGCCGGCCAGCGTCCCGGATGAGCCCCCAATGATCGCCGGCCGCTCGACCCGCATGGAAGTCCTGGAGCTGCTTCGGCGCAAGGGCCGCTGCAGCGCGGAAACGATCGCCAGCGATCTCGGCGTCACGCCCAACGCGGTCCGGCAGCACCTCACCAACCTCGAACGCGAAGGCTTCGTCGTGAGCCACCCGGAACGCGGCGGCCGCGGCCGGCCCGCCCTGCTCTTCGCTCTTACCGAGCGGGCCGACTCCGTATTCCCCAAGCGCTACGGCCAGCTTGCAACGATGGTCCTCCAGGAGGTGGAGGCGATGGGTGGCCCGGAGGCGCTGGACGAGGTGTTCTCACGCGTTGCAGCTCGCCACGCGGCGGTCATCGAGCCGGATCTCGAGGGCCTCAGCTTTGACGAGACGCTGGAGCGGGTGGTCGCCTGGATTGGACGGGCCGGCACGCTGGCGGAGCAGACAGAGACCGCGGAGGGCGTGAAGGTGACCATCCACAACTGCCCGTTTCGCAACACGGCGCTGAAGTTCCCGCAGGTCTGCACCATCACGCCGCACCTCATGACCAGGCTGCTTGGCACTGCCGTGTCGCAGGCCGACTCCATCCACCGGCACGACCCTTACTGCTCGTTTGTCGTCCAGCGACCTGCCGGCGCTTAGCAGCCGCCAGGTCAAAGAGGTCGACGCGCTCACGCAGGAGCGCTTCGGCATCTCGGTCGACTGGCTGATGGAGGCCGCGGGTTGGCAGGTGGCCAGGTTCTGCCCGAACCGCACCGCGGTCGTCTGCGGCGTCGGGAACAACGCGGGTGATGGGCTGGCCGCGGCGAGGCACCTCCACCGCTGGGGCAAGCTCGCCAGGGTCAGCTGCATCGACCGCGCACGGCTGCAAGCTTCGGCGGCTAAAGAGCTCGTCGCGCTGCGAAGGATTGGGGTCGAGGTCGAAAGCGAACTGCGGCTCGAAGGCGCGGACGCTGTGGTCGACGCCATCTTCGGAACTGGCCTGTCCAGGCGTCCGGAGGGCACCTTCGCGGCGTGGATCGAGGCCATCAACGCCTCGCAAAAGCAGGTCATCGCCATCGACGTGCCCTCGGGGCTCGACGCTGACACCGGGGCCGCCTACGCTCCAGTTGTGCAAGCACATACGACAGTCACCCTCGGACTTCCGAAGCCGGGCCTTCTCACCGGCGACGGGCCTCAAGTTTCCGGTGAGGTATGGGTGGCGGATATCGGAGTGCCGTTCGAGGTCTACACGGTACTTGGCCTCAAGGTTCCCCCGGACCTCTTCGCCGCGGCGGATCGGGTCCGGCTGGACTCCTTCCGATGACACGCGAGGTCGTCTGGGACCACGGGGTCTCGCTGCCGGGACACCGGCTCTGGCTCGACCCCCTCGTGGTCAGGACATTCGCTTTCATCTCGCACGCCCACACCGACCACGCCCGCCGCCACAAAGAGGCTCTGCTCACGCCACAGACGCTCGCCCTGATCCCGGAGTCCCGGCGGCCGCGCGGCTGGCGGATGCTCGGCTACAACGAGAGGATGCGCCGGGGCCAGGCCGCGGTGACTCTGTATCCGGCCGGGCACATGCTGGGTTCGGCACAGCTGCTTTTCGAGCACGACGGGGCCTCACTTCTCTACACGGGTGACCTCAAGTTGAGGCAGGCCGGCGGCGCAGCGGCAACGTTCATTCCCAAGGCCGACGTGCTCATCATCGAGTCGACCTACGGCCGACCCCACTTCCGCTTCGCCGACCCGGACTCGACCATCGAGGCGATCGCGATTTGGTGCCGCCGCGCCCTGGACAGCAATGTCACACCGGTGCTCCTGTGCCACGCGCTGGGCAAGACAGAAGAGATGATGCTGGCACTGGCGCCGTACGGCTTCACGTTTGCTCTCGAGAAGCGGTGCGTTCCATGTGCACGCGAATATGCAACCGCCGGTCGCCCTCTGCCCGAGTGGGTCGAGCTCGACGGGGAGGCTCCGGACGGTCGGGTTGTGATCGCGCCACCAGCGGGCAAAGACGAAGTTCGGCGACTGGGCCGGTACAGGACGGCGCTGGTTTCGGGCTGGGCGAAGGACGCCGAGTTCGCAAGAATTTTCGGCGCTGACGCAACGTTCGACCTCTCCGACCATTGCGACTTCGACGAGCTCATGGAGGTCGTCGAGCGATCAGGCGCCGACCAGGTCTACACAGTGCACGGCTACACGGCCGACTTCGCCCGCCACCTGCGAAAAAAGGGCATCCGGGCCTCCGCTCTCGAAGCGACCGAGCAGTTGGCTCTAGCCCTATAGGGGAGTGTTGGAAGACATCAACCGGGATCGGGGAGCCATGTTCATCGTGCTCATTTGCCTTGTCGCCGGGACAATTGAGGTAGGCACGTTTATATGGGCTGTCAACACCGCCGGCCCCGATTGGGGTCTGGCCCTGACGGCCAGCCGGGCGGGCATCCTGACAGGCCTGATTTGCACGGTCTCGAGCGTGATCGGATTACGTCACAAACCGAAATGGTTCGCTATCGCAATTTCGGATGTCGGATTAGTGATCGGGGTTCTGGGTCTCCTGGTTGGGTTGTTCATCGAGGCAGTCTCACATTCCTGCTTGGTTTGTATGTGAGTCAGCGCAGCGCCCAACCGGAACGCAGCACGGCGCGGCGGAGCACGGGATCGACAACGGCCGCGTCACTCAGCTTGGTGAGCAGCAGATCGACCCACGCCGTCAGGTGGACCGGCGGCACCAGGTCGAGCTGCTCGTTCTTGACGCGCGCCCGAAAGCTCCGGCCGGCGATGTCGAGCACAAGCTCAGTGATAGGCCCACGGTTCAAATGACCGCGCTTGACCTTTGCCGTCGGAAGCCGCTCCACCAGGTAATCGAGTAGCTGCGTCGTGTCCTCTTCGCCGCTGATCGGCGTATGGCAGAAAACGCACGCGCCCTCGAGGGGCATCGACGGTGCGGAGCAAACTGGGCAGGCCACTAGTCCGTGTAGCGCGTGATGATCTGGTCCTCGCGCCTCTTCTCCGCCTGGTACAGCGGGCAATCTTCGAAGTTACGCACGCAGATGGGTGGGCTGTCGCTCAGCGCGTATTTGCGTTTCGAGCGCCGGTCCACATGACAATCGAATCGATAGATACGCAGCACCGAGCGCCGCTCTTTCAAGTACTCCTCGAGGTAAGGGCAACGTCGCATCGCGATCTACGATAGGCCACCGTGCAGCACGACGGCCATGATTGACTTCGCACGGGCTGGATCGGCGATCGGATCGACATCCGCCACCCTGGAGAAGACGCACGCGCTTGCCGAGTATCTACGCAGCCTTGACGAGGACGATCTTCGCCGCGCTGCCGTCTACATGAGCGGGCGCGCGTTCAGCCCCTCCCAGAGGCGCACGCTGGGACTCGGTTGGTCCGCGGTGAGCAAGGTTGTGTCGTCCCTCTCAGGTCGCGATGAAGACGAGCTCGGGCGCATCTTTCGCAAGCACTCTGACATCGGCGACTGGGCGGGCGAGGCGCTGCAGGGGCGCACGCGATCTGAATCGGTCTCCCTGCAAGAGATAGAGGAAGCGCTGGAAGCCATACGCACCGCCCGCGGGGCATCGAAAGCAAACCCGCTCGAGCAGCTGCTGCGCCGACTGGACCCGGAGGCGGCGCGCTTTTTCATCAAGATCATCTCGGGCGAGATGCGCATCGGCCTGAGCGAAGGCCTGGTCGAGGCCGCGATCGCCGAAGCATTCGAGGCGCCCATCACTCAGGTCAAGCGTGTCCACCTCATCACTGGTGATATCGGCGAAACCGCCGTCCGCTGCAAGCACAAGCTGTTCGACACGACCACGCTCACGCTGTTCCAACCTGTTCGCTTCATGCTCGCAAGTCCGGTGGATTCCGCCGCCGAAGTCTTTGAGCGTATGGGAGCAGCCAGTGTTTGGACCGAGGAGAAGTACGACGGAGTGCGGTGCCAGCTCCACCGGCAGGGCGAACGCATCGAGCTCTTTTCGCGCGACCTCAAAGAGACGACTAGCGCTTTCCCCGAGCTGAGCGAGAATGCAGCCGCGATCGGCCACGAGGTGTTGTTCGACGGCGAGGTGCTGGCGCATCGCGACGGCCGCGTCCTGAGATTCTTCGAGCTGCAGCGGCGGCTTGGTCGCAAAAAGGTGTCGGCCGACCTCCGCCAAGAGGTACCGGTCGTGCTCGTGATCTTCGACCTTCTGTGGCTCGACGGCCGGACGCTCCTCGATGAGCCCCTCGAAACCAGGCGCCGGATGCTGGAAGGTCTCGGTCTCCAGCATCCGTTCTTGCTGGCGCGGGTCGAGGAGTCGACAGGCCCCGATGACCTCGACCGGATTTTCACCGAAACTCGGGCGCGCGGCAACGAAGGCTTGATGGTGAAAGATCCGCTCAGCCCGTACACGCCCGGGCGGCGTGGGCTCGCATGGCTGAAATTGAAACGGCCGCTGGCGACTCTCGACGTCGTGGTGACGGGGGTGGAATGGGGCCATGGCAAGCGCAAGGGCGTGCTCTCCGACTACACCTTCGCGGTAAAAGACACGGCCAGCGGGAGATTGTTCAACGTCGGCAAGGCTTACACGGGACTGACCGACGCGGAGATCGCCACAATGACCAAGCGCTTCCTCGAAATCACTATCGAAGATCACGGGCACGTCCGGCTGGTCCGCCCGGAAGTCGTCCTCGAGGTCGCGTTCGACTCGATCCAGCGCTCGGCGCGCCACAAGAGCGGCTACGCGCTTCGATTTCCGCGCATCGTGCGCATCCGGGACGACAAGCCGGTCGATGAGATCGACACTGTCGAGCGTGTCGCCGAGTTGTACGACCGCTACTTCGGCGAAAAATCCGAGGTGGCGCTGAGCGAGGTGGCGCAGACGTGAAGCTGACTTTCATGGGCACGGCCGGGGCGCGGTTCATGGTCGCCAAGCAGCTGGCCGCCTCAGGTGGCCTCTACCTCGAGGAAGGCAACACTCGCATCAGCCTCGATCCGGGCCCCGGCGCAATCGTGCAATACGCCAAGCGCAAGGTCGACCTGACGAAGCTCGACGCCATAGTGATCAGTCACCGCCACCTCGACCACTCAGGCGATGTCAACGTCATGGTCGAGGCGATGACCGAAGGCGGTTTCGCGCGGAGAGGCCGGCTGTTCTGCCCCTCTGACGCGCTCGACGTCGACCCAGTAGTTCTCAACTACCTCCGACGCTTCCCGGAGGAGGTCATCCGGCTGGAGCCCGAGACCACGTACACGGTGAAAGACATCACGTTCACGACTACCCCGCGCCATGTGCACCAGGTCGAGACCTATGGCTTCCGTTTCGGCGACCGTCTGGGTTGGGTGACGGACTCCGCCTATTACGACGGGATCGCCGAGCAGCACAAAGCCGACGTGATGGTGATCCATGTCGTCTTGATGGAGTGCCGCGCCGGCCTACCCCATCTGTGCCTCGACGATGCGGAGCGGATCATCCGCGAAGCCAAGCCGCGGCTTGCCATCCTCACGCACTTCGGCATGACGGTCTGGCGCGCGCACCCCTGGGAGCTGGCGGCCGACCTGACGCAGCGCATCGGAACCGAGGTCAAGGCAGCGCGCGACGGCATGGCCATCGAGCTTTGAAGACGCCTTTTGAGCCCGAGTGACAACAGAACAGCGTTTTCTGCTCCTGCTCATCCTGGTCGGCGCCCTCGCCACGGTGCTCGGGTTGGTATCGAAGCGGGCACGCCTCCTGCCTTATCCCGTGGTGCTTGCCCTGGCAGGTATCGCGGTGGGGCTGCTGCCCGGTGGCCATTTCCCGCGCCTCGGCGGAAACCTGATCCTGCTGGCGTTCGTGCCCGGGCTGATCTTCGAGGCGGCGCTGACTCTGGATCTCGACGAGCTGAGGCGGCGAATCCTCCCTGTAAGTCTGCTCGCAACCGTGGGAGTGGCCATGACGGTATTGCTGATCGGAGCCCTCACTCATCTCATGCTTGGGTTCAGCTGGGCAAGCGGGTTTCTGCTTGGGGCGATCCTCGCGGCCACCGATCCGATCGCCGTCATCGCGCTTTTGCGCCGGCTCAAAGCGCCGCCAGGACTCGCGGCGATCCTCGAGGGCGAGAGCCTTTTCAACGACGGCACGGGCGTCGCGGTCTTCTCCGCTGTGCTGGCCACCATCCTGACCGGCGGAACATCTTTTGGCGAGGGAACGATCCGCTTCATCGAGCTCCTGGTGGGCGGTACTGCGATCGGTCTCGCGGTCGGGTTCCTCGGCCTCATCCTGCTTCGGTTCGCGGAAGATGCTCCGCTCGAAATCCTCGCGACGCTGGTGATCGCGTACGGCAGCTACCTCGCTGCGGATCTGGTGCATGCCTCCGGCGTGGTCGCCGTTGTCGCCGCGGGCATAGTGGTCGCGCGTTACGGCGCTCGTCTGGGCCGGCTGCACGGCCCGCAGCTGCTCGGGTTCTGGAACCTGCTGGCCTTCGTCTTCAACGCGATGCTTTTCATCCTCGTCGGTGCGGCCTTGCCGGCAACGACGCTGCTACCGGTCGCCGGCCTTGTCGTGGTCGCTTACGCGATCATGCTGGTGACCCGAGCGGTTCCGGTCTATGGCCTGCTCAGCCTTGCCGCCCTCCGGTCTGCCTCCATCCCCTGGCCGTGGAGGCATGCCACGTATTGGGCAGGTTTGCGAGGCGCGTTGTCCGTAGCGCTGGCCCTTTCCGTGGCCGGCCTACCCGGCGTGGACAGCAGAGTTTCGGCTGTCGCCTATGGAGTAGTGCTGCTCTCGCTGCTGATTCAGGGCGCGCTAATGGGTCCGGTCATGCAGGCTCTGCGCATCGAGACGGCAAAGTGACGCCGTTGACGGGTTGGCGCTGGCGTGGATCCGTGGCCCTGCTTGCGGTGGCGGTCGCTTTCGTCATTTACCCCGTCATCGAAGGCCCGAACGACGTGATCAACTCGGACTGGCCGGCTTTCGCCACTGGTGGACGGCTCATAGTCAGCGATCCGACCCACCTCTACGACTTCGAGGTTCAGCGGCCGGTAGAGCTCGACGTCACGGGCGGCCGAAGCCTGGTGACGCCTGGCATTCAAGGCTTCCTTCCCTTCCTGGCGCCGGCTTGGGTCGCGTTCATCGCGGTACCGTTCGATCTCCTCGGGACCAACCTCGGCGGCAAGCTCTGGATCCTCTTCGAGCTGGCCTGCCTTGCTCTAGGCCTCTTCCTGGCTGTCCGGCCGCGACCTCCGTCTGCCATCCTGCCGGCCTTCGCCGCAGTGCCGACCGCGTTGATGCTCCTCAACGCACAGCTTGACGGGCTCGTCGCACTAGGTCTTGGCGCCGCGATCGCCTTGCGGTCGAAACCCTACCTCGCGGGTCTTGCCCTCGGGCTGACTCTGGTCAAGCCGCACCTGGTTCTCCCTATCGCGGTTGCGCTCCTGGTCACCCGAACATGGCGGGTGATCGTGGGCTGGGCCGCGGCCGGCCTGGTGCTGTTGGCATCGACCATGGCCCTCAACCCGCGCTGGGTGCTCGACTGGTTGAATTCGGCGGGAACCACCCTGCAGCCAAGCGGTCCCGAGGTCGCCATCGCACATTTCGGGACGATGCTTCCGGCGGGATGGGACAGGTTTGCTGCGGCCAGCCTGGCGTTGATCGCTATCGCCGCTGTCGTCCTGCTGGCCTCCCGGCGTCGTGTCGATTTCCGGTCGGCTGCTGCCATCCTGGTCGCCGGCGGGGTCGTGGCCGCCCCTCACGCGCTGCCCACCGACCTGGTGCTGGTCGCTGTCGCGCTGGCGATCTGGGGTGAGGCCGAGTGGTACGACTGGCTCTTGCTGTCGGTCGGCGCGGCGCTCGCGGCCTTCACACCGGTGCCGATTCCTACGCTGGTAGGCGTGCCGACGATCGCCTATCTCTTACTTCGCGCTGCTGGGATTATCCCTTCGTGGCGGCGAGAGCCGGCACCGCTGTCGACTGGATGATCCCGTCGATCAGGCCGTAGTCGACAGCTTCCTGCGGAGTCAAGAAATAGTCCCGGTCGGTGTCACGCTCGACTCGCTCCAGCGGCTGCCCGGTGTGCTTGGCGATGAGCTCGTTCAGCACTCCGCGGATGCGAATGATCTCGCGTGCGTGGATGTCGAGGTCGCTCGCCTGGCCCTGAAGGCCGCGGCCGCTGATCAGCGGCTGGTGCATGTGAATGTTCGAGCTGGGAAGGGAGAACCGGCGGCCCTTGGCGCCGGCCATGAGGACCACTGTTCCAAAGCTCGCGGCGCGGCCGATGCACACCGTCGAGACGGGCGCCTGGACGTACTGCATCGTGTCGTAGATCGCAAACCCTGAGCTGACCGAGCCTCCGGGCGAGTTGACGTAGATCTGGATTTCCTTTTCCGGGTCATCGGCCGAGAGGTAGATGAGCTGAGCGACGACCAGGTTCGCGACGATGTCGTCGATCGGCCGGCCGATCAGGATGATCCGGTCCTTAAGGAGCCGCGAGTAGATGTCGAACGTTCGCTCGCGGTTGCCGCCTTCGTTCTCTGTGACGGTAGGGACGTAACCCACTTCATGGAATGTAGCAGGCCATAATCCGGGAGTTGGCAAGCGACACTACACTCGCACCCGCGGAGTTCTTCAGTGGACTGCGAAAGGGGGTGAAAGCACAGCTTTCGTCGGAGCTGGGCAGCCTCAACACCGGCCGCGGCCGTGGTCGTTTGCTGAAGCTTCACTACGACCGCCCAGAGTTTCATTACGAAGCCTGGCACCACACCGGAGATGGCCGCCTCGAGATCGGTCTCCATTTCGAGGGATCGCAGTCTGAGAATCAGGCCGCCTTCGAGTTCTTCCGCGCCCGGATGATCGAGATCAAGGCGGGCCTGCCCCACGCCGAGCTCGAGCCCTGGGACCGAGGTTGGTCGCGCCTGTACGAGACCTTGCCGGCAACACAGCTGGACGATGGCGTGCTTGACGCCGCAGTCGAGCTCATGGCGGCCTACATCGTCACCTTGCAGCCGCTGGTGGACTCGTTCGCGAAAGGTTAGGGTGAATGGCGTGAGAACTGTCGAGGTCACCGATCAGCTGCAGGCTTATCTGGACGGTCTCCTGCCGGCGCGCGACAAGGTGCTCGCCCGCATGGAAGCAGAAGCGCAAAGCGAGAACATCCCGATCGTCGGCGCGCACGAAGGTGCATTGCTCTATTTGCTCGTCAGGATCGCCCGCGCCAAACGAGTGCTGGAGCTGGGCACCGCCACCGGATACAGCGGCATATGGCTGCTGCGCGGCACCGTTGACGGTGCGCTGACGACGTTCGAGGTGGACCACAAGAGAGCCGAGCGGGCGCGGGCCAACTTCTCTGAGGCAGGCTTTGGCAAGCAGGCGTTGGTCCTCGAGCAGGACGCCGTCGGCGGCCTCGGGAAGCTGGCCGCCCGGTTTGATGCATGCTTCATTGACCTGCTGAATTCCTTCCCCTCGGAGGATGTGACCGTTCGCGTCGCTGAGCTGTGCCTCGAACGGCTGGACGGTGGAGCGCTGCTGATGGCCGACAACGCGCTACGTCAGGGCGAGGTGGTGAAGCCCACGACCCAGCAAGCGCGGAACGTCGCCGCGTACAACGAGTGGGTGTCGAAGCACCGTCGCCTGGAAAGCGTCGTGATCCCGATCAGGGACGGCCTGTCCGTAGCAAGAGTCGGGGACTGAGTCACCTCCGGCGGAGCCGGCGGGTGGGGAGCTGGGTTAGTTTCCGGGTGCCTCTTTCGCCTCGTCGCCCTCGATCCAGAAGGTGCCGTCGGCGGCATGCTCCTTCTTCCAGATTGGCACCGACTCCTTGAGGCGGTCGATCCCCCACTTGCACGCCGCGATCGCCTCCGCGCGATGAGGGCACGACACCGAAACCACGACTGAGGCCTCTCCGATATCGAGCTGGCCCGTGCGGTGTGCCATCGCCACCCGTGCCTCCGGCCAGCGCTCGGCGATCTCGTCGCCGATCCGGCGCATCTGAACGATGGCCATCTCCGCATAGGCCTCGTAGTCGAGATGCGTGACCGAGCGGCCCCGCGAGTTGTCGCGGACGACCCCGGTGAAGGTGCAGATCGCGCCCGAGCCCTTGTGCGAAACCGCCGCCTCCATGCGCCGCGCGTCGAGTGGATCCGGTGTGAGCTCGAACAGGATGCCTACGCCATGCGCGCCACCGCTCACCGGCGGGATGAAAGCCACCTCGTCGCCGTCTGCGACCTCGGCGCTCCAGTCCTTGAACTCCTGGTTGAGTGCCGCGCGTACCGCCTTGCGGTCCGCCTCGAGTGCAGGGTGCTCGCGCCGCAGAGCTTCGTATACGTCAGCGATCGTCGAGCCGGTACGAAGCTCGAGCGTCGCCGTTTCCTTCCCGGCCTGTTCGCGCAGCCTCGCAAACAGCCTTACGCGGACGGCGATCGCTACCGGCACGACCTCAATCTACTCGCCCGATGAATACGTGCACCTCTTTGCCCGAGTCCAGCGCCCGCTCAACGGTGGCGCGCGTGCCCTGCGAACTTCCATCCCAGAACGCGACGAGGACGTCGCACGCGTCGACCAGGCGCTGGTTGCGCGCGGCCGACCGGCTGGCGTCGGCCAGTTCGTCGAAGCTGGCCGGCATCACCTGAACGGCGATCCCTTTCGCGCGCGCGGCTTTGGTGGCCGCAGCGTCGACTCCGCTCGCGCTGCCGGTGATGATGGACGCCCGTGGCGGCAAGGAGTTGACGTAGTCGCTGACCCGAGACGGTTCGGAGAAGCGCCGGCTCCCCACAATCGCGACCTTCAATAGGATTTCAGCCTGCGGTGGATGCGCTCTTGCCGATCATCTTGATGTTCTCCTCGAACATCGTGCGCAGCTTCTTGGCCTGTCGGTCATATGCCTCCGGGTCGGACCAGGTCGCCCTCGGATCCAGGACCTCGGTAGGAACGTCAGGCACCTGATCCGGGATCTGGAGCCCGAAAACCGGGTCGGTGTGAGTCGTCACGCCATGCAGCTTGCCCTGGACGACTGCCCGCACGATCGCGCGAGTGTGGGCGATCGACATCCGCTGGCCCACTCCGTACGGTCCGCCAACCCAGCCGGTGTTGAGCATCCATACGTCTACGTTATGGCGGTCGACCCGTTCGATGAGCATGTCGGCGTACAGCTCCGGCGGCAGCACGAGGAACGGCGCCGCAAAGCACGTGCTGAAGATCGGCTCAGGCTCGGTGACCCCGCGCTCCGTCCCCGCCACCTTGGCGGTGTATCCGGACAAGAAGTAGTGGCGGATCTGGTCGTGGTCGAGGCGGGCCACCGGCGGAAGGACGCCATAGGCATCAGCGGACAGAAAGATCACGTTGTTGGGATGCCGGCCAGTTCCGGTTAGGACCGCGTTCGGGATCAGGTCGACTGGATAGGCGGCGCGTGTGTTCTCTGTCTTCGCGTCGGAGTCGTAGTCGGGGATTCGTGTGCGAGGGTCGTAGACCACGTTTTCCAGGATCGTGCCGAAGCTCTCAGTCGCCGCGTAGATCTCCGGCTCCGACTCCTTGCGAATGTGGATGGTCTTGGCGTAACAGCCACCTTCGAAGTTGAAGATTCCTGTGTCGCTCCATCCGTGCTCGTCGTCACCGATCAACCGGCGTGACGGGTCGGCTGAGAGCGTCGTCTTGCCGGTGCCGCTGAGCCCGAAGAACAGCGCCACGTCAGATCCACCGCTGCCAACGTTCGCCGAGCAGTGCATCGGGAAAACGCCCTTCGCCGGGAGGATGTAGTTGAGCGCGGTGAAGATCGACTTCTTGATCTCTCCCGCATACCCGGTCCCGCCGATGATCACCATCCTCTTTCCCAGGTTGACGAGGATGAAGGTCTCGCTGTGGGTGCCGTCGACTTTCGGGTCGGCCTTTACCGATGGCAGGGAGATGACCGTGAAATCCGGCTCGAACGCCATGAGCTCATCCGCGTTCGGCCTGATGAACAGGTTGTGCGCGAAAAGGCTGTGCCAGGCGAGCTCGGAAACGACTCGCACTCGCAGGCGGTGGCGGTGGTCCGCGCAGGCGAAGACGTCCTGGGTGAAAACCTCATGCGTGGCGCAGAACTCATCCATCCGTTCGAGGAGGGCGTCGAACTTGGCGCTCGCGATCGGCTGATTCCCTGGATGCCACCAGATCGCGCCGGTGCTGGTGGGCTCTTTGACGAAGAACTTGTCCTTCGGCGACCGACCGGTGTGCTTGCCCGTCTCCGCGGTCAGAGCGCCGGTGGACACGATCACCGCCTCATTGCGAAGGATGGAGTGCTCGTAGAGCGCCGGCGGACTCGCATTGCGGCGTTCGGTAACGGGTTTAGTCCAGGCGGGCACTCTTCCGATGATAAGGGGGCGCGCCCTGCGCGCGCCCGGCGAGGAAAGTACCGGGCTACGCGATTCGTGCCCGGCGGTTGCTTGCCCGCCGGCGCTGCCTGCCGCTCACGTAATCGACCAGGATGTACTCGCCCAGCCGGTCTGGCGAAACGAAGAACGCGCGTCCCTTATTGATGCGGGTCATCTGGTTGATGAACTCGGTCAGATACGGGCCGCGCTCGAGCATGAAGGTGTTGATGAGAATGCGATCTCGCGTGCAGCGCTTCACCTCGCGCAGCGTCTGCTGGATCGTCTGGAAGGTCGGCGGATACGCGAATTGAGCCTTGCCGTTGTCCGCGATGTGGGCGGTCGGCTCACCGTCGGTGATCATGATGATCTGTCGGTTTCCGCGATGCTTGGCGAGTAGCGACCGGGCGAGCTGAAACCCGTGCTGCATGTTGGTTCCGTAGACGTAGTCGTTCAGCGCAAGCTGAGGAAGGGTCTGCGGCTTGAGCTCCACCGCATAGTTGGAAAAGCCGACGACGTAGAGCGAATCCCTTGGGTACTGGCTGCGGATCAGCGAGTCGAGGGCGATCGCGACTTTCTTGGCGGCGAGAAAACAGCCGCGCAGAAACATCGAGCGGCTCATGTCGATCATCAGCACCGTTGACGCCTGGGTCACGTGCTCCGTGCGGTGAACGATGAAGTCGGCCGGGGCCATCTTCACCGGGACCTTGGGGCCCTCGCGGACCAACGAGTTGAACAGTGTCTCTTTCAAGTCGAGCAGGAACGGGTCGCCGTACTCGTATTCCTTGAGCTCGTCGGAGGCGTCGTTTCCGATTCCGCCTCGCAACAGCTGGTGCTGCCCCATGCGCGTCTTCTTCAGCTGATCGAAGATGTCGCGGAGTGCCGACTGGCCGATGCGTCTCATGCCGCGAGGGGTGAGCTCCATCCGCCGGCCTTTGCGCTCGACGTAACCGGCCTTCTCGAGCACGTCCGTCAGCTTCCGCAGCTGGTCGAGCGCCTGCCGCGCGTCGTTGCCGAGCAGCTCCTGTGCCAGCGACCGGTCAACGTCGTCGGGGCGGAAGCTGCCGCGCTCGAGCTGTGACTCGAGCTTGTCCATCTGCTGTAAGCGCTCCATCAGCCCCATCGCCTCACCCATGCTCAGCGAGTCCTCGCCAAAGAAGGGATAGCGCTCGCTCAGCTCCGAAGGCGGCATCATCGCCTGCATGAAGCCCGACAGCCGCGCGAGCTCCAGCCGGAGCGAGTCGTCCTGTAGGAGCGCATCCATCATCTGGCGCAGCTCTTCGCGCGCCTCCGGGCTCAAGCTCTGGAGCAGCGACTGCATCTGAGCCATCTGGCGCTGAAGGTGTCCGAGCAGCTCGTCAAGGCTGTTGATGCCTGGCGGAAACATGTCGCCGAAGCGCTCCATGAAGCCATTGAAATCCGGCGTGCGCCCTTCCATCCGCTGCTCGAGCATCTTGTTCAGCTCGCGGACCATGTCGCGCACGCGTGACAGGTCCTGTCCCTGCATCTGTTCGATCGAACCTTTCATGCCCTGGAACATCTGGTCGACCATCTGCTTCTGCAGCTGCTGCATGAGCTCCTCGAACTTCTGCCGCGCGGCGTCGTCGACGAACTCGTAGTCGCGCAACGCTTTGACTCGACCGCCGAGGTCGTCGGGCAGCCGGTCGAGCTGCTCGTTCCGCTGACGCGCGATCCGCTCCATGAGCTTGGAGGCTTCGGGAGTCCCCGCCTCGTTCAGCCGGCGATCGATCCCGCTCTTCTCGGCGTCGATCACTTCCTGAACCTGCTGGCGCAGCTGCTCAACCGTGGAGTCGAGGTTGTACCGGCCCAGCTCGCGCTCACGCGCCTCGCGAAGCTGCTTGAGCAGCTGCTCGAGACCCGGCATGTTGGGAGTGCCCCAACGCAGCAATCGCTGCAGGGCGGCGTTCAGGTCCCCGTAGTTCATCAGATCGTCTGAAAGCGCGTCAAGCACGTCGCCCGCGTCGAGGTCGTCCAGCTTCTGGGACCCGTCCCAGCGCGAGTACCGGAACTTCATCTGACCACGCTAGCAGGCCGCCATCCGCCCAGCGCCCGCTCAATCGAATACGCGGCCCGGAGCGCCACGTCGTCATGCCAGTTTCTGGCCACGATCTGGACCCCGATGGGCAGACCCTCGGGAGACGTGCCCGCCCGCACCACAACGCACGGATTGCCAGTCAGGCTGAACGGGATGGTGTAGCTAAACAGGTTGGTCGGAATGTACTTGGATCGGTATAGCGGCGCAATGTCAGGCGCAACCGGGGTCACGATGAGATCGAAACCGGACATGAAGCCCAGCATGAGCGTGCGAAAGGCGTCCCACCGCTTGTACAGCCGATCGTGGCTCATGCGCTTGTCGCCCCAGTAGCCGAGGGTCACCTGATGGGCCTCATGAAGGCCCGGCGGCCGACCTTCGGTCATCTCGCAGCCGGCGTCGGCTAGCACGCGGACCGCGGATCGAACCACCGTGGCGATTGCGTGGGTCGGCTTCGCGATGCCGTCGTCGGCGTACCAGGCGACCTTCAGGCCCTTGAGCTTTGGCGTGCGCTTGGCAAGCGGGACAGGCACCACCGCTGAATCGGTACCGTCGGGCCCTACGAGCAGCGGTAGGGTGAGGGCGAGGTCGGAGACGAAGCGAGCCATCGGCCCGACCTGGCTGCGAGGGTCGGTGAGCCCACCTGGGAGACCGTAAGCGCCGGTGCTTGGGATCAGCCCGACGGTCGGTTTCAGCGCTGCGATCCCGCAGTAATGAGCGGGCAACCGAATGCTCCCACCCGAGTCGCTCCCGATTCCAAGCGGCGACCCGCCCGCCGCGATGATCGCCGCCTCGCCGCTGCTGCTTGCGCCCGGCGAGCGGGCGATGTCGTATGGATTGCGTGTGCCGCCGTGGAGCGGGTTCCAGCTATCGCCCCCGATTCCGCCCGGCGGACAGTTCGTCTTGCCGATGAGGATCGCCCCCGCGTCTCGCATACGCGCGATGACGGTGGCGTCGCGGTCCGGGATGTTGGTCTTGAGCATGCGGAGACCGGCTGTGGTGGGAAGGCCTTCTGTGTCGAAGATGTCCTTGGCCGTGAAAGGCACGCCGTGCAGAGGGCCGAGCACGTTTTTGCTTGTATTCCGCCGGTCCGCATTGCGAGCTTGCTTCAGCGCACTTTCCGCCGTGGCGAAAACCACAGCGTTGAGCCGGGGATTGACCGTGTGTATGTGTTCGAGGTGAGC
>DASRWV010000118.1:0-12552 GCA_035687505.1 Nitrosotalea sp.
AGGCACAGCACCCTGTTCGGCTTGTGCCCTTCCTTGACCGCCATCTCCCTTTCCTTGTCGTTGCGGAAATGAAGCTTCGCCTGCATGTCGCCGCCAATCGTCTTGATCGCGCACGCGGCCAGCACGCCTTCGGTGGCGCCACCCGAACCCATCATGCAGTGGACGCCAGACCTGGTCTCGAGCGCCGCCTCGAGTGCCGCCGCGACGTCGCCAGCGGTGATGAGCTTTATCCTTGCCCCGACTTCGCGGATCTGCGCGATCACCTCTGCGTTGCGGTCGCGGTCGAGAACGACGACGGTGAGCTCCTGGACCGGAAGGCCCTCCGCCTTCGCGATCCGGCGCAGGTTCCACTCGACCGGCATCTCGAGGTCGATCACTCCGCGCGCCCGCCGGCCGACGACCAGCTTCTGCATATATGCGACGTGAGTCGTAAACATGGTCCCGCGCTCGGCCAGAGCGACGACCGAGATGGCGCCGGGAAGTCCCGAGGCGGTGAGGCTCGTGCCTTCGATGGGGTCGACGGCCACGTCGACCTCCGGTTCCAGGCCGTTTCCGATCTGCTCTCCGAAATAGAGCATCGGCGCTTCGTCCTTCTCGCCCTCGCCGATCACGACCGTCCCTTTCATGTCGACGGCTCCCAAGGCCCCTCGAATCGCCTCGACGGCGCGCGCGTCGGCGGCTTCCTTGTTGCCTCGTCCCTGAAGCGGCGCGGCCGCAAGAGCCCCAGCCTCTGTGACCCGCAGCAGCTCGAGGGCGAGGTTGCGGTTGATCCTCGGCTCTTCGATCATTGGCTGCCCAGCGTATACGAAGCCGCTACGACCTCAACCTATCCACCGGCGGCGGATCGGAAGCTTGTCCGCTTCGACCCAGAGGTCGATCTTGCGCGCGAGGCGGCGGTCGCCATCCCTGTCGATATAGACGCAGGTACGCTCGAGTACCGCGGTGATCCGCACCGTGGCCCCGTCCAGCATGGCGTCGAAGGCGTCGATCAACACCTCATCCTCATCGAGCTCGACGTCGCTGAGGCGCCGAGGGCCGGCGGGGCGGCGCTTGCTCGAGAGCTCGAACTGTGGCCTCGAAGCCATCGGGCCACCTGGCTTGATGGTGAGTCGCGACGCGGATCCGGCCAGCCGAATCGCAGGTCGCTGAGGCGGCGCGGCCTTGGGCGCGGGTGGGGGTGGCAACTTGGCAGCGGTCGGCAGTTTCTGAGCGGTGGCCCGCGACCTGGCCGCCACCTTGCGCCCGCCACCGGTGTTCTTCTGACGGGCGGCCGCTTTTACCGGCGCACGCGCAGCTGGGCGTTTTGCACTCGGGGCCGGCCGCTTGGCCGGCGCACGCTTTGCGGGCGCGCGATTGGCGGCCGCTTTGGCCCGGGCCGGCCGCTTCGGCGGTCGCCTAGAAGAACTCACCCCAGAACTTCCTGACCCTGCCGACTGGGTTAGGCACGGCCTTCAAAGCCATGACTCCGGAGCGCGGCGACGCATCGACGATTGCAGTGGGCTCCGACTCGGGAAGGCCCTCCGGATGCACCCGGATGACCCCAAGGTGAACGCCACCTTCCTGGACCACCAGCGCACCGACCTTGGCGTCACCTTCGAGCCGGCCTGTGGTCGTGATCTTCAGCCGGTTGACCGCGACGACCTTACCGCGCACAAACCCGGCGATCGTCACCCGCTCGCTGCGGATGTCCGCCTCGACGTGGGCCTCCGGGCCGATGAGCAGATCTCCGTCACACTCGATCTGGCCGCTGAAATTGCCCAGCACCTGGCCGCCGCCTTTGATCTGGAGATGCCCCGAAAAGACGTCGTCGCGGGCGAGTACCGTCGACTTCGAATCGGCCCCATTTGGCTCATGGCCGCCGTTCGAACTGGAAACCCCTACCGTCTCCACAAGCGTATCGGTCACCTTGAAACCTCCCTACCCAGCATCAAGCTGGACTCCACCACCAAGCGCAGCATAACCGGCTCTCCGGCTTGCGGGTCTAGAGATCCCGATGGGCGGCGAGGTATTCAAGGACCGCTTCGCGGGTGGGCGGGATCTCCCCATCGATGACCAGCTCCTGTAGGCGCTGCTTGATTCGCCCGACCTCGGGCCCCGGATCGATGCCCCGCACCCGCATCACGTCCCCGCCGGTGACCAGCGGCGCCAGGCGAGACGGCCGCTCATGCAGCACCGCATCGATTCGTGATTGCAGCTCGTCGAGCTTTTCGGGCTCCGGGTAGGCCGACGCGGCGATGTCAGCGCGAGCGAGAGCCATCAAGGCCTCGATGAGGTCGCCGGCGTCTCTGGCGAGGCGCCTGACCGCACCGTCCGTCCACTCCGAGCGGTAGTAGACGGGTCTCAGGTGGAGCCGCACGAGCTTGACGACCGCCTCGACCTCCTTTTGGGGGAAGCGCAGCCGCTCGAGGGCCGACTTCGCAAGCTCCGCGCCGACAACGTCATGGCCGGTGAATGCACCGTCCGGAGTTGCGGTGGACGGCTTGCCCACGTCGTGGAAAAGCGCCGCGAGCCGCAACACGATGTCTCCCGGGACCCGCGCGACGGTGAGCAGCGTGTGCCCGTACACGTCATGAGTGTGGTAACCGCTTTGGGGGACTCCCTTGCAGGCGGCGACCTCGGGGAGGATGACTTCCAAGAGGCCCCCGGCATCGAGGATCTCGAGGGCGAGGCTAGGACGCTCTGACGTGAGCATCCGCCTGAGCTCATCCGCGGTTCGCTCGACCGAAATGACCGGCGGAGCAAGCCGGCTCTTCATCTCGCGCATCGCGGGCACGATGTCTGGGGCCAACTCGAAGCCGAGCTCAGAGGCAAAGCGAACGGCGCGGAGCATGCGCAGCGGATCGTCGGCAAAGGTGCGCAAAGGGTCGGTGGGAGTGCGCAGGATGCGCGCCTCCAGATCCTTTCGCCCTCCGAGCAGGTCATGGACCTTGCCGTCGAGGTCCATGAGCAAGGTGTTGATCGTGAAGTCGCGCCGCCGGAGATCCTCTTCGAGGCTCGCCGGTCGGACATCGGGTTTCCTGGAGTCTGGTGCGTAAGACTCGGCGCGAGCGGTCACAAATTCGACAAGGTGCCCCGGGAGCGCCACCTGAGCGGTCCCGTAGCGTTCGAATGTGACGGGCGGCTGTGCCCCGGCGAGCTCAGCGAAGCGCTCTGCGAGCTTCAGCGCGTCACCGCCTTCAACGACCACGTCGGGATTGGGGTGCGGCCGACCAAGGAGCTTGTCGCGCACGTAGCCTCCGACGATCCAAGCGCGCATGCCCAGCTCCGCCGACGCTTGCTTGAGGAGTCGGAGAACCTGGTCGTCCGGGAGAGCTATTGGTTGATGCGCGCCCATTCGACCGCTCCAATCTGACCGGCGCGATCGCCCAGTCGGGCGCGGCGGACGCGAGGCCGGCGAGCGGGCTTGATGAAAGGCGAGGAATGGAGAGTCTCGACAATCGTCGGCTCGATCATCGACCACGACCGAGAGACGCCGCCGCCGATCACGAACATCTCCGGATCGATGACGTTCGTCAGGCTGATCAGCGCGAAGCCCATGTAACGCGCCGCCCGCTCGACCATCATTCGCGCCTGCCTGTTGCCCTGTGCGGCGGCGGCGAACAGCTCGGCGGCGGTGTGGCCTGTCTCGCGCGCGATGTTTGCTCCCCCGATGAAAGCCTCCAGACATCCGCGCTGGCCGCATGCGTCTAGCGGGCCATTGGGGTCGATGATCATGTGGCCGACCTCACCGGCCGTGCCGTGCCCGCCTCGGTGCAGCTTGCCGTCGATGATCAGCCCACCCCCGATACCTGTCGACCAGGTGATGTAGACCATGTTGCGGGTGCCGCGTCCGGCGCCGTGATGGAACTCGCCAAGGCCGGCCATGTCGGCGTCGTTGGCGAGATGGACCTTGGCGCCGGTCGCCTGGGCGAGCATTGCCGCAAGCGGCACGTTGCGCCAACCCGGCAAGTTCGGCGGGTTGACCAGCACCCCTCGTTTGATGTCGATGGGACCAGGCGCAGCGATTGTGATGCTGCGTACCTTCTCGCGCCCACGATGGCGGTCGATCTCGGCTGCGGCCCAATCCACCATCGCCTGCGGAGTCCCGAGCGAGGGCGTCTTGGTTTTGATGCTGGCGATCACGTTTCCATCCGAGCGCGCAAGCGCAACCCGCACCTGCGTCCCGCCAAGGTCGATTCCAGCCAGCATTCCGCGATTAGGGTAACCGTGTGACGAGCTCTGAATTCCGCGTTTCCGCGCGGAAACGACCCATATCGACACGTCAACAAGTGGTTTCCGCGCGGAAACTAAGAGAAGTCGGACTCTCGCGTCCAGCTAGGACGCGAGCAGCTGTTGGCCACGCAGGGCGGCCAAGATCTCGATCGGTCCGCGAGCGCGGTTGAAGGTATAGAAGTGGAGCCCGGGCACACCAGCTTCCAGCAATTCGACGCATTGCGCGATGCAGTGCTGCACTCCCAGGGCGCGCACGGCGTCGTCGTCAGACGCCTCTTCGATCGCCGCCTGAAGTGCTGCCGGCACAGTTGCCCCTGACATCGAGGTCATGACCGCCAGAGAGCGGCGGCTAGGCACCGGCATCAGGCCGGGAACGATCGGAACCGTGATCCCGGCCGCTCGGGCCCGCGCCACGAGGTCGAAGTAGAAGCGGTTGTCGAAGAACAGCTGCGTGATCAGGAAGTCAGCCCCCGAGTCGACCTTGAGCTTCATGTAGCGAAACTCTTGCTCGAGGTCAGGGCTCTCCGGATGCTTTTCCGCGCTGCACGCCGCGCCGATGCCGAAGCGATAGCCATTGCGGCGCACGAAGCCGACCAGGTCGCTTCCATGAGCTAGCTCAGGGTCGGCGGGCTCGAATGGCTGGCCTGGGTTTTGTGGGTCGCCACGCAGCGCGAGGACGTTAGCCACCCCCTCCCGCTCCATCCAGTTGAGAATCTGGCGGGTCCGGTCCGCGGAGTTGGCGCACGTGAGGTGGGCCATCGCCTCGATGTGGTAGTGACGCTTGATCCGCGTCACGAGCTCGAGCGTCTTCTCACCGGTGCGCAGGCGGTAAGTGACCGAAACCCAGTCCGGCGCGTGACCCGCCAATGTGCCGACGGTCCGTTCGAGCACGTCGACCTCCGACTCGTCACGAGGCGCCATGAACTCGAAGGAGACGCTGGGGCGGCTGCGCGCGAGCATGTCTACGATTCGCATTTGGCGGGAACTCTACCGCAGGACGCGGGCGTCTCCGACTCGCCGCGTCACGTGCTCGGCGTCGAGGTGCTCGAGCAATGCAAGCACCGGACGCCGGCTGGCCCCCATGCGATCGCGCAGCTGCCCCACCGTGATCGAGCCGGTGCTCGAGATGATTTCCCGCACCATCTTCACGGCAGCGTCGAAGGCTTCTTTCGTGAATGCGATGTCGTCGCTTAGCCGCACGATCTCACCTCGCTGCGCCAGCGCGCGAATGACCTCAGAGGTCGCCCCTGTCTGTTGAACCGCCTCCGTGAGCGACGGCGGAGCGAACGGCTGCAGGCCGAGCAGCTGAACCAGGGCTGCGGCGGTTCCATCGACCGCGTGCACTTCGACGCGATGACCAGGCCGCGCGAGCAAACCATCAAGCTCCACCGCGATACCGTCCTGGAGCATGCCCCGCACAACCGATGGGAAGGAGCCGGGAGGCACTCCCAGCCGGCTGCGCAGCTCCTCTCGGGCGATACCCGGGCGCAGGGGGTGCGCAGAGTGATACGCCTCCAGCTCGCTGCTCGCGCGCTCGCTGATGGCCCCCCACGCGCCCGCGTCGTAGAGCCAATCGCCGATGCGCTTTGCGTTGAGGCCGGCCACATCCGCCTCGGGCGCCAGGGTGGCCTTCAAAAGCGCCGCCACCGTGACCCCGCGCGGGTATTTGCGCAGCTCCTCTTGCAGGACCTCGCCCGCAGCGCGCCGCTCGAGAGATTCCCTGACCGCGCTGTCATGGCGTGCGTGGCGGCGCGGAGCGACGTCCACGAACGTTCCGCCCGCGATGGTCGCCGACGGGCTGGGGATGCGAAGGATGAAACGGTCGTGCTCGGCGGCGGCGATCGGCCGCTCCATGTAGAGCTGTACCCAACCCTCCGCACCGGCAGCGATGTCGTCAGAGTCGAGCACGATGACGCGGCACGCCACCTCGGCCGTCCCCGTGTGAAGCAGGAGCTCGGTGCCGTGTCGCAGTGACTGAGCTGCCGACGCCAGCACACGCACGCTTGCGTCGACACGACGGGTGGACTGCAGCGACTTCGGACGAGCCAGGACGTCACCGCGAGCCAGTTGGTGCTTTTCCACACCGGTCAGGTTCGCGGCCACGCGGCTGCCAGGCGCCGCGGTCTCGACCTTGCGGTTGTGCTGCTGCAACCCCCGCACTCGAACCGTCCTACCGCCAGGCACAACCTGGAGCTCCTCGCCAAGGTTCAACGACCCGTCGACCAGAGTGCCCGTCACCACCGTGCCGAAGCCGCTCATGGTGAAGGCACGGTCGATCGGCAGCCGGGGCCGTCCGACGTCAGGCCTGGGAGGAGCGGTCGCGAGGAGCGTATTGAGCGCCGCCACGAGCTCGGCCTTGCCTTCGCCGCTGACAGCCGAGAACGGAATTACCGGCGCAGCCTCCAACGACGTGCCCTCGAGCGCCTGGCGTACCTCTGACGTCACCAGCGCGAGCCAATCCGCCTCGACCAGGTCCACCTTCGAAAGCACGACGACCCCGCGGCGTACGTCGAGCAGGTCGATGATCTCCAGGTGCTCGCGTGTTTGAGGCATGACGCCCTCGTCGGCCGCGATCACCAGCATCACGGCGTCGAGCCCATGTGTCCCCGCGAGCATGTTGCGGATGAAGCGCGCGTGGCCTGGGACGTCGACGATGCCTACTTCGAGTCCGCTGGGAAGACTCAGGTGCGCAAATCCGAGGTCGATGGTCATGCCACGCCGCTTCTCTTCGGCGAGGCGGTCGGGGTCGATGCCGGTGAGCGCGGTGATCAAGGTCGACTTGCCGTGGTCGATGTGCCCGGCAGTGCCGATGACGAAATTCACCGCATGACGCTCCTGTAGGCGACCTCCACCGCGTCGATCAGGGTTTCGTCCTCCCCCTTCAGCACTGTCCGAGCGTCCAGGCAGCACGCGTCCTTTGCTATGCGGGCGATCACAGGCGGCTCGCCGTGGCGCAGCGCCGCCGCCAGTCGCGAGGCTGGCCCGGACAGCGCGAGAAGCATCGTGGGGAGGCCGCGCTCTGGCAGCGAACCTCCGCCAACCGCGGATTCGCCCGAGACCAGCGTCACAGCCACACCCCGTTCCGCGAGCTTGACCGACCACATAGCCGCGCGCCGCCGAATGTCCTCGGCCGACGCCCGGAGCATTCGCTCGACCGGTATTTCATCCCGCCGGCCAGTCAGGCGCAGCCGCAGCGTCGCCTCGAGGGCAGCCAGGGTCAGCTTGTCGATGCGAACTGCCCGAGCGAGCGGATGGCGCGCCATCTTTTTGACGGCCGCCGCTCCGGCTTCACCCCGGCCGAGGACGATGCCCGCCTGGGGCCCGCCGAACAGCTTGTCGCCCGAGAACGTCACGACGTCTGAGTGCTGGAGCGACTCGGCGACAGTCGGCTCGTCATCGATTGGCTGGTCAGCGCCGCTGCCGAGGTCGTCAATGAGCAGCAGCTCGTGCGCACGAGCAACTCCAGCCAGCTGGGCCAGCGAGGTCGCTTCGGTGAACCCCTCGACACGAAAATTTGACGTGTGCACTCGCAGGAGCGCAGCCGTGCGTGATGTAATCGCCTGCTCGTAGTCATCTTTTCGGGTGCGATTGGTAGTGCCGACTTCGACCATGCGCGCGCCCGACAGGCGCATCACGTCCGGCATCCGAAACGATCCGCCGATCTCTACCTGCTGGCCGCGCGAGACGATGACTTCCTTGCCTTTACACAGGGCAGTCAGCGCAAGCAGGATGGCCGCCGCGTTGTTGTTGACGACAAAGGCCGCATCGCATCCGAACAGCTGTGTCATCAGCCCGGACAACAGGGCTGCGCGCTCGCCGCGGCGCCCAGTCTCGAGCTCCAGCTCGAGGTTGCTGTAGCCGGCGGCGACGGCCAAAGCATCCACAGCTGCGCGAGCAAGAGGGGCACGGCCGAGGTTGGTATGGAGGATCACTCCGCTTGCGTTGATGACCCGTCGCAGCCGCGGCGCAACCGCCGCCCGCAGTGCCGCGCTCACGGTCTCCGCCCGTTCGGCATCGCCCAGCTCCCCTCCGCTTCGCTCAGCAGCAACCTGCTTGCGGAGCGCCTCCACCACGCGCACGTGCCCGAAGTCTTTGACTAGCTGCGCGTATGCCGGCTCGTTGACCAGCCCGCCTATCGCAGGCAGGGGCTGAGACCGATGAAGTTGGGAATCCCGTATCCGTGGCATACGCCTAATGAGATTAGGCTCGCGGGCGTGAAGAAGGGGGTCATCACCACCTGCAGCAGATTCGCACCCTGAAACAGTTGGAAGAGAAAGATGACCACGATGCACCCCATCCAGATCTGCTGCCGCCGCGAGTAAACGTTGAAGAAGAAGCGTGGATTTCGCTTGCGAAAGATCGTCTCGATGATGGCCCAGCCGTCAAGGCCCGGGATCGGCAGCAGCTGGAAGGCGAAGATCGACAGGTTCAGGAACACGATGACGTAGATCGCCATGGGGATGAGGCCGGGCGACAGGTCGAGCGTCGAGCGTAAGCCCATCCTGGTCAGGAACTGCCAGACGAACCCGAGCACTATCGCGACGACCAGGTTTGCAACCGGGCCGCCAAGCTCGTGGATGAGATGCTGCGCGGTGGTGCTGATCCGGTTTGGCTGTACAGGCACACGCCTGCCCCATCCGACAAGCGCGACGAACACTGCGATCACCCCAAGGGGGTCGAGGAAGCGCCGGGGATCGGGCCGGAGATAGCCGAAGTACCGCACCGAGCGGTCGCCGAGAAAATAAGCGGCCACCGCATGGCCCATCTCATGCACCGGGATCGCGATTAGCAGGGCAGGCACCAGCAACAGCGCCGCGAGGATGAAGGCGACGAAGTTGTTCACTCGATCGGAATTTTGCCGACGCGCTTCGACACCCGCTTTCGAGCGGGTGCACGACGGGAGCCCCGAGCACCAGTCGATGTCGCGCGGCTCCGTCCACCAGGCGTGGCGGTGACACGGTGCTCGTAGATGAGCATGAGCGCCGTGATGAGCTCACGCTGCGCGTTCAGCAAGTGCACCTGAGCTCGTGGAGGGACCATGTCCGACAACAGATGGCCGACTCGCGACCCGAGCTCGTTGATCAGCTCGATGACGTGTTCGCCGTCTCGGCTCATGACTTCTTCTCCTTTGGTGAGGGCTTCGGCTCGCGACGTGCGAATCGAACATGCAGCTCGCCGTCGCGGATAGTCGCGCTGCTCGTATCCCTCTGTGCGAGTACACGCGGCAGCGAGATCTCCCGCCGGTAGTTGCCAATCGTCACGTACAGCTCTCCGTTGTGGCGGTTCAGGTCGACAGCCGAGCGGTCGGCGAATGGGACCTTGAGCGTCAGCACGTAATCGGTCCCGTCCTTCTCGATTCGCTGAGGCATGGAAGTCGTGAAGTGCTCAGAGGGGTCGCGCTGGCCATACGTTTCCTGCGCCATCCGCAGAAGCATCTTCTCGCCGACCACCTCCTGATCGAACAGCGGCACGTTGAAGATCGGTATCCCGACAAACGACTGCTCCACCTCGACCTGGTAGCGCTGATGTATGCGCTGCCACTTCTGGAACAGCTCGTCATGCAACTCGCCTGGCAGCAGGCGATTGATGATTACTGCGTCGGTGGAGTAGCCGAAGAGGCTGAGGTACGTGTAGGCGCGCTTGGCCTCCTTGACCACCATCTTCTCCAGGTTGAGCACGATCCGCACAGTCGTCGTGGATGAGTCGGTGAGCACTTTGCGCATGCCACCCAGGTCCAAAAGCAAGTCCTTCAGCGAGGCGTAGATCTCATCGGAAGGAAGCGGCATTGCCATCATCGGCTGAAGGACCGGCCGCGCCACACGCATTGCCCGACGCGACCACGGATAGATCTTGTCGAGCCACCACTTGGCAGCATCAGGAAAAGTGAGGAGCTGCAGCGTCTCACCGGTTGGCGCGCAGTCGACGATGAGCACGTCGTGTTCCGCCCGTTGGGCGTAGTGCTTGATCCACATCAGCGAGGCGATCTCGTCCATACCGGGCGGGTTGGCCACCTCTTCGGCAATGACCTCGTCCAGTCCTTGCGTGGCGAACACCTCGACGGCGTATTCGTGCAGCTTCACCCAGTGGCGCTGCATCTCGTGCAGCGATGAGACTTCGTGCGCCCATAGGTTGTCGGTGATCGGCGTCAGGTTAGGACCGAGCTCGACGTCGAACGAGTCGCCCAACGAGTGAGCGGGGTCGGTGCTCATGATCACGGTTCGGTAGCCGGCCTTGGCGCACTGGACTGCAGTGGCGGCAGCGACCGAAGTTTTTCCGACGCCTCCCTTACCGGTAAAGAGGATTACCCGCATGCCGGTGAGTCTACGTGCGCGCGGTACCCGGCTCCTTGGCCTTGTTGACGTGGTCCTCGATCAATACCTCAACGTGCCGGAGGATCGAGATAGTGACCTCCGTGTTCCTCTCGATCGCTTTCAGGATCTCGACGTTCTGCTCGTCAGCTTTGTCTGCTTCGTATGCGGCATGCTCGAGAGTGAGGCGGTCCTTCTGCGACTGCCGGTTGCCGGCGAGCAACAGCACGGGACCTGTGTACGCCGCCTGGATCGAAAAGAGCAAGTTCAGGAGGATGAACGGTTTCGGATCCCAGTTGAAGAATAGGATCGCGTTGCCGATCATCCACACCGCCACCGCGAGGGTCTGGATGATGAGGAAGGTCCAAGAGCCGATGCCTGCAGAGATCTTGTCGGCGAGCATCTCGCCAAACGTCGCCTCGTCGTGATGAACCACGTTGACCGGATGCTGGTGATCGTCCGGGTTCAACTTGCGATGCTGCAGCGTTTTTTTGAGGGCGGATTTTCCGGAATCGCTGGTTCTGACTGACATTTCGAAGCGAACTCTAAGGTTTGGTTCCCCGCCCTGTCTATTTCTTAGCCGCTATTTGACGATCAGCGGGACCGCGATCGACCCGACGCCCAGGAGCACAACCATGGCTGCTCCGACGACGGCCAGGCGAACCAGGTCTTTCGTGAAGTACGGGACGCGGTCGAGTGGAATCGACGGATCGGCGGACTCGATGAGGTAACGCCCTCCCCGTAGCTTGGTGACCTGGTTGCGGGCCCCGAGGGACATCTCCACGGAGCGCACCAGGGTCTGGTCGCCGCCCACGCGGGCCTGCGACACGCTTCGGGCGGGTGAGCCCTGTGCTGTGGCCGATGAGGCGCCACCCAGACCAGGCGTCAGCGGACCTGGCGGCCGCATCTGCGGCCGAAACTTTGCCTTGTTCTTCTTTCCCTTGCGACTCATAGAGATAGAAGTCTAGGAGGACAGGGAACAGGCAGGCGGATAGGGGAGCTGGTGCTGCGTCGTGGGGTGCGACCTGGGGTGCGTTCCGCCTGCCTGTCGTTGGGCCGAGGGACTCAACCGAGTGAGACGTTAGCTACGATATGTTGTGTCCCGCGTGCAGTTATAACCCCGAATGTAGTTGCTGTCAAGGCCTTAACAATTATTGGCCTCAGACTCCGGTCGTCAGCTCCGCGTACTCCTCTTCGCTGATCAGTTCCTCAAGCTCTCGCGGATCGTCCAGGCGGACGCGAAGCAGCCATCCGGCGCCGTAAGGCTCGCTGTTGACCAGGTCAGGGTTCTCGAACGCCTCGGCGTTGACCTCGAGGACCTCACCCGTCACCGGCGCCTCCAGCGGCGACGAGGCCTCCTCCGATTCGACGTGGCCCATGCGCGTGTTGGCGTGCAGGACGTCGCCCAGGTCGGGCAGCTCGAGCGTCGTGATCTCCCCCATCTGGTCCTGGAGGTAGTCACTGAGGCCGAGGATTGCCTCCGCACCTTCGACCCTCACCCACATGTGAGCTCCGCTGAATCGAAGCCTCGTCATCGACCAAATTGTGAACCAGGCAGGTTAAGCGGTCCGCTCTACCGCCCGACTCGAAAGAAGACCACATCGCCGTCCTTCACCCGGTACTCGCGCCCCTCGATCCGCAGCTTTCCTGATGCCCGCAGGGCTTCCATCGATCCCGCCGCGACCAGCTCATCGACCGAGGTCACCTCGGCGCGAATGAAGTGCTTTTCGAAGTCGGTATGGATCTTGCTTGCAGCGATCGGAGCCGGAGCGTCGCGCTCACACGGCCACGCGCGCACTTCCGGCTCTCCCGCTGTGAAGTACGTGATGAGCCCACCCACCTCCCAGACCGCGCGGGCGATGCGCCCGAGCCCTGACTCGTCGATTCCATATCCGGCGCGCATCTCCGCCTGCTCGCTCGGGTCCAGCTCGCCCAACTCTGCCTCCAGACGGGCGGAGAGCGTGACCACCGGTGCGCCCTCGGCAGCGGCCAGCTTTGCCACCTTCGCCGCCGGCTCGCCGCCCCCCGGCAA
>DASRWV010000119.1:0-3262 GCA_035687505.1 Nitrosotalea sp.
GTGCCGGGCCATCAATTCCTCGACGCGAGGTCGGTCGGCCGGGTCGATGCCGGCAAGGATCACGTTCTGCTGGGCGGTGAGGCGGACCTCTGGGCGCAGCTCATCGACGATCTTGCGCAGCCCAGTGCGTGAGCGGACCCCGTCGAGGTCCTGAATGCGGCCGTTCTCGATGTAGATGCCGACATACAGGCTGCCGTCGCCCTGCTCGTGCCAGCCGAGGTGGTCGTCGACGGGCTTCCAGTCGAGGGCCTCGGGCGGCTGGAGCTTGAAGTTGACGCGGTTCTGGACCTCATCGCGGAACCAGTCGAGGCCGCGGTCGGCGATCGTGTATTTGAGCCGCGCGTGCCGGCGGTTGGTCCGGTCGCCGTAGTCGCGCTGGACCGCGACCACCTCACGCGCGACGTCGACTATCTGGTCCGGCTCGACGAAGGCCAGCGGCTGGGCCACGGCGACGAAGGTCTCGGGTTTGTTGTGCGTGCGGCCGAGGCCACCGCCCACCAGCACGTTGAAGCCGCGCAGGGTTCCGCCTTTTGATTTCATGGCGACGATGGCGAGGTCGTGGGCGTACACGTCGACACAGTTGTCGCCTTCGAGCGCGACTGTCGTCTTGAACTTGCGCGGCAGGTACTGCTCTTTGTAGAGCGGCTCGGCCTCGGGCTCGGATGTCTCCACGACCTCTCCGTCGAGCCAGATCTCGTGATACGCACGCGTCTTCGGCGTGAGCTCGGTCACCATCGCGCCGATCGAACGATCCACGTCCTGGTGGAATTGATCGGCGATGGGCTCGGGGCAGCACATGATGTTCCGCTCGACGTCGCCACAGCCGCCGAGCGTGGTCAGCAGCGAGTCGTTGATGGCCGCGATCGATTTCTTGATGTCGCCCTTGAGGACTCCGTGAAGCTGGAAGTCCTGGCGCGTAGTGACGCGAAGCGTGCCGTTGGCCCATTTGCTGCTGATGTCGTCATGGGCGATGTACGCATCCGGCGACACGACGCCGCCCGGGATGCGAGTCCGGATCATCAGCTGGTGGTGCTTGGTCAGGCCCTTGGCACGCGCCTCTTTGCGGCGGTCGCGGTCGTCTTGCTGGTAGATGCCGTGGAACTTGAGCAGCGTCTCCGAGTCATCGCCAAAAGCAGGCGTGTCTTCGAGGAGCTCCTCTTTGATGAGCCCTCGCAGGTGGTTGCTCGTGGCTTTGACCGTCTCGTTCTTCGACAAGCCGTCGAGGGACGGGACGTCCGTGAGATCCGACAAATGAATACGCCTCCGTAGTTAGATTTGATGCCGACACGAACGCGCCCTGAGGGGCGCGGATGGGGCAGCGGCCCCGTCAGAAAGGTCGGCTACCTACAGAAGCAGCTGGCGCAGAGGGCGTAGTCGATCGCTCGGCGACGAGTGAGTCCCAGGCCACGAGCGGTCAGAGTACGCATAGAACGCCAAGCGTAAGCCAAAAGGCCGGGTGCGCGTGTGTCGCCCCCCCACAACCTTTAGGTCGTCTGAGTTGGTCATGGCCTCCAAACCACACCGCCTTGAGACACAATCTGAATGGATATGGCATCGGAACGCTACGTGAGAAGCTTTAGCGTCGAAATCGATCGATCGGCGGCGGAGGTGTTCGCATACCTCGCCGATATCACGCGCCACGGCGAGTGGTCACCGGCGGCGCTACGCATCGAACCGTTGGCTCCTGGACGGCCTGTCGCCGTCGGTGAGCAGTACCGATCGTTCGGATCTAACGGTCCCCAGCGCTTCGAGAACCTGGTCGAAATTACTGAGCTCGAGCCGGACAAGCGCTTCGGATTCACAGCTCACCAAGAGAAATTCGGCACCTTCCGCCATACCTTTGTCCTTACTCCGACCCTCACCGGCGTTCAGGTAGACCGCATCATCGATGCGCCGAAATTCCGCGGAATCTTTGCTCTAGCTGAGTTGCTCGTCGTCATCCCGCGGCAGAGAAGGACGATGGAACTCTTGAGGGCTCGGTTTGAGAGCGCGGCAAAGGGAGTTCGCGCGACTCCATAAATCCGAAGCGACGAGATATCGTTCGCAGCGTGTGGCGGCAGAAAGCACGAAGCGCGGCGCCCCGGGTTTTGGCGATTTTATCGGCCGTCGTCTTGACCTTGACGGCTTTCGCCTACAGCCCCATCGCCGTCAGCGCCGCGCCGACCCAGGGTGGACGGGGAATGGTGCTCAGGATCTGGCTGCTGCTGGCCTTCGTGATCGTCTCCGCGGTGTCGATGTGGATGCTGGTGGTCGGGCGAGAAAGCCTGGCGGTCAGGCTGGCGATCAACCTCTCCTGCGGCTTCAACTTGATCTGGATCTTCAGCTTCGTGGGACCGCCGGTCGTGGTGGCGAGTGTGCTGGCGGCCGGCCTCGCTACAGTCCCGGCTCCACGGCGCCTCCTTCCTATCCTGATCGGGGTGGCGGCGGCAGGCCTGTGCGCCGGGCTGCTCGTCTTGCGTTTCACAGAACCGCCCGGCGAGCACATCTTCGGCTGATGAAAGTCTCAGAAACGCCAGAGTTGGTCGTGCGAGACGCCAAAGCGTGGCGTGCCTGGCTGGCGAAGAATCACGCCAGGTCGACCGGGGTGTTCCTGGTGCTGTCGAAGAAAGGCACGACCAAGCCGACGACCCTGACGCACGACACGGCCCTCGTCGAAGCGCTCTGCTACGGCTGGATCGACGGCCAGGCCGGGCCACGCGACGACACCACCTGGCGCCAGCGTTTCACACCGCGACTGAAGCGCGGCCTCTGGTCGAAACGAAACACCGTCATCGCCGAAAAGCTGATCAACGATGGACTGATGCATCCGGCGGGCATTGCCGAAGTGGACCGGGCCAAGGCGGACGGACGGTGGGAGGTCGCCTACGCGGGCTCGAATATCGAGGTTCCACCTGAGCTGGCCGCGGCCCTGGCAGCCAATCCGAAAGCCAAGAAGATGTTCGACTCACTCAACAGTCAGAACCGGTTCGCCGTCCTTTATCGGATCACCACGGTCAAGAAGCCCGAGACGCGAATCAGACGGATCGAGACCTATGTCGCCATGCTTGCCCGCGGCGAGACCATCTACCCCCAGAAAGGTGCCGTTGGCGCCAAACGCACCTAATCCCAAGCGCGGTTACGTGGCGTTGGCGCCAACGGCACGTATCCGGAGGGTTTAGGTGCTGCCGGAACCCGCCGCCAGCGTCGCGTCGATGGCCTCGTCGTCGTGCGCCGCGGAAATGAACCACGCTTCGAACTGCGATGGCGGGAGCAGGACGCCCGC
>DASRWV010000120.1:0-45492 GCA_035687505.1 Nitrosotalea sp.
AGCAGCACGTTCGACTTGGTCAGCTCGACGTCGCCCACTGACTTCGAGGCGGAGATGCGCTTGTAGTGGTTGTAGACCTGCACCGAGAGGACCTTCTTGGCGCGGTCCTGGCCGATCACGTACTGGTCGAGAGCGGCGCAGATCGTCTTGGGGTTCGGGATGAAGCCGGTCTTCTGCTTCTTCGTGCCGGCTGAGCGGTTGTCGTCCTCGAGCACCTCCTGACAAAGGTCGATGCACTGGTCGCAGATGAAGACGCCTGGGCCGGCGACCAGCTTCCGTACCTGGTCCTGGCCCTTCCCGCAGAAGGAGCAGCGTGTGTAGCGGCGGCGGTCTTCCCGTTCGTTCATTAGTCCCTAGTTCCTATCTGTATCCATCATGAGGACGCCGGCGCCGGGGGATTATGGCCCCACAGAATCTCGTTGGCAAGACTGATGCACTCACTGCAGATGAAAACGCCTGAGCCGGCGACAAGCCTGACACCGTGCTCTCCCTGCAGCTTGCCGCAAAACGAGCACTTCGGCCGGTGCCTTTTTACCTCACCACTCTTGCTCTTGCGTCGGAAGATCATCCGGCGGCGACCTTCTCCTTTTCGCTTTCCTTGTCTTTTGCTTTCTCTTTGCCCTCGGGCGGCTTGTTCGCGCTGAGGATGATGTCGTCGATCAGCCCGTATTCCTTCGCTGCCTCCGAGGTCAGGAAGTAGTCGCGCTCGGTGTCCTGCGTCACCCTCTCGATCTTCTGCCTCGTGTGCTTCGCGAGGATCTGGTTGAGCTGTTCGCGCGTGCGCAGGATCTCCTTGGCGTGGATCTGTATGTCGCTGGCCTGCCCCTGCATGCCGCCCCACGGCTGGTGGATGAGGATGTTGGCGTGAGGCAGCGCGAAGCGCTGGCCGTGCGCGCCACCCGCGAGCAGCACCGCCGCCATCGAGTACGCCATGCCGATGCAGATCGTCGAGACCGGCGGGCGAATGTACTGCATCGTGTCGTAGATCGCGAGCCCCGCGGTCACCTGGCCGCCCGGGCTGTTGATGTAGAGCGCGATTTCTTTTTCTGGATCTTCCGACTGGAGAAAGAGAAGCTGCGCCACCACGAGGTTCGCGACCTGGTCGTCGATCGGCGTGCCGATGAAGACGATGCGCTCCTTCAAGAGCCGCGAGTAGATGTCAAAGGCCCGCTCGCCGCGTCCTGTGTTCTCGACCACCATCGGGACGAGGTATCCGGCCGGCCGCTGCATCTGTGTCATATCCCGCACAGGGTCATTCTAGACAGCAGATCATCGGGTTCCGTCAACTCTGCGATTCTGCGACCTGGACCAGGCGCTCGAGCACTCTCTGCCGCCGAAGCCGGGAGGCGAAGTAGCGCAGCGCGCTCGGGCTCTTCTTGAGCTCAGCCACCTGGCCTTTCAGCTCCTCGTCCTGGGCCGCCTGCTCCTCGAGGAAAGTGGCCGCCTCCTCGTCGGATGGCTCCAGCTTCTCGCGCCGGGCATATTCCGCCAGAACCAGGTCGATCTTCAGCCGCGCCTCGGCGTCCGGCCTCTGGTCGGCTATCCATTCGTCAAGCGTCTTGCCGAGGTACTCCAGGTAGCGGTCGAGCTTCAGTCCCTGCCGATTCAAGCTGCGCTCCATCGATTCCAGCTGGCTCGTCAGCTCGCGGTCGACCAGAGTCTGGGGGACTTCGACGGAGGAGGCTTCCACCAGCGCCCGGACGACTTCCTGCTCGCGCTCGAGCTTCTCCATCGCCCGCACCGACTCCTCCAGCTCCTGGCGCACCGACTCGCGGTATGAGTCCACGGTCTCGTGCGCGCCGTTGCTGAGGATCTTGGCCAGGGCGTCATCGAGCGGCGGAAGGATTTTCTCCTTGACGCCGCGCAGCGTGACCCGGATCGTCCCGTTCTTGCCGGCCAGCTTTGGATCGGAATACGTGTCCGGGAAATCGACCTTCGCCTCGCGAGTCTCGTCGACGAAAGTTCCAGGCAAGACGGCGAGCAGCTCGGGTAGGAGCACTCCTTCCTTGAGCTCGGCCTCCATCGCCGTGCGTGATTCCGACTCGACCAGCTCGCCGTCCACCTCGACCTCGACGTCGATGATCGCGATGTCGCCCGCCCTCACCTCGCGCTCCACCGGCGTGATCTCCGCCATAGGCTCGCGCACGTCTTCGAGGCGGCGCTTGAGCATCTCCTCGGTGACTTCGTGACCGTGAAGGTCAGGATGGAGAGTCGTCACGTCCGCGAGCGTCACCTCGGGCATGACGGTAATCGTCGCTTTGAGCTTTGCGGGGCTGCCACGCTCCAGCACCAGCACCTCGACGTCCGGGTTGTCGATGGGGTCGATGGATTTTTCCAGCATGGCCTGCCGGATCACTTCAGGAACCATGGCTTCGACGACCTCTTCGCGCACCACAGCCGGGCCCAATCGCGATTCGACCAACGCCCGCGGTGCCTTCCCAGGACGGAAGCCCTCGATCTTGGCGCGCGACACCAGCCGGTTGAGGACGCGCTCGTACGTCGCGTCGACAGTCTCGGTCGGCACCTCGATGGTCATGCCCACCTGGCTCTTTGGTAGTTGCTCCGTGACAACGGAGAGCGGGGCGGCCATCACCTCAAGTCTACGGACGTGGGGCTCGACGACTAGTTGGGCCGGTTCTTAGATACAGCCCGGCGGTTTCTGAGGAGGCACGCACGGAAGCAGGCTCGGAGTCGGAATCGGACTTGGACTTGGGCTCGCCATCACCGGACCTGTGCCGGGGTCGGGCGGGACCGTGTAGTTGATCGGTGCGGGCGTGGGGCTCGGCGGGTTGTCGCCCGGAAGCTTGGCGATGCTCGTGGCGTCGCTGAGGAACCAGCTGTTGTTGGCGCCCGCGACGACTCCCGGCGGCGGCGTGTACCAGCGGTTTCCGGGCACGCCTGCAAGTGCTTGCGACACGAATGCATGCACTGCCGGGGACGCGACGAAGATGCCGTCCGAGTTGTTGACCATCGTGTACTTGTTGCTCAGGATGTCGCCGACCCACAGAGCGACCGCGAGGTCGGGCGTGAAGGCGATCGTCACCGCGTCCTTGAAGTTGTCGGTGGTGCCCGTCTTGGCGGCGACGATGCGGTCGGCCCAGTGCAGCTGGCTGTTGCAGCCGAAGATCATGCACCGGTTACCGTCGTCGGACATGATCTGGGCCATGATGAAAGCGACCGCTGGGGACAGCGCAGGTCGCGCTCGCAGCTCGGCGCGCGTCTTGTAGAGGCTTTGTCCGTGCGAGTCCGTCACGGACAGGATCGCTTCCGGTGAGTGGTATACGCCCATATCCGCGTACACCGAGATGCCACTCACGTGCTCGAGCAACGTGATCGGATAGCCGCCCAGGGTCAGCGAGGGACCGTACTCGTCCAGGTTGCCGACCCTGTACTGGCCGTTCTGGTCAGGGATCGGGACCATTGGGTTGACCCCTACGTTACGCATATAAGAAAGGACGGCGGGCACGCCGATCGAGAGCTCGACCTTGACCGCCGCGATGTTCAGCGAGTTGCCCATCGCCTGCTTCAGCGGCAGCACCCCATGCGTCTTTCCGTCGTAGTTGAAGATGTTCGTGGTGCTGAACGCGTCCTTGTACACCAGCGGGCTCGGGCCGTCGTAGACCGGCGTGTCGACCGTCGCCGCCCGAGCGTTGATCACCGCGCCATACGTGTATGGCTTCATCGATGAGCCCATGTTGCGGAGCGTGGTGGTGAAGTTGATCTGGCCGCCGACAGAGTTGTAGTTGGGCGAACCGACCATGACCAGGATCTCACCCGTTTTCGGATCCTCCGCGGCCATTCCTGACGACAGCTGGCCGTAGCGATCGCGCCAGGTGTTCGCCGCCAGGTTGCTGCTCACGATGCTCTCGCCGATCTGCTGCATGTGCAGGTCGAGCGTGCTCTTCACGTTCAGCTGTTGGATTCCAGGCTGGTAACCCAGCTGGCGGAGCTCGGCCAGCACGTAGTCGACGAAGTGGGGTGCGACGAAGCTGTTGATCGGCGCCATGTAAGTGAGCTTCTCTGCGACCGCCTTGTCCATGTCGTCCTGAGAGATGAAGTTCGCGCGCACCATGGCCCGCAGGACCTCGGTCTGCCGCAGCTTGGCCGAGTCGGGATGCAGGACCGGGTTCCATTCGGTGGGCGCCTGCGGCAAGCCCGCGAGCATCGCGGATTGAGAGAGGCTGAGCTTGGACGCGGGGATGTGGAAGTAGCTTTCGGCGGCCGCCTCGATCCCGTAGGACTGCGAGCCGTAGAAGCTCTTGTTGAGATAGAGCTCCATGATCTGGTCTTTGCTGTAGGTCTGCGCCAGCTCGAAGGCGAGCGCGAGCTCCTTGACCTTGCGGCTGTAGGTCCGATCGGGGGTGAGGAACTGCTGCTTGGCGAGCTGCTGCGTGATCGTGCTACCACCTCCGACCACCCTGCCCGCGCGCAGGTTGTCGTACAGGGCGCGGAGCACACCGCCGAAGTCGATTCCAGGGTTCGTGTAGAAGCCCTTGTCTTCGATCGCGATGGTGGCCTGGACCAGGATCGGCGCGACGTCCTTGAGCTTCACTGCAAGGCGATGGTCGCCGTGGTTCCCCACGTCGGCGAGGAGGATTCCGTTGCGGTCCGTGATGATCGTGTCGCCGGCGAACGCGGCGCTGTCCAGGCCCTGGATCGGGGGCAGGCTGTCAAAGAACGATTGCGCGTAAGCGTCGGCGGCTAAGCCGATCACGAGCAGAATCGCCAGCACCGCGCCCAGGCCCCGAACCATCGCGGTGCGGCGCATCTTCTGCCCGATCGGAGACCACGCCGCGTGGATCCGGGCTCGAGGGTTGTGACCCCCCTTGGTTTTGATCTTCTCAGGAATGTTTCGAGACATGTTTGGAGGCCCGTAGATTCTACGTTTTCCCACCCACCCAAACGGGCCAGAGCGGGCGGGGGTTACGCGGCCCGGTTGGGCCTCAGGCGGCCGAGCAACCCCTGGCGGGCCAATCGCCACTCCTCCGGGTCGATTGCCCTGATCAGGTAGATCGCCACGAGGTAGGCCAGGCTCCCGGCCGGCAGGCTCACGTAAATCGGAAATCGAGCGAGCGGATACAGCACGACGCCCATGACGGCGCCTGCCAGGAGGATGCGCCAGGTCACCCCGACCACGGGCAGCCGCAGCTCAGGCCGCTGGCGCTGCACGAACCACCAGCCGAAGACACACAGCGACGCCTCAGTAATCACGGTGGTCGCGCTGGCGGCCAGGTAGCCGTAGAAGGGGATGAGGATCAGGTTGAGCACGATGTTGATCGCCGCCGCGAGCCCGGTCGCCCATGCATTCATGTGCTGGCGGTTGGTCGCGTTCAACATCGCATAGAAGGCCGAGTTCGCAAAGAGGAAGACGATCGCGAAGGCGAGGATGCGCAATGCGGCTTCTGATTGCGGGAACAGGCGGAAAAGGCGACCGATGGGATGCACCAGCACGAACGTCCCGACCGTCAGCGGCCAGCCCAGTAGAACGAGCACTTTGAAGAATCGCGCGTACGCGAGCTTCAAGCCCGCGAGGTTGCTGACGAAATAGACGCCGAACAGTGGATAGACGACCGCCTGGATCGCGAGCGGCACGAACTGCAGGGCCTCGAACGGCTTGTAGGCGAACGTGTACCAGCCGACTTCGGCGAAGGAGCGGAATTGCTGGAGGATCGGCACGTCCGCCCGGAAGTAGAGGTTGGTCAAAAAGAACGTGAAGGCAAAAGGGAGCGCCAATGGGAACCACCGGCGTACGAGGTTCACATCGAAGCCCAGCCGGATCCTCCCAAGATTGAAAACGCGGATCACTACCAGCGCGTAGACGATCGTGAAAAGGAAGGAGGCGGCGTACGCCCAGACAAAGAACGCGACGGGTGCGTGTGCTTTCGCGCCGAAGATGATGAGCACGCCCTGGATCGCGATCTCCGCGATGATCGCGACCGCGTCGAACTCGGCGCGGCCCACCGCATAGAAGGTGTTCCGGAGCAGGTTTGCGTATGCGGTGGCGATCAGCAGTGCCGCGCCGGGGATGATCAATGAGGTCAGGCCCGCCCCAAATGCGAGGGCGATGGCCAAGACCACGCTGGCCGCGACGGCCAACGCCACCTTCAACGTCAACAATGTCCCGAGGTAGTCGCCGAGCTGTTGCGGGGTGCGTGCCGCCTCCCGTGTGTACAGAGGGTTGAAGCCGAGGTCGGCAATCACCGACACCAGCGCCAGATAGGCGATCAGGGTCGAATAGCGTCCATAGCCGGCATCGCCAAGCCCGTTGGCGAGGTAGATGACGACGACCAGGGAGACCACCCGCGAGACCACACGTGCGCCGAGGATGAAGACCGCGTTGCTGACAGCTCGGGTGCCGAGCCCTGCTGCAGCGCCGGCCGCCTCGTCGCTCACGGCGACAATCCTATTCACCTCCCCACCTGTGAGGAGGTAGGGCGCCATTCCCCTCCCCACTCGAGAGGAGGTAGGGCGCCATTCACCTCCCCACTTGTGGGGAGGTCGGCGCGCGAAGCGCGCCGGGTGGGGGTCGCCCAGCATGGCTAAGCCCAGCTAGCCGACTAGATCCCCGTGCCTGATCTTGATCGGAGCTTCTGGCGCTACGAGCAGCAGCACCTGGCCCTGGTTCAACGCCGGGTGATGCTGGTCGAGCGAGTCGATCGCGTGCGCGAGCTGCGCGTAGCTGATGTGGTACCCGCGTCCCCAGGAGATGCCTGGGTCGTTCAACCAGACGCCCGTGCTGTCGTAGCCGATGATGAGGATGAAGTGCGGTACCGACCAACCGTTCTGCTCGTAGTGGCTGCTATAGCCGGGATAGCGGGAGTTGCCAAGAGCGTGGGTGCGCACCTCCGCGATCAGCGGCCGTCCCGCCGCCAGCTGCTCCGCAATCACCTTCGGGTCGTTGGGAACCAGCTGGTAGCTCATGCCGAAGTGCTGCTCGGCGAGCTGACCCATCATCGTGTTGTTCAAGTCGGGCTGTGGCTTCCACCCGTCGATCTGGTTGATCGACGCATCAGCAGCCCGTGGATCGAGCACGACCGACGCGTTGTGCTGCCAGTACGCCATGAGCATCGTCAGCGTCGCCGCCTCGCAGCTCTCCTGATGCTTGTCCCAGTTGTTGAGGGGCGCCTGGGTGGTGAACGGAACCTGGAGCAGCACCTGTGCGGGTAGAGGTATTGGGGTAGGCATGACCAGAGGCGCGGCCTCGAGCGTGGGGAGAGGCTGCGCTTGTACAACTGTCACGCCGGGCAGAGGGGCAACGGCCTGGTGCCGGTTCAGGTATTGGCGGGCGAGCACTCCTGACCCGCTTCCAAGCATCACGGCCAACATCACCGCGATCGCGACTCCGCCCCAGCGCACGCCCTGCGAAGGACGGATGCGCCCGCGCCGCGCCAGCACTCCCAAAACCCGCTTTCCTCCTGCTGAGGCACTGAATGCCGATTGGATTCCTCAGCCGCTAGAGAAACGTCCAGCCGAAAACCGCTACTCGACAGGGTTCAGTGATGTAAAGCCGTCCTATACTGCGGGTCGCTCCTGAAGCGAAGCCATGACCTCTGACCAAAACGTGACTTTTTCCTGCCTGGGTTGTTCTAACTAGCGATGTGGGGAGCCCTCAAGTGGCTGCTCGGGCTTGGCCTGGTGGCGTCCCTCGCGATCGCAGCGGGGGTCTACTTCGCGTTTTTCGGCGCGGGGCCGCAGATCAGCTACATCACTCCCGACCTCGTCCCGATTAGCGCCTCGGGTGACACTACCGCCGAGCAGCCGCCGGTAAACCTTCCCGCAGCAGTCATCCTCCCGGTGCCGTTCACCTCGCAAGCGCCTCTGAACAACTGGGCACAACGGCAGCACACCTGCGAAGAGGCGAGCCTGGTCATGGCCGACCGCTACCTGAAGGGCGATCACAACGCGACGATCGACCCGAGAACCGCCGACGCCGCGATCAACCAGGTCTCGAGCTGGAAGCCGGCGGAGGACCTCACCAGCCAGCAGGTGGGCGAAGTCGCCAAGAAGAACATGGGCTACAACTACAAGATGCTGCCCGCCGACCGCCTGAACATGAGGCAGCAGCTGGCGTTGGGCCGACCGTTGCTTATGGGCGTCCGCACGCACGGCCTCGGGAACCCCAACTACCCGGGATACCGCGACCACTTCGAGCAGCCCGCCTACTCGGTGGCGCATTTCATCGTGGTGATCGGCTATGACAACACGGACCATTTCGTGCTCAACGACCCAGGCCTGACCAGGGGCGCGAGCTACCACATCCTCTACGACCAACTGATGCACGCCATCGACGACCACGACCAGGCTTACCCGGCTCTCAACAGCGGCAGGGTCTTCCTGGTCTTGGCCCCGGCCAGCTAGAACTGTCGAGAGAGGCTCCGCTCCTGAGCTTCGAACACGGGGCCTTAGTCCAAACTGCAACTCTGTCCTGCCCGGCCTGTTCTCAGTAGCGATGTGGGGAGCCGTCAAGTGGTTGCTCGGGCTTGGCCTGGTGGCGTCCGTCGCCATCGCGGCGGGGATCTACTTCGCCTTTTTCGGCGCCGGGCCGCAGATCAGCTACGTCACGCCACCCCTCATCCCTATCACCAATACCGGTGACACTCCCGCCGAGCAGCCGCCGGTAAACCTCCCCGCGGCGGTCATCCTCCCGGTGCCCTTCACCTCGCAGGCGCCGTTGAACGACTGGGCGAACAAGCAGCACACCTGCGAAGAGGCAAGCCTGGTCATGGTCGACAGCTACCTTCGCGGCGATCACTCAGGTGGGTTGATCGATCCGAGGACTGCCGACCAGTCGATCAACCAGGTCTCAGGCTGGAAGCCGTCGGAAGACCTGACCAGCGTGCAGCTGGGCGAGGTCGCAAAGAATCACATGAGGTGGAATTACAAGATGTTGCCCGCCGACCGCCTGAACATGAAGCAGCAGCTGGCGTTGGGCCGACCACTGATCATGGGCGTACGCACTCACAGTCTCGGCAACCCCAACTACCCGGGATACCGCGACCACTTCGGACAGTCCGGTTACTCGGTCGCCCACTTCATCGTCGTGGTCGGGTACAACCAGTCGGACCAGTTCATCCTGAACGACCCCGGTCTGACTAGAGGGCACGGCACTACGGCCAGCTGGGACACGCTGATGCACTCCCTAGACGACCACGACCAGGCCTACCCAAAGCTTGCCAGTGGACGCGTCTTCCTGGTCCTGGCCCCAGCCAGCTAACGAAGGCTAGGGAGCAGAAAGTTCCCCTCTCCCCTTCAGGGGAGAGGGCCGGGGAGAGGGGCGGAAAAGAAAGCCCCTATGCGAAGACGATGGCTTCGTTGAAGTCGGAGTAAGCCGCTTCGAACGCGGCGTGGCTGACCCAGTACTGACCGCGGAGCGGGTCGTTGACCAGGACGCCTGTCGGGCTGTACCCGACTGCCGTGTAGACGTGCGACGCGTTGTACGGGCCGATCCACGGAATCCACTGGCCGTCGAAGCTCAGGTAGTCGTGACGGGGGTGCCACGCCCAGTCCCACGTCGCGAAGACGACCACCGGGTGACCGGCGATCAAGCGCGCGTAGATGGTCGCGGCCGACATGTTTCCGTACTGGATGACGTTCCCCCCGTGCGCTTGCGCGATCCGCACCAGCGGCGGGTAGAACGTGCCGTACCCGGTGTAGTTGCCCTCGCTTCCGTTCACGTTGCCGACGAACGTCTGGTAGGGATTGCCCCACCGCACCCTGCCGCTCCCATCCACGTACATCGCCCGGCGGTCCGCCCCGAGGTCCGCAAGTATCTGGTCCTGGCTCAGGTTGATGCCCTGGTGCGTGAGCGCCATCGAGGTCGCAGCCTCCTCGCAGCTCAAGGAATGGTTCTGGTAGATCATGGCGACGCCCGAGATGATGTGCGTGCTGCTCAGCGCGCCGTAGATCGCGCTGTCAGCCGCGGCCCTGACGAGGTTGAGATCAGCGGTGATGCGGTTGAACTCGGCCGCCGTGGCTGCAATCCCGTAAGCGGCGCGGTTGGCGTCGATGCGCGTCTGATAACCCGACAGGTCGATCCCGTACAGGCTCGCCACCTCGATCCCGTTGGTGGCGCGGTTGAACGCATCCTGGGTGACAGCAGCGGCGTCGAGCCGGCCCTGCAGCCCCGCCTGCGCAGTGGCGAGATCGCGCGTGAGGAATTCGGCCCGGCCGATCCTCTCCTGCGGTTCCATCTGGCTGTACGCCTCGGTGCGAGCGAGCACGTCTGCCGCGGGGTCACCACGGATGCCAAGCGTCTTCGCCTGCAGCGACTGCTTCGTCAGGGCGCCGGTCGCCGCTGCGATCTTCCTGTCGATCGGCACCAGCCGGGCTTCCAGATCCCAGTTCGCGCGCAGCGCCGAATACTCGCCTGGAGTCTTGGAGACCGAGAGCATGTCGAGCCTGACCTTCGACTGGTCCCAAGTCTCGTTGCCAAGCGCATGGTGCAGGTTCTGGTTGGCGGCGACAGCACCGGCTCGATACAGGCTCAGATCACGCGTCCAGATGGCATCGGCGCGAGCCTGCCAGCGGTCAAGGATCTCGTTTGCGCCAGGCCACCAGAAAACGGCAGCGACCCCCATGAACTGGGTCGCCTGCGTGAATTGCCATTCCTGTTCGAGCGTCGCCAGGTCGAGGTCCGGTATCCCGTCCGCCCGCATTTGAGCCCAATGCTGGTGAAGCGCGACTGCGCGCGCCTGCAGGCCGAGGGGGATGCCGTTGTTGGCGAGAACGCCGCTGCCGCCCAGGGTGACGAGCAGGGTCGCGACCAGGCCGATCGCCGAGACTCTGCTGCCAAGCCGAGTCAGCCTCGGCCGGGTGCGGCCCGAACGCGGACGAACGAGGCGCGGGCCGCCGGCCGGTTGCCTGGCGGGTGCCTCGAACAGCCGTACGGCAGTGTCCGTTTCGGGCGCTGGGCGCTCGACGGCAATCATTCGGCGGTGGCTTCCATATCAGTCATCGCTACAAACGCCCTTTCTCTTCCTCTGGGTCGCCGGCGCGAGCATACACCTCGTCGGCCGGAACCAGGCGCTCTTGGCGCGTACCGGGAAAGTGCACTCTGACGCCCGGACGGCCGGGGCTCCCAAGCTCCCAGCCCGCTGCGTAGAGCTCCGCAGCCTGGGCGAGGTCGGTCGCCTGCGCGGTCTTCACGCCATCCGTGAAGGCCAAGCTCTGCGACCGTGCCCCGGGGAAACCAAGCCTCACCGCTCCTCCTGTCTTCAGGTTGAATCCGTAATCGTCAAACGATCCCGAGTCGCTTCCGGCTACGAGTTCGGCCACGGTCGGAAGCTTGCCTTCCTTCATCGCCGCCTTCAGATCCGACCTGGAGACCCGGTGGGCGGTTCGCTCGCGCCGCCGAATCTCGGTGAGGAGGACGTCCCGTTCAACGCGAAGCGCGGCCAGATCCTGTTCGAGGGGCCGCATCCGCTCCCGGAGACCGGCCACCCGGCGATCGAGCTCGGCCCCTTCGAGTGAGCTCAGTTCTTCGGACATGGCAAAACCCTAAATCTCGTGCTCGGCACGCCGATTCCTGAATCCACCGAAAAGAGCCGCGTCGTAGACGATCTTGAGCAACCCGCCCGCGAAAAACGGCAGAGCGAAAGCCGCGGCCCCGATGGCCAGCCCCGCCAGGGCCGCGCCGAACGACTGAGCCACTCCGCGGACCGCGCCCGTCATCGCCACAGCGCCCGCCCGCTCGGCGGGCGGGACGATCGAAACCACGTAGGCCTGGCGGGCCGGGACGTCCATCTGCGACAGGGCGTAGCGCGCGAGCAGGAGCCCGATCGCCCAGCCGAGCGTCGGGCTGAACGGGACCAGCAGCAGAAGCACGTTGCTCGGCAGGTGGGTGAAGACCATCGTGTTGATCAGGCCGAAGCGGTTGGACAGGCGTCCGGACACCTCGTACGAGAGCGTCTGCAGAACGGCGATGCCCGCAAATACGGGACCGAGCGTGCCGGCGTCTGCTCCGAACCGGACGTGCAGCCAGTACGCGATCACGGCGTTCGCCACAAAGCCGGCGCCTAGGGAGTCGAGGGCGAACAGCGCCGCGAGCCCGGCCAGGGGCCGGAAGGAACCGAAGGCCGGCGCTGGCGCCGGCGCTTCAACCTTTCCCGTCATCAACAGCGGCAGCGCAGCGGTCGCCACGCCGATCTCTGCATAGAGAAGGAAGAAACCCGCGGTGGATTCGGCGCTCGTCGCCAGAGCGGCCGCGAGACCGCCCGCCGCGTTGAACAGGCCGCCGGTCAGCGAGTACCGCGCGAAGGCGACGTTGCGCCTGGCGCCGGGAACCGCCTCCGCGAGGACCGCTTGCTCGACGGATGCGAACGGGCCCAGGTCGACGCTGGCCGCGCCGAGCATCCCAGTGATTCCCGCCAGGACCAGCAGCGCGGACTGGTTCGCAAGGGCGAGGTCGAGCCCGGTGAGCGCCATGAGGATTCCGGAAGCCGCCAGCACTCGCCGGCGGCCGAAACGGGCAGCCAGGCTCGCGCTCGCCAAGCCGGATAACGAGGCGGCCGCCAGGCCGACCCCAAGCGTCAACCCGATCAGGCCCGCCGGCAGGCCGCGCCGCTCGAGGTGGACCCCGATCAGCACGGCGGCAAAGCCGAAGCCAAAGGCGCGGAGGCCTCTGGCCGCGAGAAGCAAGGCCCGGTCCACGGCGTCGACTGTATCCGGCCGGGGTATTTTCAACCTCGGTGTTGAAAAACTCGTAGCATGGCCTTATGGATTCGCCGGGCGCGCGCAGGGCGCCGATTGATTCGCCGGCCGGGCGCAGGGCGCCTGATACAAGACGCGAGACGATCCTCGCCTTCCTGAAGATGCGCGGTCGCGCCACTCTGGGGGAGATCGCCTCCCAGCTCGAGATCTCGAAGCAGGGCGCGCTGCGGCACCTCGAGGCTCTCGAAGAGGCGGGCCTGGCCACCGTGGCCTCGGCGGCGCCGCACGGTCGCGGACGTCCCGAAAGCGTGTACCAGCTGACAGAAGCGGCCGGGAGCCACTTTCCGGACGGCCACCGCGAGCTCACCGGAGAGCTCGTCGAATTCGTCACCGATGAGCAGCTCAAGCGGTTCTTCGAGCGCCGCGCGGCGAAGATCGAGGCCGAGTACGCCCCCCGATTGGCGGGACTAGACTTTGAGGCGCGCGTCCGCGAGCTCGCCAAGCTCGCCTCGGAACACGGTCACATGGCCGAGGTGATCGAACTGGCGGAGGGTGGGCTCGCGATCCGCCACTGCAACTGCCCCATCCAGGACGTGGCCGCCCGCACCGGGCTGCCCTGCCTGAACGAGCAGCAGATGTACGAGAGGCTCCTTGGAGCGCCGGTCACCAGGTCCACCTGGATGGCCGAGGCGGCTAACGATTGCACCTATGAAGTGAAAGGAAACGGAGGAAAAGTTGGCTGATTTCGAGATCAAAGAACTGAGGGCCAGCGTCGAGGGCAAGGAGATTCTCAAAGGCGTCACGCTCTCCATCAACAAGGGCGAGGTCCATGCCGTGATGGGTCCCAACGGGTCCGGCAAGTCGACCCTTTCGCACACCTTGATGGGACACCCCGGCTACACCGTCGACGGGGGCGAGGTCATCTTCAAAGGCCAAAACGTGCTCGCGCTCGAGGTCGATGAGCGAGCGCGACTCGGCATGTTCCTCGCCTTGCAGTACCCGGTGGTCGTGCCAGGCATCTCGATGACCAACTTCCTTCGCACAGCACTCAACTCCAAGAGGGGATACGACGGCAAGGACAAGTCGAAGCAGATCTCCCCCAAGGAGTTCCGCTCGATGCTCAAGGGTGAGCTCGAGGTTCTGCACATGGACGACTCGTTCCTGCCGCGCTACATCAACGACGGGTTCTCCGGCGGCGAGAAGAAGCGTGCCGAGATCCTGCAGATGGCGATGTTGAAGCCCGAGATCGCGATTCTCGACGAGACCGATTCCGGCCTCGACATCGACTCGATCAAGTTCGTCGCCGAAGCGGTGAACCGCATGCGCGGTCCTGACCTCGGCGTGCTGATCATCACGCATTACACGCGCATCCTGGAATTCATCAAGCCCGACTTCGTGCATGTCCTCGTGGACGGGAAGTTCGTCCTGTCAGGTGGGCCTGAGATCGCGGCGCGCCTGGAGAAGACCGGCTACTCGGAATGGACGGAGGCTGACGAGCCGGCCGTGTTGAAGACCCAGGAGGCGAGCTGATGGCCACAATCCCCACGCAAATCGACGTTGGCACCGACTACAAGGAGAAGTACGGCTTCTTCGTCCCCGAGGAATACATCTTCAAGGCCAAGCGCGGCCTGAACCCCGAGATCGTCAAAGAGATCTCGTTCATGAAGAAGGAACCCGAGTGGATGTTGAACATGCGCTTGAAGTCGCTGGAGATCTTCCGCAAGAAGCCCATGCCCACCTGGGGCGCAGACCTTTCGGTGATCGACTTCGAGAACATCTTCTATTACCTCAAGGCGTCGGACAAGCAGTCCACTTCGTGGGAAGACCTGCCGCCCGACATTAAGAAGACGTACGACCGGCTGGGCGTGCCCGAGGCGGAGCGCAAGTTTCTCGCGGGCGTGTCCGCGCAGTACGAGTCGGAGGTCGTCTATCACTCGCTGCATGAAGAGCTCTCGAAGAAGGGCGTCATCTTCACCGACACCGACTCGGCGCTGCGCGATCACCCCGAGCTCTTCAAGGAGTACTTCGGCACCATCATCCCGCCGGGGGACAACAAGTTCGCCGCGCTGAACACCGCGGTGTGGTCGGGTGGATCGTTCATCTACGTGCCGAAGGGCGTGCGTGTGGACATCCCGCTGCAGGCCTACTTCCGCATCAACGCGGAGAACATGGGCCAGTTCGAGCGGACGCTGATCATCTGCGACGAGGGATCGTTCGTGCACTACATCGAAGGGTGCACGGCGCCGATTTACACGACCGACTCGCTGCACTCGGCGGTCGTCGAGATCATCGTCAAGACGGACGCGCGCTGCCGCTACACCACCATCCAGAACTGGTCGACCAACGTCTTCAACCTCGTAACCAAGCGCGCGCTGGCGTACCAGGACGCGACGATGGAGTGGGTCGACGGCAACCTCGGATCGCAGATCACGATGAAGTACCCGAGCGTCTACCTGATGGAGCCGGGCGCGAAGGGCGACGTGCTCTCCGTCGCGTTTGCGGGCAAGGGTCAGCACCAGGACGCCGGCGGCAAGATGATCCACGTCGCGCCGAACACGACCTCGACCATCACGTCGAAGTCGATCTCCAAGGGCGGCGGTCGGACCTCGTACCGCGGCCACATCAAGATGTATCCCGGCGCGAACAACAGCAAGTCGTTCGTCAAGTGCGACGCGCTCTTGCTCGACGACGAGTCGCGCTCCGACACCTATCCCTACAACGACGTCGACGCGGAAAACGTGACCCTCGGCCACGAGGCGACGGTGAGCAAGGTCTCCGACGAGCAGCTCTTCTATCTGATGAGCCGCGGGATCACGCGCAGCGAGGCCGAGACGATGATCGTCAACGGCTTCATCGAGCCCTTCACCAAGGAGCTCCCCCTCGAGTACGCGGTCGAGCTCAACCGGCTCATCCAGCTCGAGATGGAAGGCTCCGTAGGCTAGAGATGCCGCTGACCCTGGAATCCCTGGACGTGCTCCAGGGGGAACCCGACTGGCTTGGAGAGCGGCGCCGTGGCGCGCTTGCCACGTACGAGCGCCTGCCCAACCCGAGCAAGACCGACGAGGAGTGGCGCCGCACCGACATCAGCGGGCTGAACACCGCCCAGTTCTCCGAGCTCGAGCACAAGAACGGCTCCAGGCTCGATGTCTCTTCGCTCCCGCGCGGCGTGATCCTCGAACCGCTGCGTGTGGCCGCCGAGAAGCACGCGCAGCTCGTCGAACCTCTGCTGTTCTCGCTCATCAAATCCGACCGTGATCGGTTCACGGCGCTGCACGCGGCGTTCTTCACCGGCGGCACATTCCTCTATGTGCCAGACGGTGTGGAGATCAAGGAGCCGATCGTCGCCCAGCACGCTTCACACGCCGGAGGCACCGCATTTCTCCCCCACACCCTGATCGTCGCCGGCCGAGGTGCCCGCTTCCACTACCTGGACGAGTACATCGGCCAGGACGACGAGCCTGCCGCGTATAGGAGCGGCTCCGCCGAGATCTTCGTCGGCGAGGGAGCCGAGGTCGGTTACGTCGCGGTGCAGAAGTGGGGACGCAACGCGTGGCATTTCGGCGATCAGCGCGCGCGCCTTGGGAAGGACTCGAAGCTCCGCCTCTTCAGCGTCACGCTCGGTGGACGTTTCTCCAAGACTCGCGTCGAAGGGTCACTCGTCGGACAGGGCGCGGACGCCGAGCTGAAGTCGATCTACCTCGCCTCCGGCAAACAGTTCTTCGACTTCCACACGCTCCAGGACCACCAGGTGGGCAACACGCGCTCCGACCTGCTGTTCAAGGGCGCGCTGCAGGACACCGCGCGCACCGTTTACGCGGGATTGATCCGGATCGAGAAGGGCGCCGCGCGGTCGGACGCCTACCAGGCCAACCGAAACCTCGTTCTCTCCGATCACGCCAAGGCGACCTCGATCCCGATGCTCGAGATCGACAACAACGACGTCCGCTGCACGCACGGCGCGACCGTCGGACCTGTCGACCCGCAGCAAATGTTCTATCTGCGCTCTCGTGGGATTCCCGAGCAGACGGCGAAGCGGATGCTCGTGCAGGGCTTCTTCGGCGACGTGCTGGACCGGATCCCGTTCGACCACGCTCGCAGCCTTATCGAGGCTGAGCTGGAGAAGCGTCTTGGCTAGGTACCGGGTCGCTTCGGTCGAAGAGCTGCCCGACGAAACCATGAAGCGGGTCGAGGCCGGAAGCACGCCCGTATGTCTGGCTCATGCCGAGGACGGAAAGTTCTATGCCCTCAACGACGTCTGCACGCACGAGGAGTTCAGCCTGTGCGACGGTGAGCTTTGGGGCATGGACGTCGAGTGCCCGCAGCACGGGTCTCGCTTCAACCTGGTCACGGGCAAGGTCACCGGCCTGCCGGCTGTCATCCCCGCGAAGACGTACCCCGTGACCGTCGAAGGCAGCGACATCTTCGTCGAGGTCCTCGACTGAGATGGCGATAGCCGGGCGCGCGCAGGGCGCACCTAATGTTTCATTCGACGTCGCCGCGATCAGGAAGGACTTTCCGATCTTCGAGACCGGGATCGCGTACCTGGACTCGGCGAACACCTCGCAGCGGCCGAAGCAGGTGACCGGCGCGATGATGGAGTACTTCGAGAAGTTCAACTCGAACATCCACCGCGCGGCCTACCGGATCGCCGAGGAAGCGACCGTGCGCTACGAGGCGACGCGAGAGAAGGTTCGCGACTTCATCAACGCGAGCTCCACCAAAGAGATCATCTACACGCGCGGCACCACCGAGGCGATCAACCTGGTCGCCTACTCGTGGGGTCGCAAGCACATCAAGAAGGGCGATCTCATCGTCCTCACGATCCTCGAGCACCACTCGAACATCGTGCCGTGGCAGATCCTGGCCGCGGAGAAGGGAGCGACCATCGAGTACGTCGACATCGACGAGCGCGGCGAGCTGCGCCTTGACCAGTTCCGCAAGCTCCTCGAGCGGTCGCCGAAGCTCGTCGCCTTCGGCCAGGTGAGCAACGCCCTCGGCACCATCAACCCCGCCCAGGAGATGGTCGCTGCAGCGAAGACCGCCGGCGCGACAGTGCTGGTGGACGGCGCCCAGGGAGCCCCGCACCAGGGCGTGGACGTGCGCGCGCTGGGCTGTGATTTCTACGCGTTCAGCGGACACAAGATGCTGGGGCCGACCGGCGCGGGCATCCTGTACGGCCGCCGCGAGCTCCTCGAGACGATGGATCCGTTCATGTCGGGCGGCGACATGATCAAGGCGGTCCGCGTCGAGGGCACCACTTACCACGACCTGCCCTGGAAGTTCGAAGCCGGCACGCAGGCCATCGCCGAGGTCATCGGCCTCGGGGCCGCGGTCGACTATCTAACCGGGCTCGGGATGGACGCTGTTCGCTCGCACGAACGCGAGATCACCGAATACGCCTATGAGGCGCTGAGCGACATCGAGGGTCTCACCCTGTACGGCCCTCCTCCCTCTCGCCGCGCGGGCGTCATTTCCTTCACGTTGAAGGGAATTCACCCTCACGACCTAGCGACCATCGCCGACCGCGACCAGGTGTGCCTGCGGGCCGGACACCACTGCGCGATGCCTCTGATGACTCGCCTCGACGTCGCGGCCACCGCCCGGGCATCTTTCTACGTGTATACGCAGAAGGATGAAGTCGACCGGCTCGTCAGTTCTATCCAAGAGGCTCAGCGGATATTCAAATGAGAAGCACGGCAGCTGACGACCAGTTTTATCGGGAGTACATCCTCGACCACTACAAGAACCCGAGGAACTTCGGGCGCCTCGAGCACCCGGACATCAGCCACGAGGAGGACAACCCACTCTGCGGCGACGTGATCGGAATGGACTTCCAGATCAAGGACGGCGTGATCGAGGACATCAGGTTCCACGGCCGCGGATGCGCGATCTCGCAGGCCTCTGCCTCGCTCCTGACGGAAAGGCTCAAAGGACTGCCCCTCGAAGACGCGAAGAAGATCGGCAAAGCTGACGTGCTCGGAGAGCTCGGCATCGACATCTCCCCCGCGCGAATCAAGTGCGCCCTTCTCTCATTGAAGGTGCTGAAGGTGGGGGCTTACGGTTTGGCTGCCAACGAAGAGGATGAGGAATAGGAGACTGACATGACCGAACAGCAACAGCAATCGGCATTCCGCGACTTGAAGCTCGACGACGTCAGGAAGCTGATCGACGAGGGCTATGACGTTGTCGACGTCCGCGAGGACTGGGAATGGAACAAGGGCCATGTGCCCGGGGCGCGGCACGTCGTGCTCAACACGCTGCTGGCCAACCCGACCGCGCAGAAGTTCAACGACCGCACGATCTTCGTGTGCGCGATGGGCGAACGCTCGGCGGTGGCGTCTGAGATGGCCGTCGCCCTCGGCGTCAAGGACGTCGTCAACTTCCGCGGCGGAACGAAGGCATGGAAGGACGCCGGCCTGCCATTGGAGACGCCATGAGCCCATTCGCCCCCACGACAGAGGTCGCTCCCGATGCGACGGTCAAGCCCGAGGACGTGATCGAGGTCCTTCGCGAGTGCTTCGACCCGGAGATCCCGGTCAACATCGTCGACCTCGGCCTGATCTACGACATCGCGATCAAGCCCGCTCGCGTCGACATCAAGATGACGCTCACCGCGCTCGGCTGCCCGATGGCCGCCGAGGTGATGTCAGATGTGCGCGACCACCTGCTCACGCTTCCCGGCATCCAGGACGCGGGAGTCGACATCGTCTACGAGCCGGTCTGGTCCCCAGAGCGCATGACCGAAGAAGCGCGCTGGGAACTGGGAATGGTCTGATCTCACTGTAGGCCCTGCTAGGGCAAACGACTCTCGGCCTAAGGAGCGATCAATCTCGGCCCTGGTGTCAAGCTGTACGCCCTCACACCATGGCGACTCCGATCATCCCCGCGGAAGCTGACACACCGGACAGCAACGGGATGCAGACGCTAGAGAGCTCGCCCGTCGGCTTCGGCAGCCGGCTCAGGGCCGCTGCCGCCAAAGTTCTCGGCGACTCACGCTTGCTTTGGACTCTCGTCGGGATAACAGCGATCAGGCGTGTCCTGGCTGATGCGCCCGTATTTCTTCCTGAGGGAGCGGACGTGTACCAATTCATTGAGAGCGGCCGTCAGGCTCTCTCGAACCCAGGAGCGATCTACTCCCACTCCGTGGCTCTGATTGCCACCGGCTACACGTGGACCATCACCTGGCCACCACCGCAGATCCTGCTTGCAGTTCCCTTCTCGCTGGTGCCTCCGCCTCTGGATGCGTGGCTGTGGGTGCTGACAAATGCGTTGATGTCCGCCGTCGGTTTGTTTTTGCTGTATCGCGCCATCAGAGAGCGATTCGGATGGACGCTTCCGGTTTACGTGCTCATCGTCCTGTTGTTCACCCCCATCTTTGAGGATGTTCGGCTCGGTCAGCGGGGCGGACCAATTTTGTTGTGCGCCGGTGCCGCAATGCTTGCTGTGCGACGACATCCCGTCTTGGCTGGAGCACTCTCGGGCATTGGAACTTCGATCAAGTTCTATCCCGCCGCATTGATGTTGTCTGTGATGCCACGCTATTGGTCGCGGTTCACCGCCGCGCTTGTCGGCGTTGCCGGGACCGTGCTCGCAATTTCGTTCATCCCGTTCGGCAGCTCTGTCCTGTATGTGACCAAGATTCTGCTGCCGATCGGATCAGGAGTCGAGGGCTCGACCGGCGACTGCTTCCAGAATTCCACGCCTCTGCTGTTCTCGCGACTGATCGGCGGGCACAGCTATTCAGTGTTGAGCGCCTCCGGTGGTGTCTTCACCAACGTCACGCTTGTTCCTTGGCGTCTGCCGTGGCTGGCGAGCATCCTGACCTACGCGACTATCGCAGCGATTGTTGTCGCCACGCTGTGGGCCGCCCGTCGGAGCGGATGGGCCCAGCCATATTCAATGTCTTTGGCGTTCAGCCTTGGCGCACTGATTCCAGGCGACGTGTACACGTACCAGTTTCTCCCGCTTCTGCCTCTGACCTTGGTGTTGATGCTGAAAGCGATCGAGCAACGGCTTTGGGGTACCGTCGCCCTGGCTGGACTGGCACTCGAAGCTTTCGTGAACAGCCCTTGTGCTCTCCCATTTTCCGGCTTGTGGACAATCGCTGGTCTGGCCATCTTCGGAGCGGCGGTCGCAGCATCCAGCAAGTTCACGGAATCCCGCGCCCGATCCTGAGCGATCACCATTTCGCGGGCGCGTGATCGCGTCCGCCCTAGGTCACGGCCTGCCGCGAATGCCGGTTGAGGCCCGGGCCATGGATACCGCAAAAGGGTCCAACTGGTCGTGTCTCCGCCGAAGCGGCGGAGAAAAGGGGCGCCCCAGAGCTCCTTGACTTCCGAGAGTGAAACTTAGCCCGGATTCACTCGGCGCAAGCCCAGGCCGACGTCGGCCCGAGGCGAGATCCGGTTCGTTGTGTGGTTCCGGTTCCAGGCCTCCTCGCACCTCAAGCACGAGCAGGACGGCCCAGCTGCCTCCACAGGCGCGCTCAGCGCCTCCTCGAGCATCTGGAACAACGTTGCGACGATCGTTGCAGGACGTAGAGATGACATGTGGTGCCTCCGCGCTGTAGTAAGGAACAACCCTACCGCACCTCAAGCGAATTTGATCCGGCTTTGGGATCCTGATAAAACGTCGAGGCCCCGATGACTACCCTGAATGGAAGGTCAGCTTTCCTCCGACGCACTCGTATTCGTAAGGCCCGGTCATGCGAGTCGTCCGACCTTCGCCCGCCGCCATACTCACGCGGCCTGGAGGCGCGCGGATCGCACTCGCATCCATTGGAACCACAGAAGAATCAGGAAATACTGGGCGAACTGTCCGATCGTGTAGGACACCACCAGCACCATCACCGGAGTCTGGGCGAGAGACTCGAGTGGATCCCAGACCAGCATTGTCATCAAGTACACGAGCCCCAGGTTCAGCCACAGGAAGATTGGCGCACGCTCGGCCCAAAACTCATAAGCGAGCAGGAGCATCAGCGGCGCGAGAAGCACCTGGTACATGGCCCATCCGATCGGGCCGAGCATCGGTGACAGGGCGAATGCAACCGCGACCAGGTCCCACCTGGCGTTCGGCACGCTGCGCAGTCTCTGTACCGCCAACCAGCCGAGGACAAGCACCCCGGCGGCGACTGCAACTGTCAATGCAGTCGAGGAATGCACACCGAATCTGCACAGCAGAGCCATCGGTGAATAGTTCTGAGCCACGCAGGCGACGATCGGTCCGCCCCCCTTGGTCCCGAACTGGGCTGCGTACCCGATCGGGTTTGCGATGGAGAGGTCGCCTCCGCGCCAGGCCAGGAACGCAAGGCCGATGGCGCTCAGCACTGCCGCGACTCCAATCGCCCAGAGCGCCGCTTGGCGCGACTCCCGGCGCACCAGCAACGCGACAGGAAGCAGGATCGCGATCGGCTTCAGCGCCAGTGCCAGGCCGATCAACAGGCCCGCGGTGCGGGCGCGGCGGTCTGCCAGCGCAATCCCACCGAGTGCCAGCGCTAGAAGGATCAGATTGGGCTGCATCCAGAAGATGGTCGTGATCGCGGGCGCGAAGACGGCAGCGGCCACCAGGGTTCCCCACCACAGCGCGGAGGGCGCCCGACCGAGAAGGCGGCTCCATACAGAGAGGAGGAGGCCGCCCCAGGCCGCCAGGTTGACGGTCATCATGGCCGTCGTCGCCACGTCCAGACGTGCGGCGCGGGTGATCGCCGCCATCACCAGGGCGAAGAAAGGGGTCGCGGTCCAGGTCAAGACGCGTTCGGGGTGGCCGCTTGACCATGCCTCCTGGCCGCCCTGATACGCAAGTCCGAAGTCCATCGGGTGGTGCACCAGGACCGCGACCGGAATCAGCGCAAGCACGGCTGCGGCCGGCGCCAGCAGGTACCAGATCCGGCCCGGGCCCATGGCGGCGGTCGGCGCACCTGGGTCGGCGCTCCGGCTTCGGATCTGTCGATCCACGATTGGCGTCACTGTAGAGACTCAGCCGGGTGATTCCATTCGTCCGGTGGCGCCGGCGGGACGGAATGTGGGCGGTTCAGACGCCCCGTTGGCGCCAAAAGGACGGAATCGGCAGTTTTTTGCGGCCGCCCCGGCAGGCGGCCCCTGCCGCATGATCAGATAGCTCACGGCAGAGGGCACGGTCACCAATCGGCTCTCTCTACACTTACAAATCGTGTCGGAGTTCAGCCCTGGGCTGGAAGGTGTGGTTGCCGCCGAGACAGCGATCAGCGAGGTTGACGGCGCCAACGGTCGGCTGATCTATCGCGGCGGCTACCTCATCGAAGACCTCGCGCCCGTCGTGACCTACGAGGAGGTCGCGTACCTCCTGTGGCATGGCAATCTTCCCAACGAGTCGCAGCTCGATGAGCTGCACAAGCAGCTTGCCGCTGGACGCCACCTCAACAAGGCAGCGAAGGCCACGCAGCTGGCAATGGACCCGGCGACCGAACCAATGGACGTCTTGCGCACAGTGGTCTCCGCGCAAGGGGCGGCCAAGACGCTGGTCAAACCGACGCTCGAAGAAGCGATCGCGTTGACCGCCGTTTTCCCGACGATCGTCGGGGCGACGTATCGCCGGCGGCAGGGTAAGGACATCGTCGAGCCGCGCGATGATCTTTCGCACGCGGCCAACGTGCTGTGGATGATGGAGGGCAAGGAGCCCGACTCAGACGCAGTGCACCGGGTCGACTCCTACCTGGTGCTGCTTGCGGATCACGGACTCAACGCTTCGACTTTCGCCGCCCGAGTGGTGGCCTCGACTGGAAGCAACCTGACGTCGGCCGTCGTCGGCGCCATCGGCGCATTGAGCGGGCCAGCTCACGGGCGTGCCACTTACGACGCGCGCACGATGCTCGACAAGATCGGCTCAGCCGAAAACGCGGACAAATGGCTGCACGAGGCCCACGCGCGGCACGAGAGGTTCTCTGGATTCGGGCACCGCGTCTACAGAACCTACGACCCGCGCGCCAAGATCCTTCGGGAGATGGCTAAGGCCGCGGCTCCGGAGCTCCATCGCACCGCTGTGCGCACCGAAGAGCTCGCGCTTCAGATCCTTCACGAAGCGCACCCGGAGCGGCCCAACGCGACCAACGTCGACTTCTGGGCGTCGGTTGTGCTGACCGGTGCCGGGATCCCGAAGGAGATCTTCACCTGTCTCTTCGCCACCTCTCGTGTGGCGGGCTGGACCGCCCACGTGCTGGAGTCCCTGTCCGACCTGCGCATCATCCGGCCGGCCTCGGTGTGGACCGGCCCACAGCCAGGGACCAAGCCCTTGCAGCTCGCCAAACGTTAAGTGTCGAGCCACCGACACTCCTTTGCATCGCGGATTCCGCACGTGTGGCGCCAGCGGTGCGTATGAATAACCCGGATTCCGCACGTGTGACGCCAGCGGTGCGTAATCAGGCGACTAAGCGGCCTTCTCCGGCGCGAAACATGCGTCGGATCGCGGAGACTGCACGGTTGTGAGCAGCACCTACGTCCCGGGCCTCGAGGGCATCGTCGCCGCGCAGACGGAGATCTCGATGGTGGATGGCGCCAACGGACGGCTCGTCTACCAGGGCTACGTCATCGCCGACCTCGCGGAGCAGATGTCCTTCGAAGAGGTTGCCTATCTCCTCTGGAACGGCCGCCTGCCAACGCATGCCGAGCTGGACGCCTTGGCCCTGGAGCTCGCGAGCTCACGCGCACTGACGCAAGCCGCCACGATCACTCTCGACGCGCTGCCGAAAGACACAGACCCAATGGACGTCCTGAGGAGCGTCGTTTCAGTGCAGGGAGTCGAACACAAGCTGGAGAAGCCGAGCGTCCCGCTTGCCATCCATGCAACTGCCTCGTTCCCGACCATCCTCGCGATGTTTCACCGCCGGCAGCTGGGCCTGGAACCCGTGAAAGCTCGCACTGACCTGGGCCATGCCGCCAACTACCTGTACATGCTCAACGGCAAGGAGTCGCGCCCGGAGCACGTGCACGCTCTGAACACGTACCTGGTCCTACTCGCGGACCACGGCATGAATGCTTCGACCTTCACAGCTCGCGTGATCGCATCGACGGATTCCGACCTCGCCTCGTGCCTTGTCGGCGCGATCGGCGCGCTCAAAGGCCCTGCCCATGGTGGAGCGCCTTCGGCGGTGATGGACCAGCTCGAGAAGATCGGCACCGCGGACAACGCAGAGCGCTGGTTGCGCGACGCGCGCAAGCAGAAGGTTCGCTTCATGGGCTTCGGCCATCGGGTCTACCGGACATACGACCCGCGCGCGAGGATCCTCAAGGAAATGTGCGCCCGGCTCAACCCCAAGTTCTACGAGCTTGCTTCCAAGGTCGAGGAGACCGCACTGCAAATCCTTCATGAGGAGCACCCGGAACGGCCGCAAGCGACCAACGTCGAGTTCTACTCGGCTGGAGTGCTGCAGGCCATCGGCTTGCCAAAGGAATACTTCCCGCCCACTTTTGCCGTCGCGCGCGTGGCGGGCTGGTCGGCACATGTTCTGGAGCAGAGTGCCAACAACCGCCTCATCCGCCCACAGTCGGAGTACATCGGGCCCGAACCTCGCAAGCCCGTGCCGCTCGCCGAGCGCGGCTAAAACCCTGGCGCGGCTGGACGCGCGAGCGCTCCAAAACGCCGGCGCCGCCGGCCTCGCGTGGTTCCTCGTCCTCACCACTGCTGTCACCGGGTACTGGGTCATGCAGCCTGTGCTCCGCAGTCCGCTGGCAAGCGACCTGACCCTGAATTACATCGCGGCCCGGATCGGCATCGAGCACGGATGGAACCACCTCTACTCCCTCACGCTTCAGCGCCAGCTCTTTGAACAGGTTCGGCCCGGCGTCGTGTTCAACGACGGCCAGTGGTTTATCTCACCGCCGCCCCTGGCCTGGCTGGCGCTGCCGCTGAGCGTGTTGGGCCCGGCCGGGGCCTTCTACTTATGGTTCGCTCTCTCCGTGGTCGCCCTTGTAGCGGCCTGGTGGCTCGCTGCGCCGGGCAGTGGCTGGAAGCGCGCCTTGTGGCTGCTCGCCGCCCTGGCCTGGTATCCCGTTCTCTATGGATTGAGCCTCGGCCAGCCGGTCCTGTTTGTGCTCCTTGCGGTGGCCGGCTGCTGGAAGCTTGCCGAGGCAGGGAAGCCTTACCTCGCGGGCGTGGTCCTCGCCGCGTCCACCCTCAAGCCGCAGCTTGCACTGGTCTTGCCCGTGGTGCTCTTGCTCGCGGGACGCTGGCGCATCGTGGCCGGATTCGCGGTGCCGGCGGCGATCCTGACCGGCCTTTCATTACTGATGTTGGGCGGCGATGAGCTTGGCGAATATCGCGGCCTGCTCGCGCTCGAGGCACAGGATGTGAACAACCGATTCTTCACCATCGCGGTCCTCCTCGGCCCGGGCTGGCAGACCTCTCTCGCGCAGGGTGTCGTGATTGTCGCCGGGCTCGTCGCCGCCTACTTGAACCGCCACGCCAGCCTCGGCAGGCTGATTGCGCTTGGCCTCGTAACGTCCGTCCTCAGCGCGTCTTACTCGCACCTCCAGGACTTCACGATCCTGCTGGTCGCCGCGTGGCTCTTCTGGCGTGACAAGCCTCCCGCCTGGCAACGATGGGGGTTGCTCGTGATCGCGCTTGCCCTAGAGGTGGCCTGGCCGCTCACCCCAGCCCCGGCGCTCGTCGCGATCGCCGTTTGGTGGGTGATGCTCTGCCTCCCCGCCACGGTTCGCACGCCAAGGCCGTTGGCCGCGCCGGCATGACCGCGTCGCAGGTGCCCATCCCGCACGCCCGGCTGATCGTCAGCGCGGCCGCGATCGTCGTCGCCGCCGTGATCCTGTGGCTGTCGCGGACCTACACCTTCTACTTCGACGAGTGGACCTACATCCTGAACTCGCCTGACTGGACGTGGACCAGCTATCTCGAGCCTCACAACGTGCATCCGGCGATACTTCACCGGCTCCTCTACTCCATCCTCCTGGCGACCGTCGGCCTGCACAGCTACGTCCCGTACATGGCGGTTCTGCTCGCGCTGCATGCCGCAAACGTGGTACTCCTCTTCGAGCTGGTGCGGCGGCGGGCAGGAGACCTGATCGGCATCGCTGCAGCGGCTCTCTTGCTGGTGCTCGGTGCCGGCTGGGAGGACATCCTGTGGGCGTTTCAGACGATGTTCGTCGCATCGGTCGCATGTGGCCTCGGAGCGCTCGTCGTACTGGAAGGCCCGAGGAGCACGCGGCGCCTCCTCCTTACAGCTCTCCTGCTGACCGTGTCCCTCATGTTTTCGGCCGTCGGCCTTTTCTTCCTGGTGGCCGTCGCGGTGCAGCTCGTCTTGGTTCGCGAACGGCGGCGCGACCTGGCGTGGCTCCTGCCGACGGCCATCGCCTTCGCGGCGTGGTACCTGGCTTTCGCGCGCAGCGGCTCGGAGCACGATCCGGGCCCCGGTCCCTCGGCGGCCAACCTGCTGGTCATGCCCTTCTATCTCCTGTGGGGTCTCGGTTCGGCCGCGGCGGGACTGATCGGAGAAGGCGGCTGGTTTGCGCCGATCATGCTCGTGCTCGCCGGAATCGCGGTCGGATGGACGTGGCGGCGCCGTGGCGTTGAGCCTTTCGCGCTCGGCATCGCCGCGGGGCTCCTCACCTTCTACCTGGTCACAGGCGTCGCCCGCGCACAGTTCGGCTACCAGCAGTCCGGCGCCTCACGCTACGTGTACGTGGGCGCCGTCTTCTGGCTGCTCCTCCTGTCCGGCGCCGCCAGAGATCTGCCGTGGCGAGGCACCTGGCGGCTCATCATCGTCGCCTGCCTCTTCCTCGCCTGCTTCAACAGCAGCGTGCTCCTGTTCGAGTACACGGTGGCGAAGACAGCCCAGATGCAGCGGCAGGTCGCCGACCTCCAAGCCCTGAACCACATGCGCCAAGATCCCTGCCTGGACCCGGAAGGATGGGCTGACCCGTTGGTGATGCCGGCGGTCAGAATCCCTGCGCTCTACTACCGCGCCATCGATCGCTACGGCGATCCCGTCGCCGCGCTTCCGGTCACCGATCGGAGCGACTTCGACATCGCGGAGAAGAACCTTCGTCTGGCGCACTGTCCCTGAAGCGACCAGGCCTGTCGACGCAGCCAACTATCCTTTGAAGTGTGGCCGTGACCGATTTCGACGTGGCGATCCTCGGCGGTGGGATGGGCGGTTACCCCGCGGCGATCCGAGCTTCCCAGCTTGGCTTGAAGGTTGCCCTGGTCGAGGCGGACAAGCTCGGCGGCACCTGCCTGCACGTCGGCTGCATCCCGACCAAGGCCTTGCTCGAGTCCTCTGAGCTCTACCACCGAGTATCCGCCCGCGGCCCCGAGTTCGGGGTCAACGCCGACAAGGTGCACTTTGACTACGCGCGTATCGCCGCCCGTCGGGACGGGGTAGTCAGCCAGCTCTATAAAGGCGTCCAGTACCTCATGAAGAAAAACAAGATCGAGGTCGTGCCTGGCAGCGGCCGCGTGCGTGACGCCACCACGCTGGAGGTCGGCGCGACGCAGGTGAAGGCCAAGCACCTCATCGTCGCCACCGGCTCAACCGTCAGGACGCTGCCGGGGCTCGAGTTCGACGGCAAATTCATCATCTCGTCCGACCACGCGACGCTCGCCGCCTCCGTCCCCGAAACGATCTGCATCATCGGTGCCGGCGCGGTCGGTGTCGAGTTCGCAACTCTCTACAACGAGCTCGGGGTCAAAGTCACGGTGCTCGAGGCGCTCGACCGGCTGGTGCCGCTCGAGGACGAGGAGATCTCGAAAGAGATGCTCACCGCATTCAAAAAAGCCGGCATCGACTGCAGGCTGGGCGTGAAGGTCAAGGGCGCGAAGAAGGCGCGCGACGGTGTGAGTGTGGACACCGACCAGGGCGAGGTCTGGGCGCACCAGCTCCTCGTCGCCGTCGGCCGCTCACCGCGTTCGAAAGACATCGGCCTGGACAAGGTCGGCGTGACCCTGCATCCGAACGGGTTCATCAAAGTCGATGAGTGGATGCGTACGTCAAACGAATCGGTGCACGCGATCGGCGACGTGGTCGGCGGCTACCTGCTCGCGCATGCCGCCGCTCACGAGGGAATGACCGCGGTGGAGGACATCGCCGGGAAGCGCGTGGCGCCGATGGATCAGGAGCTCGTCACGCGCTGCACCTACTCGCATCCGCAGATTGCCTCGGTCGGCCTGACCGAGAAGCAGGCTGTCGAGAAGGGACGCGAGGTGCGTGTCGGCAAGTTCCCGTTCACAGCGCTCGGCCGCGCGATCATCCACGGCGAGACTGGCGGCTTCGTCAAGATCGTCGCCGACGCCCAGACCGGCCAGATGCTTGGCACGCACATCGTCGGGGCGAATGCGACGGAGCTCATCGCCGAGCCGGCGCTGGCGCAGCTGTTCCAGGGCGATGCCTGGGAGCTCGGTCGTAACATCCACCCTCACCCCACGCTCAGCGAGGCGGTCATGGAGGCAGCGTTGGCCGTCGACGGCCACGCCATTCATATTTAGGACCAAGTGGCACAAACCGTCAAAACCAAGGGCCCGACCGGCCCGACCTTCAGCCCTGACTGGCGCTTCCAGGAACCTGTTGCGTGGCGTGACACCGACCTCGACGAGAAGACGCTCAAACAGTGGTTCAACTACATGCTGCTCGGCCGCCAGGTGGACTATCGCTTCCAGGTCCTGAACCGCCAGGGCAGGGCGCCGTTCATCATCTCGTGCGCCGGCCATGAGGCCGCCCAGATCGGCATCGGCTGGCCCCTGAAGCCCAAGTACGACTGGCTCGCGCCTTACTACCGCGACGTAGTCCTTTGCATGCGCATGGGCATGACTCCGCTCGACCTCATGCTCGCGGTGCTCGCCAAGAAGGCGGACCCCGCCTCAGGAGGCAAGCAGACTCCCGGCCACTTTTCGGATTCACGCCTGAACATCACCTCCGGAGGGTCGCCGGTTGCGACTCAGATGGTGCGCGGCGCGGGTGTCGCTTATGCGCTGAAGATGGACGGCACCGACAAGGTCCTGCTCACCTGCTACGGCGAGGGCGCCGGCTCTGAAGGCGATGCGCACGAGGCGTTCAACTTTGCCGCGATCTACAAGCTGCCAGAAGTGTTCGTCTGCGAGAACAACGGCTTCGCGATCTCCACCCCGTTCAGCAAGGAATACGCGATCGAGCACGTCGCGCAGCGCGCGGCGGGATACGGGTTCCCTGGCGTGACGCTCGACGGGAGAGACCCGGTCACCGCGTACTTCGTCTCCAAGGAAGCGATCGCTCGCGCCCGCGCCGGGCACGGCCCAACTCTCATCGAGTGCCTTGTCGACCGGCTGGGTGCGCACTCGTCCGAGGACGACCAGAGGCGGTATCGGGCGCAGGAGGAGATCGACCGGCTCGCGCAGAACGACTGCGTAGAGCGCTTCCGAAAGCGGCTTCTCGACGAGGGCGTGATGACGGCGAAGGAAATCACCGAGTACGAGGAGCGCGTCAAGGACGAGGTCGCCAAGGCGACGAAGGAGGGGATGGAGTCGGCCGACCCCGCCCCGGAAGACGCGCTCACCAATGTGTACGGCGTCGGCGCTCCCGAGGCGATGGACCCTGCTCCAGGCGTGGAGACCGAAGACATGAACATGGTGGCTGCGCTCAGATCAGCCCTCACCGAAGAGATGGAGCGCGACGAGCGCGTGATGGTGATGGGCGAGGATGTCGGCAAGAAGGGCGGCGTGTTTCTTGTCACCGACGGCCTGTATGCCAAGTTCGGCGAAGCCCGAGTCATCGACACACCACTGGCCGAGTCATCGATCGCCGGCGTTGCGCTCGGCCTGGCGATCGCGGGCAAGCGGCCGGTGGCCGAGATGCAGTTCACCGACTTCGCGCACATGGCGTTCAACTCGATCACGAACGAGATCGCGAAGTACCGCTACCGCAGCGACGGCGACTGGTCGGTGCCGTTGGTGGTGCGCGCACCGATGGGTGGCCACGCGCACGGTGCCCTGTACCACTCCCAGTCGATCGAGGCGCGGTTCGCCACGCCGGGTTTGAAGATCGTGATCCCATCCGGCCCGTATGAGGCGAAAGGCCTGCTCCTCGCCGCGATCCGCGACCCAGACCCTGTGCTCTTCTTCGAGCACAAGCGCCTGTACCGGATGTTCAAGGAGCCGGTGCCGAAAGGCGAGTACATCATCCCGCTGCAGAAGGCGCGAACTTTTCGCGAGGGAACCGACATCTCAGTCTTCTGTTACGGGCTGATGGTCCACTACGCGAACGAGGCGGCGAAAAATCTCGAAGCGGATGGGGTCAGCGTCGAGATCATCGATCTGCGCACCGTTTATCCGCTCGACAAGGAGGCCATCATCGCCTCGGCGCGCAAGACTGGCAAATGCCTTGTCCTCTACGAGGACAACTTCAGCATCTCGGTCGGTTCCGAGGTCGCGGCTCTGATCGCCGACGAGGCATGGAGCTGGCTCGACGCGCCGGTGAAGAGATTCGGCGGCCTTGACGTGCCCTCCATGCCTTACGCGATCCCGATGGAGGAGTACTTCATGCCGACCCCCGCAAAAATCACCAAAGCACTGAAGGACCTCGCCGAGTACTGATGCCTAAAACCACCCGCGTCGTGATGCCGCAGCTTGGAGAGTCGGTCCACGAAGGGACGATCTCCAAGTGGCTGGTCAAGCCGGGTGACAAGGTGGTCGAGTTCGAGCCGATGCTCGAGGTCGACACCGACAAGGTCAACGCCGAAGTGCCGGCGCCCGTGACCGGCATCCTGCGCGAGATCCTGGCCAAAGAAGGCGAGACGGTGCAGGCGGGAGCGGAGATCGCGGTCGTCGAGGTCGGCGGCGATGGACCGGACTCATCGAATGGAACGAAGACGGCCTCGCCGGAAGCACCGGGGCCTGCTCCCGCCGTCGCCGCGCCAAGGGCTGCGTCAGAGGCAGCGCCTGCTCCCGCGGCTGCCGCGCCAAAGGCTGAAACAGAGGCGGCGCCTGCTCCCGCGGTTGCCGCGCCGCAGGCTGAAGCGCCGTTGACCAAGCTCGAGAGTGGCGAGCACCGCTACTCGCCCGCTGTGCAGATGCAGGCGTCTGAGCTGAAGGTCGACCTCTCCAAGGTCCCCGGCTCAGGCATCGGTGGCCGGGTGACCAAGAAGGACGTTCAGGAGTTTGCCGCCCGGCCGAAGGCGGCCCCTGCTGCGCCGGCCGCGGTAAAGCCCGGAGAGGGCGACCAGGTCGTCCCGCTGACGCGGGTGCGCCGCCTCATTGCCGAGAACATGGTCCGCTCCAAGACCACCATCCCCCACGCCTGGCAGACGCAGGAGGCCGACATGTCCGGTGTGGTCGCCAACCGCGCCGCGAACAAGGCGGCGTTCCAGAAACAAGAAGGCTTCTCGCTGACGTATCTGCCCTACGTGGTCGCGGCGACGGCCTCGGCCCTGCGCGAGCATCCCCAGGTCAACGCGACCTTCAACGAGACCGAGATCATCATCCACCGCGATCTCAACCTCGGGATCTCCGTTGGCCTGGAGGACACGCTGATCGTGCCCGTCATCCGCCGTGCAGATGGACTGTCGCTCGCAGGCCTGGCGCGCTCGATCAACGATGTCGCCACCCGCGCTCGCAACAAGCAGCTGAAAGCTGACGACCTGGCGGGCGCGACTTTCACTGTGAACAACTCCGGAACGTTCGGAACGCTCTTCAGCTACTCGGTGATCAATCCCGGACAGGCAGGCATCCTGACGATGGAAGCTATCGTCGAGCGGCCCGTGGCGATCAACGGGATGATCGGAATCAAACCGATGATGTACCTCTGCTTCTCGTTCGACCACCGCGTGCTCGACGGATTGCAGGCGGCTCGCTTTCTCACCTCCTGCCGCAAATGGCTGGAAGCGGTCACTCTGGAGAGCCCGATCTACTAGAGGCGACGATCTGCGCATGGCCGGGCTCTACCAGGCGGCGACGCTCTCGGCCTTGATGGCGGTGATCAAGTAGCAACCGAATTTCGGTGCGTGATCGCGACTGATTGATGACTCTCCTGCCGGCGGGCCGTTAAGGCCTGCAGACAATACGTTGGCCAGCATTCGTGCAAGTCGCAACGGCATGCGCCGGCCAGGTTTGCGCAAGCCAAGCCCACGCTGGATTTCGATCGGCTGCCGGCGTCGATCGGCCAGACCATAGAGGACACCGGCCGTGACACGAGAGATCGATTCCCAACGCTGCGCCTGCGCAGCATCGAGGTAACCGACGCCGCTGACGACGTGCATGCCATGGGGAACCAAAGCCGACTGCCATTCCGCGGGGCCCCAGTAACGATGGTGGGCGAGCCGGTCATCGAGGTGGCGAAGGTAGTCGGCGCGAGACGTCCCTGGCAGCAGCGGACCACGCAAGCAGGCATGGAATTCCGGCCCGGGCACCGTGAAAACGAATTTCCCGCCGGGCCGCAGCAACCGCGCAACTTCAGCAAGCACAGGCTCGATTTGCTCGATGTGCTCGAGCACGGAATTGGAGAGAACCCAGTCGAAGCCGGCGTCGCGTTCGGGCACCTGGTCGCCCCCGACGGCATGCACGGCCGAATAGATCCCAAGCTGTACCGCCTGCGCTGCCTCGGCTGGATCGGGATCGATTCCGATCATCTCGCGCGGCCCGGCTGCCTGCAGGACGATGCGGGTGAGCAGCCCGTCTCCACAGCCGAGGTCAAGGCCGCGGCCTTCGGGTAGACCATTGTTCACCAGCTGATCAACTTCGACCGCCCGCCACAGGGCAGTGGCAGGTTGGAACGGGTATTCGTGAAGAAAGCGGACGAGGAGGTTGCGGTTCAGCGCAGCAGTGCCTCCAACTGCGCTTCGTAGCGGATCACGACACTTTCGGGTCGCCAGCGCTCGCGAGCGAGTGCCGCAACGCGATCGCGCAATCCTTCATTAGAAGCGACCGCGGCGACTGCTCCCTCGAGCGCAGTTAGCAGGTTCTCCCTGGTCAATGTGGTCGTGAATACAACATCACGAATCGCAGGCACGCCCGCCGCGGTCTGTTCAGAGAGCAGGGCAGGCGTGCCACACGCCATCGCCTCCTGAGCCACGACCGGGAATCCCTCGCCGCTTGACGGAAGCACCAGAAGGTCGGCCGCGGCGTAATGCTCGCGCAGCTGCGCTGGGGTGAGCTGAGCGATCACGCGGAGGTTTGGCAGGTGCCACGTCGAAGGATCGACATCTCCCGCGCGCCCGATCATCAGCCACGCGCATTGCGGGGTCGCTTCTATCAGTGGTCGCAGAAAGCGTACCCCCTTCTTCTCCACGAATCGGCCCACGAAAAGTAGCAGGGGTTGTGACACGCTGGCTCCGAGCCGGCTTCGAAACGCCTCGCGTTCCGCCGGCGACGCGGGCCGGAACAGCTGCGCATCCACACCGTTCTCGATTACCAGCGGGGTCTTGCGAAAGTGCACTCGGGGCTCGAACGACAGCCGCACCTGTTCGCTCACGAAGACAACCTGGTCCGCGCGCGATAGCACCGCCTTGCCGATGCTGGCGTAGGCCAACGACTGCAGGGCGCGGATCAGCGGGTTGGGATAAGGCACTTCGGCCACATGCTGAGTCAGCAGGACAGGACGGCGCGCACGGCGGGCGGCCCTGAAAGCAGCGATGTTTGCGGGGTACAGACAATCGTGAAGGTGGACGACCTGGGACCAAGCGACCTCCTGCCGGATCCTCACGACACCCGAGGGTCCTGGCAGTGGATACGGAAAGCCCAAGCCCTCGATCCCGTTCCAAACTCTTACCGGCACGTCGTCTGCGTGACCGCGGTGAGGTCGCTCGTGAATGTCCCCCGCGATCCAGCGGACATCATGACCGCGGAGGCGGTAGCCGGAAGCAAGGGATGCGGCGACCGTTTCTATCCCGCCCATGTGCTCGGGGTAGTAGTTGCTCGCGAGCAGGATTCGCACGCGGTCAGGGCGCCGGCGCGTTGACCCGATCGAGGACTGCACGTTGAAGGCGCACGACCTCCACACCATCGCGGGCCGAGATTCCCTTCGGAGCAATCCTGGTCCTGCAGGCTTCCGCGAAGCGCTCCATCACTATGTCGTTTCCATACGCAAGGCGCCCGAGCGCAAGCCTGATGCCCGAGCCGGCGACGCCGATCAAGTGACTGCCGACCGCGCTTGCGGTGGTCGTGAGGATGTGGCGAGCCAGGTGCTCGCGATCGTTGGGCACGAGCACAAGGACGTCTCGGAAGACGTCCACCACCGCGAGGCCGCGTGAGCCGAGAACAGTCAGAAGCCATTCACTCACGGGAGCTTCGAAGTTCATCGAGATCTGCACCGGAACCTCGCCGGCTCTCATCACGAGGGTGATGGCGGCTGGGGTGTGTCCCCCCGTCCGGCTCGGCACGAGATGCGCCAGCTCGAGCTCGGGCTCGGTCCCAACCACGCTCCGAACCAGATAAAAGAAGTGCGGGGACTCATCGAAGAACAGACCGAGCGGAAGCGATTCGTACCACTCGGGCAGCCTGCGCTGAGGATTGGACAGCTGAGCACCCCACACCGCGCGGACCTCGCCGAGCCGGCCCTCAGCAAGCATCCGACGCAGCCGGACCACGGAACGCGCGAACTGGAAGTTGTGCACGACAGCGAGCATCCGGCCGGCACTCTCCGCCACCTCGACGAGCTCGCGGGCGTCGTCCACTGTGAGTGCCATCGGCTTTTCGACGAGCACGTCCTTGCCGGCCTTCAGGTACGCCAAGGCGAGCGAATGGTGGGTGGCGGGCGGCGTTGCGATGGTCACCGCGTCGATCTCGCCCAACCAGGGGACACCCTCGGGGGCGTCGGCGGCCGCGCTCTTCACCGAGCCGAAACGGGCGAGGGCACGCTCGACACGCGCCGGGCTGTGATCGATGACCCCGGCCACCCGGACGCCCCGAGTGCGCTTCAGCCAGGGCAGATGGCGGTGGGTTCCCACCCAGCCGAGGCCGACCACCGCCACGCGAAGATCGTTCGAGCGGTCTGCATCAACAAGTCGCATGTCGGGCCGGGATAGTACACCCGAGAACGAGGAGCCGCCCTTCGCGGGGTGGTGTGGGACAGGGCGCCGAGAAATCGAGCAACCCAATCCCCGCGCACAGGCGTTTACTTGTTCACACGCGGCGACCCTGGTCCAAGCAGCGTGGATGCGGTCGTCGTTGGAGGACGGGGTTTGATAGGTGCCTGGGGCAGGTCGCGGCGCCCGGTGGTCGCCGCATTTGCGGTCGCCGTGGCGGCGGCTGCTACCTGGACTGTGCCGGCCCTGGCGGGCGGGTCTGACACCGGCGGCACAAACATCGCGCCTGTCCCGCCGCCGGCAGTAGTCGAGTTCACGTACAAAGCGGGGCCTCCAAGGGCGCAGGCCACGACCAAGACGCTGCCCAAACCCTTTCTGAGCCACAACCCTTCAGCTCTGGCCAAGGCGAAGCAGCGAGCAGCTGCGACGGCAACCGCCACGACGACGGCACCGGCAACGTCAGCCCCCAGCCCGCAGGCCGGGGTGTTCAATGGAATCAACTCGCCAGGCATCTCTGCGGCCGATGTCGGTTTCTGCTGCACGCCTCCTGATTCCACCGGCGCGATCGGACCGAACAACTACGTGGAGTTCGTCAACACCGCAATCCGCGTCAACGACCGAACCTTGAAGCAGCTGAGCCAGATGGACATGGCGAGCTTTGTGGCCGCGCCAAGCGGCCACAACGTGAGCGACCCCCAGATCCAGTGGGACGCGCGTGCGGGGCGGTGGTTCTTCGCCGCGATCGCCTTCGCCACTCACAGCAACTACCTGGTCTTCGGTTGGTCGAAGACGCCGGATCCGAGCGATCTCGCCGGCGGCTGGTGCCGTTTCGGAGCCCTTACGGGCAACCAGCTCGCGGACTACCCCAAGCTCGGACACGACGACAACTTCGTCCTGTTCGGCGCCAACCTCTACGACGACACCACCAGCAACTACGTGTTCACGACTGCAGTCATCTATGCGCTGCCCAAGCCCGCGAACGGAAACCTCACGACATGCTCGACGTCTGGGCTCACCGCGTTCGGCGACCCCCAGCACGTCCTGCTCAACACCGACGGCACATCGGCCTTCACCCCGATTCCTGCGAACACCTCCGATGCCTCGAGCTCGGGCTACGTAGTCGCCTCGCACAGTCCGCTGCCGCCCAGAACAGGGGATCCGCTCGGTCCGCAGACCAAGGTCATGGTCTGGCACACGACGAAGCAGGGCGGCGTGCCCAAGCTGACAGCCGACGGCGATCTCGCCGTGGGCAGCTTCGACGTTCCCGCCGCCGCACCCCAACCAGGCGGACCGACTCTCGACACTCTGGACGCCCGCCTCACCCAGGCTGTCGCCCACGCCGATCCGGATGCCGGCGGCGCCGAGGCGGTGTGGACCCAGCACGGAATCGCCGGACCTGGAGGCCGCTCGGTGGTCCGCTGGTACGAGATCCTGCCCGCTACCAGGTCGGTGCGCCAGCAGGGGCAGGTCCAGAGCGCGACGGACTTCATCTGGAACGGCTCAATCTCGCCCTCGATAGCAGGCAACGACGCTGCGGTCTTCTACAACCGGGGCGGTGCGTCGCAGCTGGTTCTGGCGGCCGCACAGGCGCGCTTATCTACCTCGCCGCTCGGAACCATGGGCGGTGAAGTGGTCCTTGCGACGAGCGCTGCGGCGACAGTGGACTTCAGCTGCAGCGCGCCGTACGGGCCACCGTGTCGATGGGGTGACTACTCTGGCGCCAGCCCAGACCCTCTGAATGCCGGAGTCGTCTGGGGCACCAACCAGGTGAGCGGGCCATCTTTCTTTGGTTACCCGCAATGGGCGACGCAGAACTACGCCGTCCTCACGTCCGGAACGCCGCCCCCGCCGCCCCCGCCGCCGTGCACGTCGGTCACCTGGAACCCGGCCAACCCTGCGTCGCCGCAGCAACCCGGTGTGTCGGTGACCTTCAGCGGTGCCGCGGCCGGGTGCGCGAACCCGGTGTTCGAGTTCTGGGTCCAGCCCCCTGGCGGTGCATGGACCATTCTCAAGGCCTACAGCTCCAGCTCGAGCGCGACCTGGAACACGACCGGCCTGGCCACCGGCACCTACCTGTTCGACCTCTGGGCCAAGCAGTCGGGCTCGAGCGCCGACTGGGAGGCGCACGTTTCTCCGAACCCTACGTACGCGCTGCAGACACCGGCGCCACCGACCTGCACGGCCGTGACCTGGAACGCGCCCAGCCCGGCGTCGCCGCAAGCGCCGGGCGCGGTGGTCTCCCTCGGCGGCGCCGCGACCGGCTGCCCGAACCCCGTTTACCAGTTCTGGATCCAGCCGCCTGGCGCTTCGTGGACGATCCTCCAGGCCTACAGCTCGAGCGCGAACGTGAGCTGGAACACTGCCGGCCTGGCCCCAGGCACTTACCTGTTCGACGTCTGGGCCAAGCAGTCGGGATCGACCGCCAACTACGAGGCAAGCCTCTCGCCCAATCCCACGTACACGCTCCAGGCGCCGCCGCCGCCGCCTACATGTACCGCTGTGACCTGGAACGCCCCAAACCCGGCGTCGCCGCAGGCGTCTGGCGTGACAGTCACGTTCGGCGGCACGGCGACCGGATGCCCCAAGCCCGTCTACCAGTTCTGGATTCAGCCGCCTGGTGGAACGTGGTCGGTCCTGCAGGCATATAGCTCCGGCGCCTCCGCCACGTGGAACACTGCGGGCCAGCCGGCCGGCACATACCTCTTCGACGTATGGGCCAAGCAGTCAGGCTCCAACGCAAGCTGGGAGGCCCACGTATCTCCAAACCCGACCTACACGCTCCAGGCGCCGGCGCCACCGCCTACATGCACTGCGGTGACCTGGAACGCCCCGAGCCCCGCATCGCCGCAGTCACCCGGGGTGACCGTCACGTTCAGCGGTAGCGCGACCGGCTGCCCGAACCCCGTCTATCAGTTCTGGGTCCAGCCGCCTGGTGGTGCATGGACCATCCTCCAGGCGTACAGCTCCAGTTCGAGCGCGACGTGGAACACGACCGGCCTGCCGAGTGGAACCTACCTGTTCGACGTTTGGGCCAAGCAGTCGGGTTCGAATGCAAGCTGGGAGGCGCACGTCTCGCCGAATCCGACCTACACCTTGCAGACTGGCGCGCCATGCACGGCATCCTCATTGACCTTCACTCCCGCCTCGCCTCAGGCTCGCGGCACGCAGGTCAACCTCACCGGCACCTCAACCGGATGCCCGAACCCGATGTACCAGTTCTGGATCCAGGCGCCCGGCGGCTCGTGGACGATCCTGCAGGCATACAGCTCCAACAGCACTGTGATCTGGAACACCGCCGGACAGCCGACCGGCACCTACCTCTTCGACGTTTGGGTCAAGCAGTCCGGCTCGAATGCCGACTGGGAGGCGCACATCTCGCCCAACCCAACCTTCACGCTCAGCCCTTAAGCCAGGGCGCCCGCCACCTTCACATCGAAGACGACGTCCTCCACCACCACATAGCCGTCCAGCGCAACATCGGGAAAGCGGAGGCGGACTGAGCCGCCGCGACGCACGCTCGCGGGATCGAGTTGCACAAGTACCCATCCGGTCGCGCTCTGGCCGGCATCGATGTCGCCCGGCATATGCGTCGAGTGCATGTAGTCGCCGTGCGCTGTCACGCCGCCGGCTGAAACGATTGGTGTGACCGACCACTCCACCTCGCCTGATCCGGAATTCGTGATGGTCACCTCGAACCAGGTGGCATTCCTCGCGGGATCGAGCGCAATGCGATCCACCCTGATCGCCACGCCTTGCAGCGCGCCGCTGCCGGTCGCGTCTATGAGCCTGGCATCCGACGGTGGCCGTCCTGGGCCCGGCACGGGACCTGCCGCCGGCCACAGCGCTGCGGCCACGACAATGCCGATTGCTGCGGCCGCGTAGAGACCGCTCAACGTCCACCGCGCGAACCCGCGGGCCATTGCCGAATAGATCCCGAGGCCGAAAAGCGCAGCCCCCGCGGGAAGTGCTGTATATGCGTAGCGTCCAGGACCTGCGAACTCGAAGCCGGCAGTCGCGGGCAGCAGCAAAGCGGCGGCGGCCATGCCGCACACGGCAGCAGCCGCGACCACCAGCGGGCCGGCAGGAATTGCAAATGGATTAAGCAACTTGACCAACCCGGCCACAGCGATCAGAGAAAGCAGACAGCTCAGGGCTACAAACGGCGCCGCCATTGGCAGCTCACCCAGAGGTTCGCCGCTCCAGTAGCTGATGACGAAGAAGGCGAGCTCGAACCCGACGAATGCCGGCTGGAAGGACATGGGCAGCATTCCCGAGAGGCGATTGGTACGCGCGGAGGGCACGTACACGCCGTACACGTGAGTGTTGATGAGGAACCACAGCAGAAGGCACGCCACCGCAACCGCGCCCGCTGCGCTCGCTTGTACAAACCTCCGCGGCAATGAACTCCCGCGCGCCGGCCACATGATCGCCAGCGCCAATGCCGGCAACAACCCGATCAAAGTCAGCTTCACCAGCAACCCTGCTCCAAGGAGCAGGCCGACCAGCACTGTACGGCGCCACGTCCATGCCTGGCCCGCGGTGCGGACGGCCATCACGATCGTGAGTCCGCCCAGGATTGCCGCCAGCGCGTCATTGCTGATTCGAGTTCCGTTGAGTGCGAGACCCGGGAGAAGCGCCGCGAACAACGCCGCAAGGACCGCGACCTCAGTTCGACCTGGACTCAGTCGAGTCGCGACGACGAAAGCCATCGGGGCAAGCAATGCGATGAGCAGCGCATTGACGATCCGCAGGACGTACACGGCTGCGAGGGTGCCGCCCAGCTTGTCCGCGACCCACCAGATCGGAACCATTGCGAGGTAATAGCCCGGTGTCTGCGCCGACTCAAATGAGAGCTGCCACAGGTGTCTTGACATCCAGGCCGCGTTGGCACGTACCGACATACCGGCGGGCGGCGGCCCGATGTCGGTGAGGTCCGGTGCCGGATAGGCGCCGGGCGTGTCGAATCTGAACACTTTGGTCGACGCCATGAGACCCAGCGTCTCGGGATCGACGACAGTCGTGTCGGCAGCGGGGAAGACGCCGTGGCTCAGCTGGATGATGAAGTCGGCGTGCTGCGCCTCGTCCACGCGCGACCAAACTGGCTGCGTGATGGCCATGAGCAGTGCGGGGATAAGAGCTGCGACGTAAGCCAGGATCAATGGGTGCCGCCGCACCCTCTTTAACGCGTCAGAGGGAATCAGTTTCGCTGTCGATGCCCAGAATGCTGAGGAAGAAGCTCGCGAAAATAGTCTGCACGCCAAGGGTCAGAAGAACGAGCGCCGGAATGATCTCGCGCATCGTCGTTCGGGGATCGAGCGCGCCGAACCCAACTGATCCCCAAGTGAGCACGGCGACGATCGTGCCTGCGACGCCGATTGCACACATGAGCACGCCCAGCGCGAGTCCGCTCTCGAGCTGAACGTACTTGAACATCGAAGCGTAGGTGCGGTTGGGTGGATGAAAGCCCGCGCGCATGGCGAAGACCTTAGTGAAAACCGCGAACACAATGAGCTGGTAACCCATGAGGCAGCAGAAGCCGGCGAGCAGAAGAGTGTGGATGTCGAATCCAAACGGCCCGATCGTCTTTGGTCCGGTCTCGAGAGCAATACCGACCACCAGACCCACACCGAAGAGTGCCAGCCCGGGATACAGGAAAAGCCACCGCGGGCTGAAGAGCAGCATGAAACGCAGATGGCGCCAGCCATCGCGCCAGGTGCGCAGATGAGGCGGCCGCGATCGGCCGTCAGGCCGGAGAGTCACCGGCACCTCGGCGATCCGCATTCCTTGTAGCGAAGCCTTGATCACCATCTCGCTGGCGAACTCCATCCCGGTGGCCCGCAGCCTCATGCGCTCATACGCTTCCTTTCTGAATCCCCTCAAGCCGCAGTGCGCGTCGCCGACAGGCGTGTGGAAGAAGACCCGGCTGATGAGTGTCAGGACTGGATTCCCAACCCAGCGATGCGACCAGGGCATAGCACCGGTTTCGATGCCGCCGAGGAAGCGGTTGCCCATCACAAGGTCGTATCCCTCGCGCAGCTTTCCGATCAGCGGCGCGATGGCGGTGAAGTCGTAGCTGTCGTCGGCGTCGCCCATGATCACGAAGCGGCCGTGCGCGGCGTCGATGCCGCCGATCAGTGCGCTCCCGTAACCCTTTCTGGAGACGGACACGACCCGCGCGCCGAGCTCTTTGGCGATGACCTGGGAGCCGTCCGTGCTCCCGTTGTCGGCGACGATGATCTCCGCCGCGAGCCCTTCATTCGCGATCGCCCGCTGCGCTTTCTGGATGCAGGTGGCGAGCGTTTCAGCCTCGTTGAGGCACGGCATGACGATCGAGATCTCGACCGTCTGGTCGGCGGCTGTTTCCTCCCGTTTGGGTGCTCGCTGAGCGACGCTCATCGCGCACCAGACTAACGGTCAGGCCGACAATGAGCTTGCGGTTCAGCCCAGAAAAAGAAATGACCCCGACGGATCGCCTCTCGAGGACTGGTACCGGCCTTGCGGCCAATTCCTGCCCTCTTGAACGTTTCCCTCGGGGCCGTCACAAAGACTATTGGGCCACCGGTTGCATTGCAACTGCGAAAGTCAGTTCGCCGCCAACCTAAAACTAGTAGCCGTGTGAACACAGGGGGCCGCTCCCTCTCAGAACTAATGGCCATGCGACACTTGACCGCATGCCATTGAATCTCGACGAAGCCGGCCAGGTCATCGCTCGCGCGCAGGCGAAGGCCGCAGAGCTTGGTGTGCGCGTGACCATCGCTGTTGTGGACGAGGGCAGCTTGCTCATCGCGCTGTCCCGCATGGACGGCGCGCCGCCCCTGTCGCCGCAGATCGCGGAGGCCAAAGCTGTTGGCGCTGCGATGTGGCACCGGGACGGCGCAGCGCTCGCCGAGGTCGCTAAGGACCGCCCGGGCCTGTTCAGCGTTGCCGACAGGCTGGTGCGGGTGCCGATTGTTCCCGGCCTCGGCTCAGTCCTCATCAAGCGCGAGGGCAGAGTGCTCGGCGCTGTGGGGGTCAGCGGCGCGAAGCCCGAGCAGGACCTGGAATGCGCCCAGGCAGGGCTCAGCTCAATCTGAGCGTGCGGAGCGGCTCGTAGACCGAGCCCGCCCGCCCCAGCTGGCTCCGGTAGAGGATCAGCTCGGTGGCCCGCCAGCGTCGCAGCTCGGGTGGATTCGGAAGGGGCGGCAGCACTGCGCCATCCCTGGGTCGGGCTCTGGCGAGCGTGAGATGTGGCTGGAACTGCCTCGCCTCCGGGGCCAGCCCTGCCCGAACGCACTCCGCCTCCACCTGTTCAGCCAGCTGACGCGCCGCGTCTGCGCCTTCTCGGACCTGGAGCCAGACGACCCGGACCAGGCGCCCCCGCCTGAAAGTCCCGACCTCGCCCAGCTCGAGCTCGAAACCCGCGAGGTGGCCCTGAGCCAGCCGGTCCGCAATGCCTTCAACAATCGAGAGCTCGATGCTTCCGATGAAGCGCACTGTCAGGTGCAGGTTCGCGGCCGGTGTCCAGCGGAATTCCGGGGCAATGCCTGCACACGCGGCGAGGTACGAGTCGAGCTGTTTGCGCTGCGCCTCGGGCACGGGTAGCCCGAAGAAAGCGCGGACTTTCAGCGAGCCTTTTTCGTCCAGTTGGCCGGCGCCCATGTGCCGGCTGCGGTGGGCCGCCAGCCGTAGTTCGAGCTCACGGAATCGATGCCGGCGGCGATGTTCTCGAGCTGGATCGTGTTGATCTCGTCCGGCGTTGCGATCGGGTTCTTCAGCAGCGTTTCCATGATCGCCGCGCCTGGAAGAAGGAGCGGCACCGGCAGATGCAGCTTGCGCTTCTTGATGCCCCGGGCCTGCAGGAACCAGTCGAGAATCGACTCGAACGTCACAACCTCGGGGCCGCCCAGCTCGACGATCTTGCCGAGCAGCTCCGGACGGCCGATCGTCTCGACCACGCAGCGCGCTGCGTCCTCACGGAGGATCGGCTGCATGTGAGCCTGGCCACTGCCCGGAACGATGATGAAAGGGCCAAAGTTGGCCTGGCGCTCGAAGTCGATCAGCACGCCGCCTTCCTCGGCAAGGACGAGGGAGAAGCGGAGGATGGTGCCCGCGACGCCTGACTTGGCGAGCTCCTGCTCGCCCATCCACCGCGAAGTCAGGTATTTGTAGTTCTTGTCCAGCCGGGCGCCGATCACGCTGACCAGAACCACGGACTTGACCCCGGCCGCCTTGGCGGCCTCGGCCATGATGCGCGGGCCGTCGACGTTGACCGCGAGATAGGACTGAGGCTGATTGCGGCGCACCGCGACCAGGCTGATGATGTGCTCGGTCCCCTGGGAAGACTGCTTGAGGGCGGCAGGGTCCAGCGCGTCTCCCACCACCACCTGCGCGCCACGGACCTTGAAGGCAGCCGCCTTCATCGGGTCGCGGACCAGCACTCTCAGCTGGTGTCCGTTGTCGATCAGCTTATGCGCTACACCACGGCCGAAAAAGCCGGTTGAGCCAAGCAGCAGGATCCTCGCCACGGGTCTGAATCCTAACGGCTGGCATACTGAAAGCCAGTGTTCGGCCAGGCGGCGGGGGGATTCGGGCTTGGGCTTCTGGCCTTTCTGATCGGCGTCGCCGGCATCGCGGCAGCGCTGCGGACCCGGCGCCGGAGGGCGCGGGATCCCGAAACCTACGGCTCCAGCGGCGGGATCGTCTACACCGGCATCCAGGTCGGGTGCGCAGGCATGCTCCTGCTCGGCGGCATCGGCCTGATGATCCTGTCGATCATCTTCCGAAAATAGGCGCCGGGATACAGCCATTCCGGACGAAATCGTCGTGTCAAGACTGTCGATAGCGCCAATTCGGCCGACTTGGTCGCATCCCGCGAATGAACCGCTAGATGACGTTCCGCTCCTTCACCAGCGCGCCCTTGGCAAACCGCGTGAAGGCGAACGGCGCGATATCGATCTCAGACTCCTTGTCCAGCAGCAGCTGCGTCAGAAGGAGCGCCGCCGCCGGCGCCTGCATGAACCCATGCCCGCTGAACCCCGCGCCGCACCAGAAGCCTTCGACCTCCGGCACGGGGCCCAGGATCGCCTGGTGGTCGGGAGTGGTCTCGTACAACCCCGCCCACGCGGTCTTCACCCCAGCCCCGGACAGCGCGGGAGCACGGCGCGCGGCCTGCTCGAACACCCTCTCGAGAAAGTTCCAGTCGACCTCGGTCGTGAATCCTGGCGGGTCCTCGCGATCGCTCATACCCATGAGGACGCCATCGCCCTCGGGGTGGAAATAGAACGACGTCCGGAAGTCGACAGTCATCGGGTTCGTACGCGGCACCGCCGGAAATGCTCCGGTGACGGCGATGTGGCGGCGGTACGGCAAAACCGGGATCTCGAGCCCGGCCATGCGCCCGATCGAAGGTGACCATGCCCCGGCGCAGTTGAAGACCATGCGGGTGGCCACGTCTCCGGCTGAGGTGCGCACCCCCTGGACCCTGCCGGATGCGACGTCGATACCGATCACCTCGACGCCTTCCTTCAGCCGGGCGCCGTGGCGCCGCGCGGCAGTCGCGTAACCGGAGGTCACATCGGCCGGGCTCGCGATGCCGTCGCTCGGGCAGAACGTGCACCCGAGGACGTCGTCGACGTTCAAGATCGGCACCATCCGCGATGCTTCTTCGGGATCTACCCAGCGCGCCTCCGTGAGGCCCACTCGATGCCACATTTCCATGTTGTGGCGAAAGTCCTCGACCTGCTGCGGAAGCGTGAGGACGAAGAGGTACCCGATCTGGCGGAAATCCGCGGGATGACCGGTCTCCTCTTCGAACCCTTCGAGGATCTTCACCGCCATGCGCTGCAGCCGGACGTTGGCTTCCATCGAGAACTGCTGACGCACACCCCCGGCGCAC